>JARFRB010000081.1 GCA_029287455.1 Pelagibius litoralis | reverse complement strand
CGGGCGTGATTTCCGAGGAGATCGCTGGGAAGAGCGGGTGCTTCAAAGCCAGGAAGAGGATCAGGATGTAGCCGAGAAAGAACTCGGGCGAGGAAATCGAGGCCAGCCCGAAGACGTTGGTCACCCGGTCGAACACGGTGTTGCGATAGAGCGCCGAGAGAACGCCGAGGGTAATGGCCAAGGGCACCGCGATCGCGGCGGCGACCGCCGCCAGGAAGAGGGTGTTGGAGAAGCGCACGGACAGCTGCTCGGCGACGGACCGCTTGTTGGCGAGCGAGACCCCGAAGTCACCTTGCACGATCCCGCCAAGCCATTCGCCGTAGCGCACGATCCACGGCCGGTTAAGGCCCAGTTCCTCGCGCAGGTTCTCGACCGCTTCCGGCGTTGCCGATTGGCCGAGGATTTGTTGCGCCAAATCGCCCGGCAGCAATTCAACCGCGTAGGAAATGATCACCGAGATGATGAACAAGGTCAAAAGACCCAGCAAGATTCTCTTGCCAACCAGCTTCAATACATCAATCAAAGCCCAGACCTCCCCTCTCCGGCGGCGCGCGATTTGATCGCATCGACTTTAGCCGTCTTCACGCGGAAGACACGGCGCGTAACGGCGCGACAGATCGCGAGGCTCGCCCCCAATCCACTCTGTTCACCATTTCCGGCTGGATGCCGCCGGAAACTTTCTCGGCCCCCCGGATTCTTATGCCCGGATAGCGCGACGCGAACACGAACGCCGCGAAAGCCTCGGTTAGTGTAACAGCGGGGCAATTCTGGACAACCACAAAGACTTCCGTGAGTAGATTTCCCAATGCCCAGCGGTCCGCCGGAATTAGATTAGATTCGGCGAAGACGAGCAATTTTGCTATCGCGCGACGATTTGCACGCGATTGTTCTTTTGCTGGGGATTAGCCAACGCTTTTGGCGACATCAAAGAAATTCAAACAGGCAGGCAGGCGTATGCGCCCGCCCTCGGAATAGACTTCGAAGGCCGAGGCTACGCTCCGGGCGATCTCCTCGAAATCCGCCTGCGTACCGTCGAACTCTCGCACGATCCGGTTGCTGGGGCCCAGGTTCGCTGCAAGCTGGGCGGCTTCCTCCACCGGACCGTCTCGCTCGAGAAAAACTGTTTCGACCGCCACGGAAATCTCTCGAAACCCGGCTTGCGACAGAATATCGACGACATAGTCTGTCTCCGAGAACGCGAGCGGCCCCGGCGCGCGCAGCGGCCGTTCCTTCGGCGCCCCCATCCTGGCCACGGCCGCGGCCTTGGGAATGTCGAACCACGGATTGCGGGAAAGCGGTCCCCATGAGACGAAGGACAAGCGTCCCTCCGCCGTCAAACCGGAAGCGAGATTTGCGAAGGCCGCCACCGGGTCGGCGAAGAACATCACCCCGAAGCGCGAGATCAGAAGATCGAAAGCATCGGCATCGAAGGCCTGTGTTTGCGCGTCGCCCAAATTGTAGTGAAGATTTCCAAGATTCGCCGCGCGCCGTCTTTCCTCCGCGCGGGCCAGAAGCAAATGAGAGATATCGAGGCCTAGAACACTGCCGCCCGGGCCCAGCCTTAGAGCCAATTGCATGGTTGTGGCGCCGGTGCCGCAACCGATGTCCAAGGCCCGCTCCCCCGGTCGCGGCGCCGCGTGCTCAAGCAAACGCTCCGTGATCGGCTGAAAGACCGTGTCCAGGTCCTCCTGGAACTTGATCCACTTCTCGCCCGCGTCGGAGTTCCAGTATTCGCTTTGCGCCGCATTGGGGTTTTCACTCATGGCTATCCTAGCTCTCGCGCGGCCAGACCGAGGCCGGATCCACACTGTCGTTCCTACCTGTCAGATCCCGGCCACGCACCTGGCAAAGCTGGCGGGTTGCAAAATCGATATCACGGGATTTCCTGGCAAGTTCAACGCCGTAGTCGCGGTCCCACACGCAGTTCCCCGGCATCAGGCGCACCACGTAACCCGCCCGCCGACGGGGCGAGCGGTTGGGCTCGGAGCCATGCACCAAGAAGCTGTCGTGAAAGGAAACCTGCCCGGGCTTCAACAGAATTGGCCGCGCATCGGCTTCATCGAACTCGCTCGCGTCGAGTTCCTGGTTCAGGGTCAGGCCACGGTCCTGGTTCACGCTGTGCTTGTAATAGCGCTCGCCGCGGTGAGAGCCGGGAATCACTTGCAGGCAGCCGTTCTCGACCGTTGCCTCGTCCAAGGCGATCCAGGCCGTGCAGGTGTGGGCCGGGCGCATGGGCCAATAGTTGGCGTCCTGATGCCAAGGGGTGCGCTTGCCCTTGCCCGGCGGCTTTCCGAAAACCGTCGTGCCCCAGAGAATGATATCCGGCCCGATCAACTGTTCCGCCATATCCAGGATTTCGGGGATCGTTGCAAACTCCAACCATTCCGGTCCGCCCTTGACCTTTTGCACCGCCGGATCGGGCAAGTGCGGACAGAGGATAAAATCGGTGGTCAGATGCGCGTTGGCGGCCTCCAAGTCCGCGAAGGCGGCGCGCATGCGCGCAACGGTGGCCTCGGGCAAGCAAAAGTCCGGGACCACATAGCCGTCGCGGCGATAAGCGGCGATCTCCGCTTCCGACAACAGGCGCGTTTCCACAGCGGTCATGGATTTTCCTCTCTGTGTTTCACAGCAACCGTGAGGGCCCATTGAACGCCGCACGGCACCGCTTTGACAAGCGGCCTCCGCCCCATTCACTCCGCTTGCGAGCGGAGCCAGGACAGGAAGGGCTCGGCGCGGGAGCCTGGTCGCAAGCCGCGCCAGACGACGTGGAAGCCCATGCCAGCGTCGTAGGCCCCATCCATTAGTTTTACCAGAAGCCCCTGGCGCACAAGGCCCTCGACGATGTGGTGCCAGCCAAAAGCGATGCCTTCGCCGGCGATCGCCGCCTGAACGACAAGCGCGTAGTCGTTCAGGCGCAGGCCCCCGCCGTCATCCGCGAAAGACACGCCCTCCGCGTCGAGCCAGTCGGTCCAGCTCGGCCGTAGCCTGAAAGGCTCCTCGAGGTGGATCAAGGCATGACGCGCTAAGTCCCACGTACCGGAGGGGCGGCCCTGCGCAGCGATGTAGCGCGGGCTCGCAACAGGGTAAATCCGCTCGCGCGCCAAGAGGAAGGACTCGTGGCCGGGAAAGGGGCCCGTGCCCCGGCGCACGGCGAAGGAAACCCCCTCGTCCCCTAGGTCATGGTCGCGGTCGGTGGTCTGCACGCGAATCTCGATGCCCGGATAGGCGGATTTGAAGTCCGACAAGCGTGGCACCATCCAGTAGTGTGCGAAGGCAGTCGAGCAGGAGAGGGAGACATGGTCGCTTCCCGCCCGCAAAGCGATGCCTTCCGCCGAGCGCAGGATGTGCATAAGCCCAAATGATACATCTGTATGAAAGCGCTCCCCCGCCTCGGTGAGCGCGATGCCCCGACCCCGCCGCTCGAAGAGGCTGATCCCCAGAGCCTCCTCGATTTTCTTCACGGATTGACTGATCGCGGGTTGGGAGACGTTTAGCTCCCGCGCTGCCCGCGTGAAGGAAAGGCGCCGCGCGGCCGCCTCGAAGGCCAAGAGAGCGGCCGGGGAATGCACGAATTCATACAGGCGACGCATAATTTCAAATTATGGATATCCCTAGTTTTTGCAAGCGTCACCACGGCCAGTAATCGGGTTAAACTGCTTTTGCTTTAGGGATGCGCGCGAATGCCCGTGACGGAAAGAGCGGTTCGGAGCAAGGGGCGCCGAGGCCGGGGCCGGCCTGGGGAAAGCCGCGCCGTGGCGCCAGGCCCCGCCTACATCACGCGTCGCATCCCCTATTTCGAGTTTCTCGGCGAAGAGGGACTGGCGCGCCTCGAGGATCAGGCCGATTGGCTGATCCAGGAAATTGGGATCGAGTTTCGCGACGACCCTGAAGCCTTGCGCATCTGGCGCGATGCGGGAGCCGATGTCACCGAGACGCGGGTGCGCCTGCCGCGCGGTGCCGCCCGAGAGCTTTGCAAGACAGCGCCCAGCAAGTTCACGCAACACGCCCGCAATCCGCTTCGGCGCGTGGAGATCGGTGAAGATTGCACGGTCTTCGCCCCGGTCTACGGGCCACCTTTCGTGCGCGATCTCGAAGGGGGGCGGCGCTACGGCGCCTTCGCCGATCTGGAGAAGCTGGTCAAGCTCACCTACATGCTGCCGGCACTTCACCACTCGGGCCTTGTGACCTGCGAGCCTTGCGACCTGCCGGTGAACAAGCGCCACCTGGATATGCTTTACGCCCATATCCGCTGGTCCGATAAACCGGTGCTGGGCGCCATCACCGCGAAATCTCGCGCCGAGGACAGCGTCGCCATGATGCGGATCCTCCATGGTGACGACTTCGTAGAGAACAACTGCGTTATCATGGGCAACGTCAACACGAACTCGCCACTGCTGGTCGACAAGGTGGTGACCGAGGCGATCCGCACCTATTCCGCAGCAGGTCAAGGCATGATCGTCGCTCCCTTCATCCTGGGCGGCGCCATGGGGCCGGTAACCACGGCCGCCTCCATCGCCCAAGCGCTGGCCGAGGCCATGATCTGCTGCGCCTTTGCCCAGTTGGTGCGCCCCGGCTCGCCCTTCGTTCTCGGCAATTTCCTGTCCTCCATGAGCCTGAAGAGCGGCGCCCCCACCTTCGGCATGCCGGAGCCCGTGGCCTCGAACTACATCATCGGGCAATTGGCCCGGCGGCTGGGCGTGCCGCTGCGCTGCGGCGGTTCGCTTACGGCTTCGAAAGTCACCGATGCCCAGGCGGGCACGGAAAGCGCGGACTCGATGCATTCCACCGCGCTCGGCGGGGCCAACTTCGTGCTGCACGCGGCCGGCTGGCTGGAAGGCGGCCTCGTGACCAGCTTCGAGAAGCTGATCGTCGACGCCGACCGCCTGGGTGCTTATCAGAAGCTGCTCGGCGGGGTCGAACTCGACGACAACAGTTTAGGACGCAACGCCTATGACGACGTGGAGCCGGCGGGGCACTTCCTTGGCTCCGCCCACACCATGGGCAACTACGAAACCGCCTACTACGACGCTTCCATGTCGAACTCCGAAAGCTTGGAGCAGTGGGAGGAAGGCGGTGCCAAGGACACCGAGCGCCGCGCCTACGAGACATGGAACAAGATGCTGGCGGACTACGAGGCCCCTGCCCTCGATCCCGCGGCCGACGAGGCCTTGCGGGAATTCATCGCGAGGAAGAAAGAGTCCATGGCCGATGCTTGGTACTAGAAGCGCCTGGTAATAGGGGCACCCGGCGCGAGGGCCGGGGCGACGAAGAAATGAGGACGACGAAATGGACAGTGACAAGCAACTTCCCTCCCACGTCCGGGTCGCGATTATCGGAGGCGGCGTGGTGGGCTGCTCGATCCTCTTCCACCTGGCGAAGTTCGGCTGGAAAGATGTGGTGCTGCTGGAGCGCGACGAGCTCACCTCCGGTTCTTCCTGGCACGCGGCCGGACAGATCCACACTATCTCCTCGGACCCCAATATCTCGCGCCTGCAAGGCTACACGATCAACCTCTACAAGGAGATTGAGGAGGTCTCCGGCCAGTCGGTGGGCATGCACAGCACCGGCGGCTTCTATCTCGCCTCCAACGAGGTCTGGCACGACTACCTGAAGCGCGAACGCTCAAAGGCGCGGTACATGGGCCTTGATCAGGAGTTCATCTCCGTAGAGGAAGCAGCCCGGCGCCACCCGCTGATCGACCCCAAGCACTACATCGCGGCCCTCTGGGACCCGCTGGACGGAGACGTGGATCCCTCGGGTGTCACCTACGCCTACGCAAAGGCTGCCAAGGCGCATGGCGCGTCCTACTTCACCCATACGCCAGTGGCGGAAACGCGGCAGCGGGCCGATGGCAGCTGGGACGTCGTCACACCCAAAGGCACGATCGTCGCCGAGCGCGTGGTCAACGCCGCCGGCCTCTGGGCGCGCGAGGCCGGCCGGATGGCGGGGCTCAATCTGCCGGTGCAGCCGATGGAGCACCACTACCTCATCACCGACGACATCCCGGAAATCGTCGAGCGGGGGCAGCAAAATCGCCTACCGGCCGGGATTGACTACGAAGCGAACATCTATTTCCGGCAGGAGCGCAGCGGCATGCTGCTCGGCACCTATGAGCCGCGATCCACGCCGTGGCGGGTCGAGGGCACGCCAATGGACTTTGGCCACGAACTGCTGCAGCCCGATCTCGACCGCATCGGCGACCGCCTGGAACTTGCCTTCGAGCGTATCCCCGCGCTAGCCGAAGCTGGCATCAAGTCGGTGATCAACGGCCCCTTCACCTTTGGCCCCGACGGCAACCCGATGATCGGCCCGGTTCCGGGCCTGACCAACTACTGGGCGGCCGTTGGCGTCATGGCGGGATTTTGTCAGGCCGGCGGGGTCGGCCTGTGTCTCGCCGAATGGATGATGGATGGGGAACCCTCGATCGATGTCTGGGCGATGGACATCGCGCGCTTTGGCGACTTCGCCAGCCCGGATTGGGGCACGGTGAAGTCGGCGGAGAACTACGAGCGCCGCTTTGTCATGACCTTCCCGAACGAGACCCTTCCCAAGGGCCGGCGGCAGAAGACCACGGCCTTGTTCGACCGGCTGGTGTCGAAGGGGGCCGTGATGGATCAAGCTTTTGGGCTGGAGCACGCACTCTGGTTCGCGAAGGGCCCGGATGACGCCCACGAGGAGCCCACCTTCCGGCGCTCGCGCGCCCACGATTATGTCGGCGAGGAGGTGGCCGCAGTACGCAACGCAGTGGGCGCTATCGAGATCGCCAACTTCGCCAAGCATGCGTTCTCCGGCCCTGGCGCCCGTGCCTACTTGGACCGGGTCCTAGCTGGGCGAATTCCGAAGCCCGGCCGTATCGCCCTAACGCCGATGTTGACCCCCTCGGGCAAACTCTACGGAGACCTCACGGTCGCCTGTCTGGACGAGGACGCCTTCATGCTCTTCGGCTCGGGCGCGGCGCAGGAGATGCACCGCCGCTGGTTCGAGAGTCATATTCCGGCGAGCGGCGTCGACTACCGCAACGAATCGGACGCCTGGCACGGCATGGGAATCTCCGGGCCGAACTCCCGGACCTTGCTTTCGCAGATCACGCGGGAGGATGTCTCTGCCGAGGCCTTCAAGTTCCGCGACATCCGCCGCATGTTCGTGGCCGGGGTGCCGGCCATCATCTCGCGAATCTCGTTCTCGGGCGAGCTTGGCTACGAAATCTACTGCGCCCCGCAATTCCAACTGCGCCTCTTCGAAGCGATCGAGGAGGCCGGCGCCGACCTGGGGCTGCGGCTCTACGGCGCCCGGGCGCTCATGGCCTTGCGGCTGGAGAAGAACTGGGGCGCCTGGACGCTGGACTTCCGCCCCGATTTCACTGCCGCACAATCAGGTCTCGACGCCTTCATTCAATGGGACAAGGACTTCATCGGCAAGCCCGCGGCCGAGGCTGAGCGCGCCGCCGGGCCGGATAAACGGCTCGTCGCCATGACCATCGAGACCGACGACATCGATGTAGTCAACGACGAAGCCATCATGAAGGAGGAGACTTGCGTGGGCTACGTGACCTCCGGCGGTTATGCCCATCACGTGCGCAGGTCCATGGCCATGGGCTACGTCCCGCCAGCGCTGGCGGTCGATGGAACAGCCCTGACCGTGGAGATCAACGGCGCCTTTTACCCCGCTGAGGTCATCGCCCATCCCCTCTACGACGCAAACGGGTCCAGGATGCGCGAATAAGGCCCCGACCAAGGCTTAACGTAAGTCAACGACCCACCTCCCTCCCGACACCATCATGACAGCGGTTCATAGTGGGAGGGGTCGATGGGAGTTGGAGCCGGGCGCTGCCTGTTGGCTTGCATGCTCGCCGCCACGATATCGGGATGCGGCGAGGAAGAGATCGAAGCGCCGGAAGTTGTCCGGCCAATCCGGACGATGGTTGTCACCGAGGTGGCAAATGGCCAGATCCGGAAGTTCACGGGCCTCGTTGAAGCCAGCGATTCCTCAATCTTGAGTTTCCAGGTTGGCGGCAACGTCTTGGACGTCCAAGTCAACCGGGGTGATCAGGTCACTTCGGGCCAGATCCTCGCGACCCTGGACGGGGAGCCGTTCGAGCTCAACGTAAGAGCTGCCGAAGCGGACCTGGAAAGGGCCCGGGCCGAACTGTCCCAGAAGCGAGCGGAGTTCGAGCGGCAAAGAACGCTCTATGAACAAGGCTGGGTCGCGAGAGCCCGTTTCGACAACGCCGAACGGGATTACCTGGCAGCGGCAAGCCAGGTGGACTACACCGTCGCACGGCTCAATCTGGCTAATCGCGACCTGAACAACGCGACGCTGGCGGCCCCCTTCAGCGGAACCATTTCCAGCCGGTCGGTCGACCCCTTCGTCGAAGTGCAGGCGGGACAGGAACTCTTCACGCTTGAGGCGGAAGGCGGCTTCGACGCGGTTTTCGGGGTTCCGGAAACCTCGATCTCCGAAGTAACGCTTGGCATGCCGACCACCGTGCGGGTGCCGCGCTTCACCATTCCCTTGGACGCGCTCATCACGGAAGTGGGCACCACGGCCGGTGCGGGAAACACTTTCGCGGTGAAGGCAGCCCTCATCGATCCGCCGCCGGACCTGCGTTCCGGCATGACGACGGAAGTCACCTTGCTCCTGGCCGGCGCCACGGACGAGAGCGGCTATCTGGTGCCGATTGGCTCGATCGCGCCCGGCGACGCGCCCGGCGAGGGCATCGTTTTCGTCTACGACCCCGAAACCTCCACAGTCCGCCGCACCGTGGTCACCTCCGCGAAAACCATGGTCAGCAACATGGCCGCGGTGCACGGCCTCAAAGCGGGCGACGTGATCGCGACAGCCGGCGTGAATTTTCTCGTGGACGGCCAAAGGGTTTCGCTCATGGGCGCCGCGGAAGCCGGTAGCTAACTCCCGGCTCTTGAACTCCGAACCGAGGCGCAGTCATGTTTGGCAAAATCACTGAATTCGCGATCGAGGTGAACCGAATCACGGTTCTGGTGCTGGTGGGCATTCCTATCATCGGTTTCTTGATCTTCCTGGATTATCCCCGCCAGGAGGACCCCTCGATCGAAATCCGCGAAGCGATTGTCGTCACCTCCTTCCCAGGCATGGACGTTTACGAGATCGAGGACCTGATCACCTTCGAGGTCGAGGAGAAGATCCGGGAAATCGGCGAGGTGGACGATATCTGGTCCTACTCCAAATCAGGCGTCTCGATCGTCCATCTGGAACTCGACGACTGGGTGCAGGGCGAGGATATCGAACTCGTCTGGAAGGATCTGCGCAACAAGATGGATGACCTTCGGCCAAGCCTGCCCCAGGGCACCATCGGCCCCTTCGTCAACGACAACTTCGGCTTGACCGCGGTCGCGACCATCGCGGTGTGGAGCGATGGATTCTCCCTGGCAGACATGCGCGTGGTCGCGCGCGATATACGGCGCAAGCTGGATGCCCTCGACGGTGTCGAACAGATTGAGACCTTTGGCGTTCAGCCCGAGCGGATCTTCCTGGAAGTTTCCAACGCGCGCATGGCGCAACTCGGGCTTCCGCCTGAAGTGATCGTCGAAACCCTGCGCAGCCAGAACATCTTGCTGCCCAGCGGCGTGATCGATGCCTCGGGGCGCAACGTCAGGGTGGAGGCCACCGGCACCTTCGTCAGCGTGGAAGAGATCGCCAGGACCCTCATTCCCTTGCCCGATGGCGGCAGCATCCCCTTGCGCGACGTGGCGGAAATCAAGCGCGACTATTCGGATCCCGCCGACCGGCCGGTCTTCTTCAACAACCGTCCGGCAATCGTACTGAGCGTATCGATCTTGGACGGCGTGAATTCGGTCGAGTTCGGCGAGCGCTTGACCCAGCGGCTGGAAGAGATCGAGCAGCAACTGCCTTTCGGCTACTTTCTGGACTATGCGACCTATCAACCCTCACTGGTCGAGAACGCCGTAAACGGGGCTCTCGTCAATCTGGGGCAAACTCTTGTTATCGTTTTGCTCGTTGTTGTGCTCTTCCTGGGCGTCAGGACGGGTTTGATCGTCGGGTCCTTCGTGCCCTTGACCATGCTGCTCGCGCTAATCGGCATGTCGGCCCTGGAGGTCGAGCTGCAGCGTATGTCGATCGCCACCATGATCATCGCCCTCGGCATGATGGTCGATAGCGCGATCGTGATCGCCGAGAGCATCCGCAACCGAATAGCGGCCGGAGAAGACCGCAAACAGGCCGCGATCGACGCCGGACGCACGCTTGGCCTTCCGCTGCTCACGTCAACCCTGACCACGATCCTGGCCTTCATGCCCATTGCCCTCGCGGTGGGTTCAGTCGGCGAATACACCCTGTCGATTGGTCAGGTGGTGATTCTCGTGCTCATGGGCTCTTGGTTCATGTCGATGTACATGACCCCGACCATGAGCTACTGGTTCTTGAAGCCCCCGCCTCCGCCGCCAGCGGGTGCCACGGTCGATCCTTACGATTCCAAGTTCTACAGGCTCTATCGGCGCTTTCTGGAAACGCTGCTGCGCAATCGGGTCATCTGTATCGCGGTGGTGATCGCGGTTGCGCTCGGTGTGGGCTATCTCGCGCGCTTCGTGGTACAGGAGTTCTTCCCGGCGAACGATAGAAATCAGTTTCTCGTCTACATCGACCTCGAGGCGGGCGCCCATATCGACGAGACTACCCGCGTGATCCGTGAAATCAGCGACTGGCTGGGCGACGAGGAAACAAATCCCGAGATCTCGAGCACCATTGCCTACGCGGGCAGCGGCGGCCCCCGATTCTTCCTTTCCCTATCGCCCATCAATCCGGACCCTCATGTGGCCTTTATCCTGGTGGAGACCGAGTCGAACACACAGGTCCCGGAGGTGCTGCTGCGCACCCGCGGGTTCATCAACGATAATTTCCCTGAAGCCAGGGGAGAGGTGAAGGCAATGTGGCTCGGCCCCTCGGAGACCGGCTTGGTGGAGATCCGGATCACCGGGGAAGACGAACGGGTCTTGATGGATAGGGCCGAGCGTTTGCTAACGGCGTTTCGGGATATCCCCGGCACCATTCACATAAAGCAGGACTGGGCGAACAGCGTGCTGAAGGCGGAAGTGCTGGTGGATCAAAACCGCGCCCGCCGGGCCGGGGTCACCTCTCGTGACATCGCCAACACCCTCAACGCGTTTGTTAGCGGCGGGACTGTCAGCGATTATCGCGAAGGCGACGCCGTTATTCCCATCGTGCTGCGCGGTGTCGCGGGCGAGCGGGATCAGCTTTCCAACCTTCGGGCGATCACCGTGTTTTCGAGCGCGAACGGCACCAATGTGCCCCTGACCCAGATCGCCGAAATCCGCAGTGTTTGGGAGCCTTACTTCATCAACCGCCGCAATCTGGAGCGCACGGTCACGGTGAGCGCCACCCACCCCAACTTGAAGGCGGGGCAGCTGGTCGAGCGCCTGCTGCCGTCGATCGCCGCCCTGGATTTGCCGCCGGGCTACCGTTGGGAGATGGGCGGGGAACTGGAGAACGCGGCCGAGGCGCAAGCCAATCTCTTCGCGAATTTCCCGATGGCGGGCTTTCTGATCGTGGTCCTGCTGGTCTGGCAGTTCAACTCGATCCGCAGGGCCGCCATCATCCTTCTGACGATTCCCATGGCCTTTGTTGGCTCGGTCCTGGGCCTCTTGGCCACGGGCGCGCCCTTCGGCTTTATGACCCTGCTCGGGCTATTGAGCCTTGCAGGCATCATCATCAACAACGGCATCGTCTTGATCGACAGCATCGAGGCCGAGCGCGGCCAGGGCGCCTCGCCCTATGATGCGATCGTTAAGGCTGCGGTTTCCAGGTTCCGCCCAATCCTTATGACGACCATCACAACGCTCCTGGGCCTGACGCCGCTGATCGTTTGGAAGGACCCCCTCTTCTACAGCATGGCGATCGTCATCTCCTCGGGCCTGGCAATCGGAACGGTTCTCACTCTGGGCGTTGTCCCGGTGATCTACTCGCTGTTCTTCCGGGTGTCACCGCCGGCTGAACAGGGGTGAAGGCCGAGGTGGGCCCCCGACTTGGGATGTGGACCTATCCTCTTGCCCGCGCGGTTTGCTTGATCGGGCTTCTGGTGATGGTCGCGGTCATCGGCCGCTACGCCCTAGACGTCACCGCCCACCACGACGAGTACCAGTATTTCACCGCGGCGATGCTCTGGCCGGACCTCGCCCTTTACAGGGACTTCCATTATTCCCAAACGCCTTACTTCCCCGTCGCGCTGTCTTGGTGGATTGGCGCGACGGGCGGCGATTCGCCCTATCTGGCCGCCAAGATCTTCAATCTCGCCTGGTCGGTTATCTTCATTCTAACGCTTTGGTCGCTGACGCGCTGGATATCGCGATCGGGCTTGATCGCCACCCTGATTACCTTCGCCGTGACCGCTAGCCCGATTCTCAGCATGGTGCTGGTTGTCGTGCGCAACGACATCATGGCGGTTTCCCTAGGCATGGCGGGGCTGGCGCTTGTGCTTTTGGCCAGCGATCGCGAGAGGTCCGGACGGGCGCGAACGCTTGCACTTTTCGGCGGGGTTTTTTTGGCCCTGGCCACCGGAACCAAGCAGTCCTTCGTGATCTTGCCCCTGTCGGCGGTGGCTTTCACGCTGTTCCTTTCTTCGGCGGGGGCTTTTCGGCACCGGATCTTGGACCTCTTTTTGCCGCTAGTCCTGGGGGGCATCGCGGGCTCCTTGCCCGCCATCGCCCTCGCGCTGGTCGAGTGGCCCAACTTCCTTTTCGCTACGGCAGAGTTTCATCTCACGGCCCACGCCGAGTGGAGCCGCCGGCATTCACAGAGCGAGTTTAGTGGAACCGTCCTAAGTTTCTTGAGGCTGGCGAAGTACATGATCAACGGCTCCAACGTCTTTCTAGCCCTCGTCATGGCCACCGGCCTTTGCCTCGCGCTGCCCAATCTCGCCAGATCACCGTTATTCTCCCGGTCCACGCGCGAAGGCCGGGCGATGCTTCTGGCCCTCGCCGGAATCGCTTTCGGCACGCCGCTGATGCTGACGGCAACGCCGCTGCACGTTCACTACACCGCGCCATTGCTCCTCTTTCAGGCCATCGGCTGCGCGGCGGCTGCCCACGCGCTTTGGGGCCAAGCGGCCACCCCGGCAGGCCGCGCCGTCTATCTCCTAACCGCCGGCCTGATTGTCGCAGGCGTGGCGGTCTTCGCATTTCTCAACCCGCGGCCCACCGGCCATCCAGTTCACGATGGGGCCTATCATCGCGTATTCCAGGAGGCGGGAACTCCCGATCAAGCCTTTGCCTCAGACCGCATGGCGCGCATTCGCGCCGCATTTCACGACATACTTGGCCCGGCCGATCCCGAGCTTTGCTTTGCAACGCTGATGCCGCTTTATCCCCTTGAGGCTGGCTACAACGTTTACCCCCAGTTCGCGGGCTCGCCATTCTTCTACAAGGTCAACGATATGTACGAGCCAAACCGTTTGCGCGATCTCAACGGACTGGCTCCGGGCGAGGTTTACGATTGGCTCGGCGAGGTCGACGCCCAGGCGCTTTTGATCGGCTTCGATGCGGACTTGGAGGGCGGCTTTCGGGATTACGCCCAAGATCATGGCTTCCAGGCCTTCGAGATCGACCTGCGCGATGGCCACGACTACGGAGACAAGGAACAGGAACCAATTGCCACGCTGCTGGTTTCCCCAGACCGTTTAGCCGGTGCGGGTGCTGGTGCTGGCGCATCCAGCCGTCCCCTTGGCCACTGCCCTTGAAGACCGTTGCGATGAAGCGGGACCGAATCGGCCGTTATTCCCCGACCGGCTCCACCATTGCCCCTTGGTCGCCCTTGAATTTCACCTTGTAGGAGCGGTTCTCGCACTCAAGAATCCAGGCCTTCTCTCCAGGGGAGGATTGCTCGGGATCCGGCTTCGCGCTCTTCGGCGATTCGCACTGGTATCCCTTGCCGCGGACGGCGGCAGCGATAATGTCCTTGGCCGCTTCATTGGCGAAAGCCTCGGATAGCCAAATGCCGCTAAGAATCAAAAGCCATACCGCGTAGCGCGCTTTCATCACCAGACCGTTCCATGGACTCAGGATAGAGAGGCCGCAGCCGCAATGAATACATACCATCGCAGTGATGTGCTGAGATGCCAAGCGTCGACTTGACAATTGGGAAGCTTCGGCGCTGAGACGACCGGGCTGCCGCCGCGCCGGAAGCGCGATAGCCAAGGTTCGACTATACTTCCCAGCTCAACCCGCGCTTTGAGGTGAAAAATGGATCGAAGGCAAGCCTTCTTACTCATCGCGGCCATTGGCCTGGTGCCAATCGCGCTCTCCTATGGAGTGGCCCCAAGCAAGAGTTTGGGCTATCTCTTCGGCCTCTCCGTGACCACCGTCGATGGGACCCATATTTTCCGGGCCGTCATGGGGCTCTACCTCGCCTTGGCATGCTTCTGGGTCGCCGGCGCGCTGAAACCCCATCTCACGCGCGCCGCTTTGTGGAGCCTTGTGGTCTTCATGCTGGGGCTGGCGGCCGGCAGAGTGCTAAGTCTCATGCTTGACGGCTGGCCTCACCTCTTGCTGGTTGTCTATCTGCTCCTTGAGCTTGCCTTCGGGGCGGTCGGGGTGATGCTTCTCAGGGCCGAGCCACGGCAAAGCTAGCAAGGGCGCCGGCCCGCCTCACGCGCCATAACGCGCGACCGGATCGCCCAGACTGTCGAAATCCGGCTCGACGCCAAGCCCCGGAGCGTCGGAGGCGAATAGGCATCCGTCCGCGGTTCTGGGGCTAGGCTGCCCGGTCGAGCGGGTGTTGTAGTTGCAGAGGTCCGTCGCGTTCACCAGAAACTCCGGTGGCGTCGAGGCCGCCAGATGGGCGAGCGTCGCCGTCACGATCTCGCCGCCCCAGCTATCCTCGCACACCACCTTGAAGCGGTGGTCCACCAGATAGTCGCGCATGCGCCGCGCCTTGGAGAGGCCGCCTTGCTTGGAGATCTTTAGGCAAACCATCTCGGCCGCCCGATCCTGAACGAAGCGCTGCAGCACGGCAAAGTCGGTGATGCATTCGTCGAGCTTCATGGGCAGATCGGTGGCGCGGCGGACCTGCTGGCACTCCTCGTAGGTCCGGCAGGGTTGCTCGAGCACGTAATCGAGATCGCGGGTCGCGCGGGCGACCGCCAAGGCTTCATCGACCTTCCAGCCCTGGTTGGCGTCGGCGAAGGCCTTCTCGCCCGGCAGCAAGAGCGGAACGGTCAGCTGGATTCGCTCGATGTCCGTGCGCCAATCCGCCCCGACCTTGATCTGAAACTGTCGGTAGCCCTGCCCACGTAGCCGGTCCAATTCCCGAGCCATGGCATCGGGGGAGTCCTGCGGCGCCACGCGGTACATCGGCACCGCTTCGGTCAACTTTCCGCCGAGCAGCATCCAGACGGGCAAGCCGGTCGCCTTGCCCAGAAGATCCCAGCAGGCGGCGTCGAAGGGGGCCTTGGCGTAGCCATGACCGCGGATCGTGTTGTCCATCAGGCGCTCGATAGCGTAGACCTCGCGCGGGTCCCGGCCGATCAGGACGGGCGCCAAGAGCCGGGCCGCCGCCTCCACCCCCTCGGAATGGGCCTCCATGTAGTTCTCGCCGCAGGGGCAGAACTCGCCGCAACCCATGAGGCCGGTATCGGTCTCAAGGGTTACCACCGTGCTGCCCGCCACGGTGATCGCGTTACCGTCGCCCCACCGGTAGGCACCATCCACATAAGGCAAGCCGATGCGGTAAACGGCGATCCTTTCAATTTTCATGATGCCCAGCCCCCCAAACCTCGGTCCAGTTCCCTAGGCGAAGCGGCCAGGTTGACAAGCGGCCGCGCCGGTGTAGGGATTTTAGAGGGATTTTCGCTCCGGCGAAATCCGCGCTGTCGTTCGCGAGCCTCGATCGGATCCTGAAATGAAGATGCCTCCCCATTTAACGCGCGACTTGGGAAAGCCCGACGCCATACCGGAGGCGGGCATCGCGAAGGTCGCCGAGCTGCTGCGCGAGGGGCGCCTCTGCCGCTATGGGGAGGTTCCGGCGGGCGAACTGACCCAGACTGCCGCCTTCGAGCGCGAGTTCGCGACCTACATAGGCCGGGACTACGCCATGGCGGTAAATTCCTGCGGCTGCGCGCTCTATCTCACCTTGAAGGCGCTCGGCGTCGCGGAGGGCGACGAAGTCCTGATGAACGCCTTCACCCTGGCGCCGGTGCCTGGCGCGGTGGCTCACGCGGGGGCCCAACCCGTCTTCGTGGAGACCGCCCCTAACCTCACCGTCGATCTCGAGAGTCTCGACCGGATGGCGGCCGAAAGTTCGGCACGCATCCTGCTACTTTCCCACATGCGCGGCCACATTGCGGACATGCGGGCCGTTCTGGACCTCTGCGTCAAGCATGACCTGATCTTGGTGGAGGACTGCGCCCACACCCTGGGCGCGCGCTGGAACGGCCAACTCTCCGGAACCTTTGGCCATGTGGCTTGCTTTTCCACCCAAGCCTATAAGCACCTCAATTCCGGCGAAGGCGGCATCGTTGCGACCGACGACACAGAGGTCGCCGCTAAGGTCATCGCGCGCTCGGGCAGCTACATGTTCCACGAGCAGAACGGCACGGTGCCCCCGCCGGCCACCTTGGACGCGGTGAAGCTAGCTACACCGAACTGCAGCATGCGAATGTCGGAGGTCCATGCGGTGTTGCTGCGCGCCCAGCTTCCGGACCTGGACGAACGCTGCCGTCTCTGGACGCGCTCCCACGATCTCTTGCGGGACGCGGTGAAGGGCACACCCGGGCTGACATTGATCGAGCGGGACCCGCGCGAGGCCTATGTGGGCAGCTCTTTCCAATTCGTGGTCACACCCCGCCCCCCTGCCTCCATCCCCAACTTCATCGCCGCCTGCGGGGCGCGCGGGTTGCACGTCAAGTGGTTTGGCCTTGCCGAGCCCAAGGGCTTCACCAGCCGCTATTCCACCTGGCGCTACGTCGAAGACCCACAATCCCTGCCCGCTACGGACAGGATTCTGGACGGGCTCTGCGATATCAGGGTTCCCACGGATTTGGACGCGCAAGACTGCGCGACCATCGCCGCCATCCTGCGCGATGCGCTGGATAGGACTGAGCCCTAGGCCTTGCCCTTCCAGGGGACCAGCCAGTTCTCGGCCTGGCGCATCAGAATGTCGATACCGTATCCGATGATGCCGATCAGGATGATGCCCATCATCACGATATCAGTGTTCTGGAACTTGGAGGCCGCGATGATCATCTTGCCGGCCCCCTTCTCGGCGGCAACCAGTTCGGCGGCGACCACGGTGCCCCAACACACCCCCATGGCCACCCGCGCGCCAGTGAAGATCTCCGGCAGGGAGTTCGGCACGATCACCCGGGTGAGCACCTGAAAGCGCGAGGCCCCGAGCGAATAAGCGGCATGCACCTTGGAGATGTTCACGCCGGAGACGCCAGCCCGCGCCGCAATGGTCATAATCCAGAGCGCCGCCAGGAAGAGCAGGGAAATCTTGCCCGTCTCCCAAATGCCGAACCAAATGATCACCAGCGGGATCAGCGCCAAAGGTGGCACCGGCCGCATGAACTCGACGATAGGGTCGAACCAGCCCCGGAACCATCCCGAAAGCCCCATGGCATAGCCCAGCGGAATACCCACCAGACTGCCAAGCAAGAAGCCGACAAGGACGCGGAACAGCGACCAGCCCAGATTCTCCAGCAAGGTGACGTTCTGGTAGCCCTCGCGCGCGATCTCAATCAGCCGGCCCCAGACCGCCTCGGGGGCGGGCAGCCAGATCGGCTCCATCTGCCAGCCTTTGGCGGGCTCGAAGACCAAGCTGCCCCGGCCGGTCATGCGCACTTCGCCGTCGGCGACCTGGACGGCCCCTAGCGGCTCGATCGCCTGCCCGTTCACCGAAACGATCCGGTAGCCGTCCTCCTGCCCACCCAAATCGTTCTTCTGGGCCTTGAAGGGATCACTGGCACGCCAGGCCGCGACCTTGATGGCGTCGTCCTTCGCGAAGCCGGCCCCGCCGTCTTCCGCGACCACCGGCACCTCAGCCTTTTCGTCGATGGGATGGACCCGGACATAGACAGTGCCTTCGTCCGTCTCACCGGCCGGGTTCACCGCCTCGTAGGTGAAGCTGGTCTCCCCGACGAACGGGCCGGGCGCGTGAATCGGCACCAGCTTCGACCCGGTGAAAGCCCCCCAGATGAGAAAGATCGTGATCACGGAGACGACCGAGGCCACGCGATTGGCGCGCACGGCGCTCTCGTCGCCGAAGGTGACCGTCTTCAAGCTGGTGAAGTCATGCGCTTGACGGACGAACTTGTGCAGCGCCGTGTAGAGCAGCATGACCGCCACGAAGATCGCGACGTAGATCAGAAGAATCATCATAGCGCCTGCTCCTGCCGGCCCATGATCTCTTCTTCCATCTCCCAGATCATGTTCAGAATCTCTTCGCGCACGCTGCCGAATTCTGCATCCGACTTCACGCTGCGCAAATCGGCGCCAACCCCCATCTTCGCGAAGGGAAGCCGGTATTCCTTATGAATCCTTCCCGGCCGGGGGGCCATCACCACAAGCCGCTCGCCGAGCAGCAGCGCCTCCTCCACCGAATGGGTGATGAGAATGATGGTCTTGCCCGTCTCTTTCCAAAGCTCGAGCACCAGCCCCTGCATCTTCTCGCGGGTCAAGGCATCCAAGGCCCCGAGCGGCTCGTCCATGAGGATGACGTCCGGGTCGTTCGCCAGGCAGCGGGCAAGGGCGACACGCTGCTGCATGCCGCCGGAGAGTTCGTAGACCGCCTTCTCTTTGAAATCGTGCAGCCCCACTGAGTCCAGCAGGCGATTGACGATGCTGTCGGTCTCGGCTTTCGGCATGCCCTTCATGGACGGGCCGAAGGCCACGTTCTTACGCACGTTCATCCACTCGAAGAGCGCGCCCTTCTGAAAGACCATGCCACGTTCGGGGTCCGGCCCCCGCACCTCGTGGCCATTGAGCAGGACGCGTCCAGAGGTCGGCGCGAGAAAGCCAGCGATGATGTTGAGAAGCGTCGTCTTCCCGCAGCCCGAAGGGCCTAGGACCGACATCAACTCCCCTTGTTTGAGTTCGAGCGATACGTCTTGCAGGGCCTGCACCGCCTCACCGTTCGGCAAGTCGAAGCGCATCGAGAGATCTTCGATGATGAGATGGGACACGGGGGGCAGACTCTTCCCTAGCGAACAAGAGGGGTCCCGCCCAGTTTCACCTGGGCGGGACAACACGCCGCCAAACTGGCGACCCCGATACCGAACGGCGCCTAGAGCTTCGACGCCGCTTCCAAATAGCTCGCGTCGACCGCGTCCTCGTAGGAAGGCAGCGCCTGGTCGATAGTCCCCTGCTCCACGAAGAAGTCCGCGACTTCCTTCAGGAAGGTCTGAGTGCCGCCGCCAAGCCACTTCGCGCTGAGCTGTTCGTCAATCGTGGGGAAGTCAAAGCCCGCCAAGGTGGCCGCGGTTGCATCATCGTCCATACCGGCGGCCTTGGCGATCACCGGCAGCATTTCCGCCTCGCCGCCAGCCGCGAACTTCGCGTTCATATCGGCGGTCACCTTGAGGAACTTCGCCAAGAGTTCCGGGTTTTCTTTCGCCCAGGAGCTCGGCACCGTGGTCGCATCGAACACCTGGATCCCAAGCTCTTCCTTTTCGGCACCGGTCAGCAGCACATTCCCGTGCTCCTTCATGCGGCGCAGGGCACCGCCCCAACCGCAGACCATGTCGAGGTTGCCGTTTGCGAAGGCGGCTGCGCCATCCGGCGGAGCCATATCGACGATTTTCATGGTCGAGGTGTCAACGCCGAAGTGGACCATCTGCTTGAGGAAGCCGTAGTGCGCGGCGGTACCAAGCGGCACGCCCACTTCCTTGCCTTCCAGATCCTTGGCGTTGTCCTGATCAATTTCCAAGCTCGAGCGGACCACGCAGTTGTCGTTCTCGGAATAGGACACGGCCACATCGACGACCTGCAGGTTCTGCCCGGCTGAGGTCGCGACCACGAAGGGCGGGATGCCCTGGCTGAAGGCGATCTGGACGTCGCCCGAGGCCATGGCCGCCGACATGGCGGTCCCGGCGTCGAAAGAGCGCCAGTTAATCTTCACGCCAAGTTCTTCCTCGTAGATTTCCTTGGCCTGAGCAAACTGGTTCGGCGTCGGCCACTCCAGGAAGTAGGCGACAGTGATTTCATCAACCGCCTGGGCGGGCCCGATTCCAGCACCCACGGCCAAGGCGAGGCCGGCAAGATAGGCTTTCGTGGTTTTGCTCATCGCTTTGAAGCCTCCAATCAATTATTTTCGTGACGCTGGAAGCGCCACACCGTTTCATTCCCCCCGATTCATCTTGCGAGGGCGCCTGCGTTGGACGCCCGCGCTTCTTCAGAGGATGTTCTCCAGCTCCGCCGCGCCGCCGCACTTTGTCGCCGTCCGTTTCGGCGCGGGTCGCTGCCTTCCGCTTAGAACGCTATCGGCCCAATTGCGAAACTCCAAGCGGCGAATCGCAACGTCTACAAGATCCCTGCTGATTCCCAACCGCCAGCGCGGGCCGAGCCGTTCGGGATCTTCGTGAAGGGAGTCTAAATCGGTAACCCAACGATCGAGGTCTTGCCGGCTGTCGAAACGTCCTTCTGCTAGAAGTCCTTCGGCACGCAACCTGGCCAGCGCCGCGATCTCGCGAAAATCGTATTCCGGATGATACTGAACCGCCCAGAAACTGGTCCCGGAGCAGGTGATGACGGCGGCCTGCACTTGCGTCGCTTCGTTCGTTGCAAGAACAACGGAGTGGGACGGCAGGCTCTCCACATCGTCGAAGTGGCTGGTGAAGGCATCGAAAGCCGGCGGTTTTCCCTTATATAAAGGATGCGAAGCGCCCTCGAGGGTCAGCCGCACCTTGCGCGTGATTCCGAACTCACGGCCATTGGGATTGAGCCTGCAGCTGCCCCCGGCCGCCACCGTGGCGATCTGCAGGGCCCAGCAACTGCCAAAACTTGGCACCCCCGCCGCGAAGGCAGCGCGCGCCAGATCGATCTGGCGGGTGACCTCCGGTACGTTGTCGTAGATCGTCAAGCTCGACCCGGTCCAAAGCAGAGCGTCGAACGCGGTCAGGTCCAGCCCCGCGGGCAACCGGGCGTCCGCGTCCGCCGCGTGAAGGCTGAGAATTTCGCAACCCGGCAATGCTTCCAAGACCATACGCTCGTACAGCTCCGACGCAGGCGTGCAGCCGGCGCTATCGAGCTTCGCGCGGCCATCCAGGTCGTAGCCGTCCACGATAAGAAACCGGTACGTCATTGCACCCTCCACACCCTTCGTCGGGCCTAGACCGGCCGGTCTCCCATGATGGTGGTGCGATACATGACCCGCTCGTAGGAGCGGTAGTCGTCGATCGCGTAGTGCTGGACGCAGCGATTGTCCCACAGCGCCACGGACTTGGGCTCCCACCGGAAGCGGCAGCAGAAGTCGGGTTTCGTGCAGTGGGCATAGAGGTATTGCAGCAGCGGCTGGCTCTCGGCCACCGTCATGTCCTTGAAGCGCTGGGTGAACATCTGATTCACGTAGAGAGCCTTGCGACCGGTCTCAGGGTGCGTGCGTACGACCGGGTGCTCTGTTTCCTCGTTGACCGTGTCCGACCAGCGGTAGGTGATGGGGGTCTTGCCCTCATATTTCTCCTTCGCGGTCTCGGAGGTATAGGCGGGACCTGCGGAGTGCACCGCCACAAGCCCGTCCAGGAGAGCCTTCATGCCTTCCGAAAGAGCGTCGTAGGCCATGTACTGGTTGGCGAAAAGGGTGTCCCCACCATGAGGCGGGATGGTCACGCCATAGAGCACGGAGCCCAGGCTGGGCTTCTCAAAGAAAGAATTGTCGCTGTGCCATCCGGTTCCGAAGCTGGCCGATTCTCCAGCCGGCTTGAGCACCTTGATGATCTCTGGATAGTCCTCCATGCCATTGACGATGGGATGAACCTCCAGCTCGCCGAACCGACGGGCAAAGTCGATCTGTTCCTGGTGGGTCAGTTCCTGATCGCGAAAGAAAATCGCGCCGTGATCATTAAAGGCCTGGTGAATCTGATCGAATTCGGCGTTACTCAAATCCTTCCCGATATCGATCCCGGAAACCACCGCGCCCAAGGAACCGGTGAGCGGGCTCACAACAATCCTGCGATCCATCCCTTTTCTCCGAAAACCCTAAGGTGGCGCACTAGGCTCCGGCCTTCACGCCAATCAGGCAGTCTACAGTTTTCGCGGGCAGCCTGTCACGACTGGAAAAATGCCCGTCCGGAATCCTTTAGCCACGCTGCAGCCCAACCGGACGGCGGGTCCCGATCAAAGGATTTTCCTGGCATTGGCGCTCTGCTGGCCCCACACTCGGGCCTCTTGAAGTTGGAGCCGTCCCGAACCTTCTTCACTTTAGCTCATGACCGAATATACGCCCCTCCGCGGGCCTAAACAGGAGCGAGCTGATGACCACTCATGAAACCCGAAAGACCGACGGCCGCGGCCGCCTTTACGAGTCCATTGTCGATACCATCGGCGACACGCCCTGCATCCGCGTCAATCGCCTGGCGCCCGAGGGAATCCGCCTTTACGTCAAGGCGGAGGCGTTCAATCCGGCCGCGTCGGTCAAGGACCGTTTGGCGATCAGCATCATCGAGGAAGCGGAAAAGCGCGGCGACCTGAAGCCAGGTCAAACGGTGGTCGAAGCCACCAGCGGCAACACGGGCATCGGCCTCGCCATGGTCTGCGCGGCGAAGGGCTATCCCTTGGTGGTCACCATGGCGGACAGCTTTTCCATTGAACGGCGCAAGTTGATGCGTTTTCTGGGCGCAAAGGTCGTCTTGACGCCACGCACGGCCAAGGGCTTTGGCATGTACCAGAAGGCGGTGGAACTGGCCGAGGCGAACGGCTGGTTCCTGGCACATCAGTTCGAGACGCCGGACAACGCCAGCATCCACGAGAATACCACGGCCCGCGAGATTATCGCGGATTTCGAAGGCGACCGCCTGGACTATTGGGTGACGGGCTACGGCACAGGCGGCACGATCACCGGCGTTGGCCGCGTCCTGCGCAAGGAACGGCCGGAAACGAAGATTATCCTCACCGAGCCGGCGAACGCCCAGATCGTCGGCGGCGGGCATGCCCAGGAGCGCAACGCCGACGGCTCCCCGGCCGCCAGCCACCCGGACTTCGAGCCCCATCCCATCCAGGGCTGGACACCCGACTTCATCCCCCTGGTGCTGCAGGAAGCCATCGACCAGGGCTACTACGACGATCTCATTCCCGTGCCGGGGCCGGTCGGTATGGAGTGGTCGCGCAAGCTGGCCCAGGAAGAAGGCATCTTCACCGGCGTTTCCGGCGGCTCAACTTTCGCCATCGCGATGCAGATCGCCGAGAAGGCCGAGCCCGGCAGCGTCATCCTCTGCATGCTTCCGGACACCGGCGAACGCTATCTCTCCTCGCCGCTCTTCGAAGGCATCCCGGAAGACATGACGGAGGAAGAAGCGGCTCTTTCGCTCTCCACGCCCGGCTTCCACATGCCCAAGGAGTAGCCGGGCCCAAGAAATATCCGGGAAGAGCCGTCAAGCTTCATGGCGGTTGCGCCAGACTTCCCAGCCCAGCTTCACCCGGGCCCCGATCTCCGTCAGGGGCCTGGGTGGGATATCCGACGGCTCGCCCAAGCTCAACATGTCCGCGATCAGCGGATTCTCACGCTCGCAAGCCATGTCGGCGGCCAAGGTACCGCCGATGGTGCCCTTGGTGACGCCGATTGCGTTCTGACAGGCCGCGGTCCAAACGCCGGGACCGGCGCGCCCGAAGGCCGGCGCCCCGTTGCGCGAGACGCAGACGAAGCCGGTCCAGGTATGCTCCATCTCGACATCCCGTAAAGCCGGAAAACGCTCGTCCATCAGCTTCTTGTGAAGCCGCGCCCTGTTGTCCTGCCGCGCCTGGGTAACGCGTTGGCCCATGGCAAGCTCGATGGTCTGGCGGATCAGGATCCGGTGATCCTGGGTATAGCGCATGGTGATGCCGCCGACCGCGTTACAGGGGGTCAAACCCCAGGGCTTGGCAACGCCGTAGGCGCGTTGCTGGGCTTCCGTTAGCGGGCGCGTGAGGCTGGCATGCACCGCCAGGTGAACGAACTTGCCCTGCAGCACCCCGAACTGCTCAGAGAATCCGTTCGTGCCGAGGATCATCCGTGGCGCGCGGACCGATCCCCGAGGCGTCTTCACCTCGACGCCGTTGGCGTAGACAACCTCCATCACCGGTGTGTTCTCGTGGAGCGCAACGTTCTCTGGCAGGCTGTCGGCCAACCCCCGCGTCAGCGCCGCCGGGTTCATCAGGATGCAGCCGGGCGTGTAAACCGCCCGGTGGAAGTGTGCGGTCCCCAGCTTCTCCTTGAGGACATCCGCCTCCACCCATTCATAGGGCTCGTTCAGCGCCGCCAGTTCGCGCGCGAAGGGTTCCAGCATCTCTTTCGAACCGCGCTCAGTGACGGCGGCCTGGTATTTGCCCTCCCGGCTCCAATCGCACTGGATTCTGTGACGCTCGACCAAGGTGGAAAGCTGATCGATCGCGGCACGCGCCAAGCGCAAATAGCGATGCGCGCCATCTAACTCGTCCAAGGAGGAGGAGGTCGTGTGCGGCAGATCGATCGCGAACCCGGAGTTGCGGCCTGAAGCATTTTCTCCACAGATCCCGGCTTCGAGCAGAACGACCTTCTCGTCCGGCCGGTTCTCGGCCAGCCTGCGCGCCGCCGCCAAACCGGCGTAGCCGCCGCCAACGACGATCCAGTCCGCCACTAGATCCGCCTCCAGCGCCGCCTTCGGCTCCCGGTGCGGCAAAATCCGGCTCCACCCGTTCGTTAAGTCGTTGATGGGAAGTCGCGCGATCTTCATATCCGGGAGCCCCCTGAATTCGAAAGCCGCTCCAAGGCCGCCGCACGGCCCTCGGACTCACGGCATGCGAAGGCATAACATTCACCGTATTGCGGGGAAGCGTACAATGCTGTTAACGTCCATACAAGCCTGTATGGAGAGCGTCATGGCGCGAGCAATCGTCCGAACCGTAGAAGCGCCGAAACCGGCCTTGGGCAAGCACGATTGGCTCTCTGCCGCCCTTCGCATGCTGGTGCGAGATGGTGTGGACGCAGTGCAGATCACGCGTCTGGCCCGCGTTCTCGAGGTCACGCGCGGCAGCTTCTACTGGCATTTCAAGGATCGGGCCGATCTGCTCGACAGCATTCTGGAGGAATGGCGCGCGGCCAATTCCGGGGTAATCGCTGGCACCCTTGCAAACACCGGTTCCCTTACCGAGGGCGTGCTGGCGCTGTTCAAGATTTGGGTGGACGACGAAACCTTCAGCCCCTTGCTCGATCAGGCGATCCGCGATTGGGCCCGCCGCTCGGAGCATGTCAAATCGGCTGTACGGCGCGAGGAACGCGACCGCGTGCTCGCCATCGCGCGCTTCTTCGAGAAACACGGCTACGGTGCGGGCGAGGCCTTCGTGCGCGCCAGGGTGATCTACTTCACGCAGGTCGGCTACTACGCGCTCAACATCAAGGAAAGCATGACGACACGGATGGAATTGCTCGAGGACTACTACCGCACTTTCACTGGCCGCGAAATCGACCCGGCGCTCGCGGCGGCGTTCCGGCGCGATGTGCAGGCCGGAGACGCGGCGTGAGCGCCCGCCGGGGAGGGCGCGCCCGGACCCGTGCCCAGGCAACCCAGGCGGCCCTGCCGGAGCGCCGCGCCTACCGTCATCTTCGCCATCCTTTCGAAGCCCAGCGCGTGTTCTCCGACGATGCGGTTGCGCGGTTGCACGAAACCGCGCTGCGCGTGCTCGAGGAGCTTGGCGTGAAGATCCTCTTGCCCGAGGCGCGCGAGCTTTTCGCGAAGGCCGGTGCATCGATCGACGCGGACGACGACATGGTCCGCATCGGACGGGAAATCGTTGAAAGCGCTCTCGCAACGGCCCCCCGGTCCATCCGCCTGCGCGCGGCGAACCCGGACCGGGAGCAAATCTTCGAGCCTGGCGCCATGCTTTTCGTCGCGGGTGCCGGCTGCCCGAACGCGACGGACCTCGAGCGCGGCCGCCGCCCCGGCTCGCTGCAAGACTTCGAGGAAACCTTGAAGCTGCAGCAAAGCTTCGACGTCATCCATTTCTTCGGCCCCTCCGCCGAGCCGCAAGACGTTCCCGTCAAGTTTCGCCACTACGAGATGATCCGCGCCCAGATGACTCTCGGCGACAAGCCGATGTTCATTTATTCGCGCGGGCGCCAGCAGGTTCAGGAGAGCTTCGATCTGATCAAGCTTGGCCTCAATTTGTCGGAGGAGGACTTCGCGAGCGGCTCTTGGGCGACCACGGTGATCAATACCAACTCGCCGCGCCAGATCGACGTGCCCATGGCCCAAGGCATCATTGACTTCGCCCGGGCCAAGCAGATGAGCATCATCACCCCGTTCTGCCTCGCCGGCGCCATGGCCCCGATCACCATCGCCGGCGCGCTTGTGCTGCAGCACGCAGAGGCGCTCGCATCCATAGCGCTGGCGCAATTGGCCCGGCCCGGCGCACCGGTCGCTTACGGCGGCTTCAGCTCGAACGTGGACATGAAATCAGGGTCCCCCGCGTTCGGCACGCCGGAGCACGTCAAGCTCTCGATCGCCTCGGGGCAACTGGCGCGCCACATCGACCTGCCCTGGCGCTCAGCGAGCGGAACCGCATCCAACACGCCGGACATGCAGTCAGCCGGGGAAACCCACATGGCGCTTTGGGGCGCGCTGCAGGCCAATGCCACAGTGACTCTGCACGCGGCAGGCTGGCTAGAGGGAGGCCTGAGCTTCGGCTACGAAAAATTCATCAATGACGTGGAAGCCCTGCAAACCATCGCGGAACTCTGCGTGCGGCCCACGGACGACACCGAAAGCCTCGCCTGGTCCGCCTTGGCGGACGTGCAGCCGGGCGGGCATTTCTTCGCCACCGAGCACACGATGGAGCGCTATAAGACCGCCTTTTACGAGCCTCTCGTCGCCGACCTCAGCAACTTCGGCACCTGGAGCGCCGCCGGCGGCAAGACCTCGTCCGAGCGGGCGACGGAAATCTGGCGAAGTGTCTTGCGCGATTTCCAGCCGCCCGAACAGGGGGCGCAGGTAGGCGAGCGCATTGCCTCCACCATCGAAGCCTGGAAAGCGCGCGGCGGAGCGGTGCCGCCCGGCTAAATCCGTCTTGTCACGATTCCTAGAAGCGCTTTAGCCGCTGTACCGCCCAGGCAAGCGGAGAGAAGAGCACTGCCACGGCCTCGGCCGGGCGCATGCCGTGAGACAACAGCCATTCCCGGTGGCGAGACCGCGAAACGATGTGCTTGAGCTTCTTTCGCGGCCGGTTGGTGGAGAAGTTGTCGCTGCGGGAAATACTCTGAGTCGCGACCATGGGGAAGAAGGCATAGGCGGCAGGCAGCTTCGCGAAGGCGGAGTCGAGCTGTCGTCCGACCAGGCTCGATTTCGGCACGCCTGTACTCCCGTGCGGATGCGCGCGCAGCCAGGCGAGCAGCTTAGGGCTCGCTATGTAGGCATGGGCGCAAGCAGAGGAGGTGCGCAGAACACTCCACGAAACGAAATATGACCAGAGCGGCCAATGGCCGAGGTAGAAGATCGTCCAATGATTCGGCAAGCGAGCCATGGCGCGCGCGATGCCGCGTGTGCGCGCAGGCGTCATGCGCCGAACGAACTTCACATCGTCCTCGCAGATCAGCGTCGTCCGCGCACCCGCCCGTTCCGCCAAAGCAGCAACCGCGCGATGAGATTCCCAACTTCCCACGGTTCCTTTCACCGGGTGCTTGTCCGGACGGTAGAAAACGACCTTTTGGCACAAGCCGGCGCGGTGGAACTCATCGGCCGCCTTCGCGGCCCGGTCGTCACGGGATTTTAGGGAGATGCAATAGACCGCGTTGAGAAACGACCAATCGGGACTCTGGGTATTTTCCGGCGGCCTTTGGCAATGCGGACAATCGGATCGAGGCGCGCACCCGTGCAAGCTAGGTTCGTCGACAGGAGCCGGCACCCGAACTTCCGTCGCCATGGCCGCGGCCCCTTTCCATCTCAGAGCCTGTCTTCAGCCGCTCCGCGTTCGGACGGTATCAAATAATATCATACAATAGGACGTAGTGCGCCTCCGATCACAAATCCATCCCTTACGGAGTCGGCGATGCCCTGGAACACCCAGCGGCCATAGCGCCCGACCTGAAAAATCCCGGCTTCTTGCAAGGCCTCGATCGCCTTGACCCGCCATGAGGACCCGGGCCAGGACCAGGTGTAGGCCACGTCGATCCAGGTGGGATCAACGATTTCGGCGTCCCCGATGAACCCCCAATCCGTCAACTCCTGCACCACCGAGTCACAATACCGCCGCAGCGCATCGCCGGCCGGGCGGGGTTCGCCGCCAAGGAAGGCCCTCTCGATGTAGAGGCTTACGGTCTCCTCCGGCCTGGAGGCGGGCAGGAAGCTCCTGTCCACGTTGCTATAGAACCCGACCCGATGAAATCCGGAACGGGATTGGGGAACGTAGAGCCAATGGTCGTCCGGGTAACGCGCGCCCCGGCGCGCGCCGATGTTCAGAACCAGCACGGAGGTGTACGGGTCCGGCCGCTCCCCGGCCTCAAGCCCAGACATCGACAGAGCGTGGTTGAGCGGCAGGGTCGAGATAAGGCGCTGGTAGCGTCGGCCACCGCCATCCGCGAAGGACACTTCGCGCCGGCTGGGATCGATGGCAATCACCTCGCGGCCATAATCCACACGGCAGTGCTCGGCCATCCGCAGCGCCAAGGCGTCCAGCCCCGCTTCCGGATAAAGAAAGGTGGTGTTGTAGCCAACGCTTGGCGCCGCGCTAAAGGCGCCGCGCAGGGCCATGCGCAGGTTCACCGGCGATTTGTAGGGGTCCTGCGGCGCGATCTCCCGGAAGAGCCCGGCGGTGTAGAGATCATGAAAGGGACCGAAAAACAAGCCGGTGAGCGTCGGCCCGAAGCTGGCCAGTAGCCAGTCGTGCATAGTGGCCGGCACATCGCTCGCGCCGGCCATCTCCTCCAGCGCCTGACTCGCTGTGTCCCCGTCGAGATAGCGCAGATTGTTCTGCAGGGGATAGGGAACGAAGAGGCCGTTTTCCGGGAAGTACACCGACGACTTCCGCGCGTAGCGCCGGCAAGGCGTCAGCCGCTCGATAAAATCCAGGACGCCAGGATCGCCACCGAAGATCCAATGCCCACCCCCGATCTCGAAGCGATAGCTTTCCGCTTCCGCCTCGGGCGAGCCGGTTCCCGTATTTCGATAGTACGATGAGCAAATGCCGCCCGGGCCGGCCGCCGCTTCAACGACCGGAAGTCCGGAAACGAGGCCGGCGGCGAGCCCCGTCATTCCAGCGCCGAGTATCAGAGTGTCTTCGCTCATGGATGACCGATTGCCCCTCGAGACTTGCCATCCGCGTCATCCCCTTCGCGCTCCAGGGAAACGGAGGCTGTGGAGGTTGGTGAAACGCCCGCCTATATGCCGGTTCTCTGCATCCAATCGGCAATGGCCTTGCCGATCTCGGGACCCGAGTCCTCTTGGATGAAATGGACACCCTTGACGCTCACCTCCTCTTGGTTCGGCCAGGCCCGGCAGGACTCCCGAACCGCGCCGATCAGAATCGCACCTGGGTCGGCATTCACGAAGAGCTTGGGAATGTCGCTCTCGGCCATCCAACTGGCGTAAGCCTCCGTGATCGCGACGACGTCCGCCGGGTCGCCGGCGACTGGAATCTGGCGTGGCCAGGTGAGCGTGGGCCAGCGGTCCGCCGGCTGGGCGAAAGGACGCCGGTACTCGGCCATCTCCTCCTGGGTCAAATCACGAAGGATGGAGCCGGTCAGCACGCGCTCAACGAAGACGTTCTTCTCAAGAACAAGCTCTTCGCCCGCTTCGCTTCTGAAGGCCTGGAAAAGAGGCGCTGCCTCGCGATTGAACTCCATCCAATCGGCGAAGGGGCGAACGATCGCTTCCAGGTAGGCGTTCCCGCTCTCGGCCTCCGGGTGGCGGCTCGCCCAATCGAAGCCCAGCGCCGAGCCCCAATCGTGAACAACCAGAACCACATCTCGGCTGAGGCCCATGGCTTCCATGAAGCCCTCGACATAGCCGCGATGCGTCGCGAAGGTGTAGGTATCCGGACCCGGGTCGGGGAGCTTCTCGGAATCGCCCATACCGATGAGGTCCGGCGCAATACAGCGGCCAAGTCCTGTCAGCTCGGGAATAACGCCGCGCCACAAGAAGGACGAGGCGGGATTGCCGTGAAGCAGCACGATCGGGCGGCCTTCGCCAATGTCGACGTAAGCCATCTCGCGCCCCTTCACCGAGATGCGCTTCTTCGCGCTGCGAAAATCTTCACTCATCCTCGCCCTCCCTGCTATCAAGAGTCGGCGCCAGTCCAGCCACGCGGAGTATAGATCGCCAGCTCCATGCATGCCATTCCGAGAAACGCGAAGCCGCGCGGATTGCAACGCCAGTGACCGGAATGCTATGTCTCGCTAGAGCATGCCAGGCGCAAAACGTCAGAACCGAAGGGGTAGTCAAACGAGCGCACGACGTGGGCGCCGTGGGCGCGCGGCCAGCCCAGCCGAACGTAGAGACGCGCACTCGCCTCTAGCTATCGGCGGACGCTACGCCCCCCTTTCGTCCGAGGCGATTGTGCGGATCGACGAAACCGCGCGGGACATTCTGGAGACCGTCGGGCTTACGGATCTTCCCCCGCTCCTTGTCGACCGGGTTCTGGCAAGCGGCGGCCGCCTTACGGAACAGGCGCGCCTGACATTTCCCCGCGCGCTGATTGACGAGGTCCTGGCAGGGTTGCAGCGCGGCATTACCCTCTGCGGCCAAACGCCGACGCAGGACATGGCGCTCGCCAAGGGCCGGGTGTTCTTCGGATCGGGCGGGGCCGCCCCAAGCGTGGTGGATTTGGATAACGGCCGCTACAGGGACTCCCGGCTCGAGGATCTCCACGATGCCGCACGGCTGGTCGACTCCCTCGACAACGTTCACTTCTTCAGCCGCTCGCTGGTCGCCCGCGACATGCCGGACGCCTATTCGCTCGACATCAACACCGCCTACGCAAGCCTTGCCGGAACGGCCAAGCACGTCGCGACGAGCGCCAGCCACCCGAGCCATGTCACGGCAATCGCCGAACTCTGCCACGCTATCGCAGGCTCCGAGGAGGCGTTTCGCGCGCGCCCCTTCCTCTCCCTGAACGTCAACCACGTGACCCCGCCCCTGAGATTCGCGGCGGAGGCCTGCGACGTCTTGGCGGAAGCCGTGCGGCTGGGTATTCCGGTGCATCTCAACACCTTTGGGCAGCTTGGCGCCTCAAGCCCCGTGACCGTCGCGGGATCGCTGGCTCAGACCCTGGCGGAGACTCTGGCCGGAGTAGCGATCGCCTGGATCCTCGATCCGGAGGCCAAAGCGATTTTCGGGCCGCGGCCGATGGTCACCGACCTGCGCACGGGCGGCATGAGCGGCGGAAGCGGCGAGCAAGCGCTGCTCATGGCCGCCTCTGCGCAAATGGCCGGCCACTATGGCCTGCCGAACTCCTGTATCGCCGGAGCGACGGACAGCAAGCTGCCAGACGCGCAAAGCGGCTACGAGAAGGCCCTGACCGTGACGCTCGCAGCGCAGGCCGGCGCGAACCTCGTCACCCAGGCCTGCGGCATGCAAGCCGGACTGATGGGCGTATCCTTCGAAAGCTATGTCATCGATAACGATATGCTGGGCGCCATCGCACGCTCCTTGAGCGAGATCGAGGTGAGCCAGGAGACCCTCTCCAACGGCGCCATCGCCGAGATCGCGCTCGGAGAAGGCCATTTCCTGGGCCACCCCCAGACCCTGGCGCGCATGCAGAGCGACTTTCTCTATCCCAGCCTCGCAGACCGCCGCAGCCCGGAAGCCTGGGAAGCCGAAGGCGCCAAGGACATCCGGGAGGTGGCGCGGCAGCGCGCGAAGGATATCCTCGCCACACATTTTCCCGGCCACCTGACCGGCGAAACCGACCGGGCCTTGCGCGCGGCCTTCGACATTCGCTTACCTGAAACCGCCCTAAAGCCACCATAAAAGATGGGGCCACCATAAAAGATGGGCCAACATAAGAGATGAGGCCAACATGAAAATCGCGATCGTGGGCACCGGTGCCATGGGGTCCGTCTACGCGGCCCTGCTCGCGGACGCAGGCCACGAGGTTTGGGCCATCGACGTCTGGCCCGAGCACATCCAGGCCATCGAAACTTCGGGCTTGCGGGTCGAGGGGGCCAGCGGCGACCGCACCGTCAAGGGCATCCACGCCACTTCGACGCTATCCGACGCCGGCCTTTGCGATCTCTACATCATCGCGACGAAAGCCTCGGGCGTGGAAGCGGCGGCGCGCGCCGTAGCGCCCCTCATGGGCCCCGGCTCCCTGGTTCTCACGATCCAGAACGGTTTGGGCGCGGGCGAGCACATTGCCGAGCACATGCCAACCGAGAACGTGCTGCTTGGCGTCGCCGAGGGTTTCGGCGCCTCTATGAAGGGGCCGGGCCATGCCCACCACAACGCCATGAAGCTTATCCGCATCGGCGAGATGGGTGGCGGCGAAAGTGATAGGCTGGACCGCCTGGTAGAGGTCTGGCGGGGCGCCGGCTTCGACGTGGCGGCCTTCGCCAACATCGATCAGTTGATCTGGGAAAAATTCGTCTGCAACGTCACCTTCAGCGGGCCCTGCACCGTATTCAACGCCACTATCGGGGAGATAATGGCCCAAGGCGCCTGGTGGGAGATCGCCCTGGGTTGCGCGCGAGAGCCCTATGCCCTGGGGGTCGCCCTGGGGATTCCTTTCGGTTTCGACGACCCGGACGCCTATGTCACGGCCTTCGGCGCGCGCATGCCCGGCGCGCGCCCATCCATGCTGCTCGACCATATGAGCCACCGGCGATCGGAGATCGATGCCATCAACGGGATGGTCGGCACCCTGGGCCGTAAGCATGGCATCGCAACGCCCTACAACGATGTCATAAGCGCGGTCGTGCGCGCCCGTGAAACCGAATTCGCCTGAAGGACGGCGATAACGAGGGGAACTTTCGCGGCTGAACCCGGTTCCCAGAGTCGCGCGCGACGCGCGGAGGAGCGAAAGGCCCCGGGCCATGAAAAGCGCCGTCACCTACTTCGATCTTGGAGCCCCCGCCGACAACCTGCTGGCTCTCAAAGTCGAGGGCAGAATCGCGGGAGATGCGATCGATGAGCTGGTCGAGCGGCTGAAAGCTATTGCCGCTAAAGGCAAGAAGGCCCGGCTCTACGTGGACCTTACTTCCTACGAAGGCTACGAGCGCTCCGTGGTGAAGGAGAAGCTTGCCCACTTTGGCACTCTGTGGGGCAGCATCGAACGCGTCGCCTACGTCGTCGACATCGCCTGGATGACCTCCGCCATCCATCTCGTGGACGCCGTCACCCCAATCCACATCCGCGCCTTCAGCAGCGATAAGGCCAAAGAAGCGCGGGCTTGGCTGCTGGAAGACCCAGCCTGAAGCGCCTGAACGCCCGACGAAACCTCGCCGCCACCAAAGCGGGAAATACGAGCCAGCTGATAATTGCACTAGTCAATAGTTAGCAAGCTCAATAAAATCACGGCATGTTCGATCAAGATCCGGACCGCAACGTCGGCTTCCTGCTGCATGACGTATCGCGCCGTTTACGGATGCGCTTCGACCGGCGCGCCCAGGATATGGGGCTCACCCGCGCGCAGTGGCGGGTGCTGGTGCATTTGGCGCCGCGCCAAGGGCTCAACCAGTCTGCGCTCGCGGAGATTCTGGAGCTCGACAACGTCACGCTGAGCCGCCACGTGGACCGCCTGGAGGCGACCGGATGGCTGGAGCGGCGGCCAGATCCGGAGGATCGTAGGGCCTGGTGCCTCTATCTAACAGCCAAGGCGAAGCCAACCTTGGAGCGCATGGAAGCGCTCGCGACGCTCACCCAAAGCGAGGCCTTGGCGGGGATCGAAGAGAGCGCAATCCGGCAATTGCTGGATACCTTGGGGGCCATCAAGCGCAACATGGTGGAGCCGGGTTCGGACTCGCCGGACTTGGATGCCTTGGAGGAGACCGAACCCAACCTGCCCGGCAAGAGGGCCAGCCATGGCTGACCCGGACTCCAGCCCGGCCCCAACCCAGGCCCCAACCCAGGCGGCCAAGACGTCCAAGACCCCCGCCAAACGGTTGCGGCGCATTGTGCTTCTTGGGATCGGGCCCTTGGCGATCCTGGCCGGCGGCCTGGCTTACGTGGACGCGACCTATCGCTACGTCACCACGGAAAACGCCTACGTAAAGGCGGATAAGATCGCGATCAGCACGGAGATCTCCGGCCATGTGGCCCGGGTGGAGGTGCGCGAGAACGACATTGTGATGCCGGGGCAACTGCTCTTCGCTCTCGACCAAGAGCGCTTTCGGATCGCGGTCGAGCAGAAGCAGGCGGCCCTGGAGGCCGAACGCCAAACGATCGAGGGCCTGCGCGCCCTCTATCGTCAGAAGCGCGCGGAGTTCGGCGCGGTGCGCGAGGAAATCGCCTACTACGACGGCGAGTATCAGCGGGCCCAGAGCCTGAAGAAGCAAGGCCACATTTCCCATTCGAAGTACGAAGAGACCCGCCGCGACCGCTTGATGGCCCGCCACCAGCTGGAGGCGGTGCGCCAAGACATCGACGGCGTGGTCGCGAGCTTGGGTGGCGATCCGGACATGCCGATCGACATGCATCCGGACGTCATGGCGGCAATCACCGAACTGGAGGATGCGCGGCTCGACTTCAACCGCACTGCGGTTTTCGCGCCCACCAAGGCCATCGTCTCGAACATCGATCTGCAGGTCGGCGAATACGTGGGGTTGGGAGAGCCGGTCTTTAGCCTGGTCGACGTGGAACACTTCTGGATTGAGGCAAATCTGAAGGAAACCGATCTGACCCACCTGCGCGAAGGCCAGGTCGCCGAGGTGAAAGTGGATGCATATCCCGATCACACTTGGCAGGCGCGGGTTTCCGGAATCGCCCCAGCCACCGGCGCGGAGTTCGCTCTGCTGCCACCTCAAAACGCTTCGGGAAACTGGGTGAAGGTCGTGCAGCGTGTGCCCGTGCGCTTGTCCATCTTGCGCACGCCGGACGAGCCGCCCTTGCGCGCCGGAATGAGCGTCAAGGTCTCGATCGATACCGGCGTCGAGATGGAGTGGCCGGGGCCAGTGCGCGATGCCTTGGCCTGGGTGCGGGAAAAGCCCTAATAGCCTGCCAAGCCGCCGAGCGGTCAGCCCCGCCCGGAACCTATCGCTGTTAGGGGCCGAGCGGCCCGTTCAGGGGGATCTGTCGAGTGAGTGCCGAGCTTTCCTTCGAGGACCTGGCAAGGGCCGAGCGGTCGCCGCCGCGGGCACTCATTCTGCTGACGCTTACCTTCGTGACCATGCTCTACGCCATGACGGTGACAATCGCCAACGTCTCATTGGCGCAGATGCAGGGCTCGCTGTCGGCGACCCAGGACCAGATCGCCTGGGTTGTGACCTTCAACATCGCCGCGACCGCCGTTGTGACCCCTTCGGCCGGGTGGCTGGCGGCGCGCCTGGGGCGGCGCCGGGTAATGATCCTGTCGGTGGCGGGCTTTGGTCTCGCATCGATCCTTTGCGGCCTTGCCGGATCGGTCGAGGAACTGGTGCTCTGCCGGATCGCCCAAGGCGCTTTCGGCGCGCCAATGGTCCCGCTTTCCCAGGCGATCCTGCTCGACACCTACCCGAAGCGCCAGCACGGCACTGTGACCGCGATCTGGGGGGTCGGCGTGATCCTGGGACCCATTGTGGCGCCCGCGCTCGGCGGCATCTTGAGCGAGGCCTATAACTGGCGCTGGGTCTTTTTCATGATCGTACCCTTCACGGCCGTCGCCCTGATCGGCGTGCTCGCCTTCATTCGCGACCCCGCCGGGCCAAGACGAACGCATATGGACTGGACCGGTTTCCTGGCCCTGGCCGTGGCGGTGGTCGCCTTTCAGGTCATGCTGGACCGGGGCGAACGCAACGGCTGGTTCGACTCGCTGGAAATCCTAATCGAGGCCGGCGTGGCGCTGGCCGCTTTCTGGGTCTTCGTCACGCACACCTTGACCGGCGAGCGAACCTTCTTGAATCCGCTCTTACTTCGCGACCGCAACTTTGCCATCGGCCTGGTGATCGTTCTGCTCTTCGGCATGCTGAACTTCACGCCAATCACCTTGCTGCCGACCCTCATGCAGGATGTTCAAGGCTACCCGGATTCCGTGATCGGGCTGGTGCTGTCGGCACGCGGCGTCGGCACGCTCATCGGTTTCGGCGTCATGATCTTCGCCGGCAAGCTCGATCCTCGTATTCCCATGGTGGTCGGCTTCGCCCTGCAAGCCTTCGCGGGCTGGGCCATGACTTCCTTCGACGCCAACGTGACCACTTGGGACGTGCTTTGGACCGCCGGTATCCAGGGCTTGGGCGTCGGGCTGATCTGGGTGCCGCTCAGCATCGTCACCTTCGCCACCCTGGCCCCGCACCTGGTGCCGGACGGCACGGCCTTCTTTCACTTGCTGCGCAACATCGGCAGCTCGATCCACATTTCGCTCTCCGTGGCCCTGGTGGTCCGGGGCGGGAAGGTCGGCTACGCGCAGTTGAGCGAAAACATCTCCGCCTATAACGAGGCCTTCGACTTTCCCTGGGTTCATGGGCTCTGGGGCACGGAAACCCTCGAGGAGCTGGGGGCCCTGAGCCGCGAGACAGCCCGCCAGGCTACTGTCTTGGGCTACTTGGACTCTTTTGTCTTTTTCTGGATGACCGCGGCGCTCGCCATTCCCCTTGTCTTCTTGGTCAAGCGCCCGGCGGCGCATGGATAGCACCGCCGGGCATACCCGCAGCAACCGCTAGGCGGCTCTTGGCGGTTCCACGAAGCGCAGATGCCGGGTTTTGACCCAGACCTTCGCGCCTTGCGGTCCGGCCTGCGCGTCGAGCCGACCCTCCATGGGAAGGCGCAGCCAGGACTGCGGGCGCAGCCGCTCGCCGGACTCCTCGAACTCCCCGTCCAGGACCAGGAACTCCGCCCCCTCGGGCGTGTCGAGTGCAATTTGCGCGCCTGGCGCCCAGGTTTCGATGCGCACGGACTCGCGCTCATCCTCGAACAAGGGCATGACGGCCACCCCCGGGCGCTCGCCATCCGGCACGCTGGCCATCTTGTTCGTATCGATCTTCACCGAGGTCCGATCGTCCAAGTCGAACTGCCAGAGCTTGACGAAGATGACGCAGCCCTCCGCCGAACTCGGCGTATGGCTCGTGGTCGGCGGATTGCGGATGTAGGCACCAGCGGGGAAGTCGCCATGCTCGTCCTGGAAGACGCCTTCCAGGACCATGAACTCCTCGCCACCGGTATGGGTATGCGCCGAAAACGCGCTGCCGGGCGCATAGCGCACGATGCTCGTCGCCCGCGCCACCTCCCCGCCGATGCGGTCCAGCATGCGGCGGTCGACACCCGCCATCGGGGAAGCGACCCAAGGCTCCTCGGCCCCGTGCACCAACACCCGGCGGGTGAAATCCGCGTTCACTTCCATGACACTCTCCCTCGTGTTTTCAGGAAGGCGGTTGCGTCAAGACTGACAGCTCGGGCGCGCCGCCACCTTGGCGCGCCAGGCCGTCAGATTGACCAAATCCGCCGGGATTTCAATCTTCGCGAAATCGGCGAAAGCCAAGCCGGCAAAAGCGGTGATGTCGGCCATGGAGAAGCTATCGCCGGCGATGTAGGGACTGTCGGCGAGCACCCCGTCGAGATAGCGCATCGTCGAGAGGGCGTTTTCGCGCTGCTTCTTCCCCCAATCGGCGTTTTGGTATGTTTCCAGATCCGGCCCCAGCCCGGGGGTCGCGTGATGGAAGTAGGCACCGACCGCATCCAGCAAGCCGGATTCGGCCCGGCGATTCATCATGTGAACCTTCGCCCGCTCCAGGGGCGTCATGCCGATGAGAGATGGGCCCTCGAACGCGCCGTCGATGTATTCGGTGATCGCCGTGCACTGAGACAAGGCCGTCCCGTCGTCGAGTTCAACGAAGGGTACGGTTGCATCCGGGTTCTTGGCGATGAAGGCCTGGGAGCGGTGCTCGCCCGCCATGACGTCCACCGGGACGAACTCCACTTCCTCCGTCGCGCCTTTTTCCGCAAGCGCGATGCGCACGCGCGCAGGGTTTGGAAAGCCTTCCATGTCAAAGATCTTCATCCGCCGTATCCTCCAGGGAGTGGTTAGGTGTCATAGTTCTCTATCTAGTGATAGATAAAATACTTCCAAGACCCCTTTCCCTGAACAACCCAGTCATCACGAAATCGTGATCTCATCCCTCGGCACGGGAGAGAAACCGCGTCAGCAGGCGGACCACCGCGTCCGGGCGCTCTTGCTGCACCCAATGCCCGGCACCCACGATCAGATCGCAAGCGGTCATGCGCCGGCAAGCATGGCGCCGCATCGTCTCCAGACCTCCCGGCCTCTGGTGAATGCCCCAGTCCCGGGCGCCGGCGATGAAGCAGGCCGGCACCTCGATCGCGCGGCCGGTGAAAAGGGTGAGGTCGCGCGCCTGGTCAGCGCTCAGCGCGCAGCGGTACCACTGCAGCCCCCCTTGAAAGCCGGTCCGCGAGAAGGTCTCGGCGTAGATCGACAGCTCCGCCTCGCTCAGCCAGGTACAGCGTGCGACCTCGCTCTCGGAGGGCATGTGGGGCCGCACCGTTGCGGCCATGTCTTGATCCAGGTCCATGACGTAGTAGCGCGGCAGCTTGGCGAAGGCCTCGGCCGTCCATGCCTCCAGGGGAAAGGGCGCGTTCTCCGCCCAATCACCGCTTTTCATGTGATAATAGGCGCGCAGAAAGGCGGCGATGCCTTCGGGGCAGTCGCGCATGTCCGCGTTGGCCGCGCGGGTGCCGTAGTACCATTGGTAATGCTTGCGCGGCGGCGTCAAGCGCGCCAGAGCTTCGCGGAAGGCCGGATCGCCAGGCGAGTTGCCAACTTCCGCCGACTCGCCGAGCGGAAAGGAAGGCGGGCCTTCGAAGGGAGCGCTCATCAGCGCCACCGAGCGAAACACATCCGGGCGAATCAGAGCACAATAGGCCGCCACCGGCGATCCGAAGTCGTGCCCCACCACGGCGTCGACGGAGCTATGTCCGAGCTGATGGAGCAACGCCAAGACGTCGCGCACCAGGTTGAGAATTCCGAAGGAGGCCAGGTCGCCATCATAGTCCCCGTTCCAACCGGTGGTCAGCCCGTATCCGCGCTGATCCGGCGCCACGACGTGATATCCGGCGCGCGCCAGGGCCGGCATCACCTTGCGCCAGCTATAGGAAAGCTCTGGAAAACCATGGAGCAACAGGACGCAAGGCCGGCCGGCGGGCTCGAAGCCCGCCTCCAAGACGTGCATCGTCAAGCCGTTCACCCCAGGCACGAGGCGCGATCGAACGCCCTCCGGCAAAGGCCAAGCTGTCGCCTCCATCCTCTCTCCCTTTCCGCGTGAATTCCTCTCCACCGATAGCGTGGCATCAAAGCCTCGACCCATAAGCCGCGCCGCCGCGCAGGATTGCAATCCGGAAGGAATCCCGCAACCATACCGCCGCTCCGGGGAACCCAGATCCATTGAGGCCATAACTGATGTTGACTGTTCTTGTGACCGAGGCGATCCACCCGGACGCGCTAGGCTATCTGCGCCAAGACATGGACGCCGAGGCGATCGAGGGCTGGAAGCTCACGCCTCGCCAGTTCGCGCAAGCCCTGCCCGAAGCGGACGCTATCCTGGTGCGTGTGAGCCCGATCGACCGGCGCATGATCGAGGCGGCCACGCGCCTCAAGGTTATCTCCAAGCATGGCGTCGGCTGCGACAACATCGACGCTCGCTGCGCAAGGGAACGCGGAATCGAGATCACCGTCGCGGCGGACGCAAACACGGACTCCGTAGCTGAGCACACCTTGATGTTCATACTGGCCTTGGCGAAGAACCTGGGCCTGATGGACCGCGCGCTGCGCCGCGACTATGCGGAGCGCTCGAAGTATCGCGTGGTCGACGTCGCCGGGCGAAACACCCTGGTGCTGGGCTATGGGCGCATCGGGCGCAAGGTGGCGGCCCTGTGCCACGCCTTCGCGATGGATGTCACGGTCCATGACCCGCTGCTGCGGATGGGGGAAACGCCCGAGGGCTTTCCCGTGGCGGCCTCCCTCGACGAGGCGCTAGAGCAAACCGATATTCTCACGCTACACCTGCCGCTAACACCACAAACCAAGGGCCTGATGGACCGCCGGCGCCTGCGGCTGCTGAGGCCCGGCGCATTCGTCGTCAACTGCGCGCGCGGCGGAATCATTGATGAGGGGGCCTTGGCGGAACTCGCTGCCTCCGGGCATCTTGGCGGGGTGGCGTCGGACGTGTTCTCAGTCGAGCCGGTTGAGTCCGGCAATCCGCTGCTGGGGATCGACGGCGCGCTCTTGACACCGCACACGGCGGCATTCTCGGAGGAAAGCATGCGCCGGATGGGTCTGCGGGCCGCCCGCAACATTCGCGATGCCTTGGCAGGAGCCTTGGCACCCGGCATGAGGTTCGCCGGATGAGCCCCGCCCAAGACCGAGCCCGAAGCCCCGACAGCGGCTTCTCATCCCCGACGAACAGGGAAAGGATATCCCGATGAATGGTGCGGAAAGCCTTGTGCGGACCCTGCTCGCAGGCAGCGTGGACGTCTGTTTCACCAACCCCGGCACCTCGGAGATGCACTTCGTGGCCGCTCTCGACCAGGTCCCCGGCATGCGCTGCGTGCTCGCGCTCTTCGAGGGGGTCGCGACCGGTGCCGCGGACGGCTACTTCCGGATGGCCAGACGCCCCGCCTCCACCCTGCTGCACCTGGGGCCGGGCCTGGCCAATGGCGTATCGAACCTGCACAACGCGAAGAAGGCGGGCTCGGGCATCGTCAATATCGTCGGCGAACACGCAATCGACCACATCGCCTTGGACGCACCACTCACCGCCGATATCGAGGGCATCGCTTGGCCGGTCTCTCACTGGGTCAAGACCTCCCGCGACGCAAGCGGTGTCGGGGCGGATGGCGCCGAGGCCATCGCGGCGGCCATGACCCCGCCGGGCCAAATCGCCTCGTTGATCCTGCCGGGCGACACGGCGTGGAACGAAGGTGGCGTGGTCGCCGAGCCCTTGCCCCTTCCCCCACGGGCACCCGTCGACCCCGAAGCGGTCGCGGAAGCGGAAAAGCATCTCGGGGGCCCGGACAGCCTTTTGCTGCTCGGTGGCGAGGCCCTAACGGAAGACAACCTGCGGATCGCCGGACAGATCGCCGCCAAGACCGGGTGCGGCTTGCTGACCGAGTGGTCGAACGCCCGGATCGAGCGTGGCGCCGGCCGCGTCTCGGTTGCCCGGATTCCCTACCCGGTGGACCAGGCGCTGGAGATCCTGGCCCCCTATCGCCGGATCGTGCTGGTTGGCGCCAGTAAGCCTGTCGCCTTCTTCGCCTATCCGGACAAGCCCGGAGTGTTGACCGCCGAAGGAGCCGAGTTCCGCGAACTGGCCGGTGTTGGGGAAGATATCGCCGGCGCGCTCGCGGGCCTGCGCGATAGCCTTGGCGCCACGACCTTGGCCCCGGCAGGCATCGCGGAGGCCAGCACACCGGAAATCACCGATGGCCCTGTAACGCCGGACTCAATCGCCAGCGTGCTCGGGGCCTGCATCCCGGAGAACGCCATCGTCGTGGACGAATCGATCACCACCGGACGGGCTTTCTTCGCCCAGACCAAGGGCGCGCCGCCGCATAGCTGGCTGAACAACAAGGGCGGTTCAATCGGCTACGGCCTACCCGTCGCCGTGGGTGCGGCGATCGCCTGTCCGGACTGCAAGGTGCTGGCGCTGGAAGGCGACGGCAGCGCCATGTACACGGTGCAAGCGCTCTGGACCATGGCGCGCGAAGAGCTGGACATCACGATTCTGATCTTCGCCAACCGTAGCTACCAGATCCTGCACGGCGAGTTGCGCAACGTCGGCGTGATGAATCCCGGCCCCAGAGCCATCGACATGCTCACCCTCACCCGGCCGGACCTCGGCTGGGTGGAGATGGCGCGCGCGATGGGGTTGGAGGGTTGCCGCGTCGACAGCACGGCCGATCTCGCCCGTGCGCTTGGCGTGGGTCTCGCGACCCCCGCCCCCTACCTGATCGAGGTCGCGATGTAAGTTGGGCCCTATCCGTAGTCGTCGTCCCGGCGAATCTTCCCCCGGAAGATCCAGTAGCGCCCCACCGTGTAGACCAGAACCATCGGGAACACGATCAAGGCAGCACCGTAGAACATGAACTCCAGGGATTCCCTGGGGGAGGCGGCGCTTTCGACGGTGACGCTGAAGGGAATCATGTAGGGCCAGAAGCTTCCACTGAGCATCGAGAAGGCCGAGAGAAAGATGAGCGCGGCCCAGATGAACGGCCGGCCATCGCGCCGTCTATGGCGCGGCCAGCGGTAAAGGGCGATGGCCGCCGCCGCGGCGATCACGGGAAACGCGAGTAGCCAAGGATGCTCGTGCCACCGCTCGAAAACCCGCAGGTGGGTCGTTGCTGCGAAGACCAGTGCCAGAGCGACAAATCCCATGGTAATCCCGAGGAGCCAACGAACCCGTGTTATCGCCCAGTCCCGAAGCTCGCCGGTGGTCTTGAAGATCAGCCAAGCGGCCCCCAAAAGCGCATACCCCGCCACCAGGCCAAGCCCGCAGAGGATCGAAAAGCCACTGATCCAGTCGAAGGGACCGCCCGCGAAGCGCCCATCCACGACCTTGAGTTCCAGTACCATGGCGCCGACCGCAGCCCCCTGAACGAAGGACGCGATCAGGGACCCCACGAAGAAACCCCAGTCCCAAATGACTCGCAAGCGCCCCGCCCGTTCCCGGAACTCGAAGGCAACGCCGCGAAAAATCAAGGCGAAGAGCAGCAAGGTAACCGGCAGGTAAAAGGCCGAAAGAAAGATTGCGTAGACGGTCGGGAAGGCACCGAAAAGGCTGGCCCCCACAAGGACCAGCCAGGTCTCGTTGCCGTCCCAAACCGGTGCAACCGCCGACAGCATCTCCGAGCGGAAATCGCTCCGCCGGGTGGCGCCGAACAGGATCCCAACACCCAGGTCGAAGCCATCTAGAAGAACGTAGACAAGCAGCGAAAAGCCGATCAGCGCGGCCCAGAACGTGGGAAGCAGCGCGGCATCCATGGCTCAGCGTCTCGCCTTGATCTTTCGGCCCGTCACCGTCTCCGCCGAGCCCGCCGCGGCGAAGGGCCGCTTGGCGCTGACGCCGGAGAAAGAGCCCTTCGCGTCCACCGGGCCGTTCCGGATCAGAACGTACAGGTAATAGAAGCCGAAGGAGAAGATGAAGCCATATACCAAGGCGTAGCCGATCAGCGAGATCAAGACTTCGGTGCTGGTCAAGTTTGGCGTATGGGCGTCGACGGTCTTGAGTAAGCCATAGACGACCCAGGGCTGCCGCCCCACCTCCGCGGTGAACCAGCCCGCGACCACCGCGACGAAGCCCGAGGGAAACGACAGAAAGCAGCACCAAAGGAACCACCGCCGTCGCTCGAGCGGACCGAACAGCCTCAAAGCCAAGCCCCCCCAGCCGATCAGCACCATCAGCAGCCCCATGGCCACCATGATGCGGAACCCGAAGAAGGGGATCAGCAGGGGCGGCCGCTCGTCCTCGGGGATCGAGAGGATTCCCGGCTCCTCGGAGGTCAAGGTTCCGTCGTCCACGAAACTACCCAGCTTCGGAACGGCGATCTCGAAGAGATTTCGCTCGTTCGCCGGATCCGGCCAGGCAAAGAGGATCAGCCGCGCGGGCTTTTCCGTCTGCCACCGCCCCTCGACAGCGGTGAACTTGGGGGGCTGATGATCCTTGATGTACTCGCCGTTCAAGTGCCCGAGCCAAAGCTGCGGCACAATCAGCAGAGCCGTGAACGGCAGTCCCCAGCGCAGCATCATCCGGCCTTCGTCCTTATGGACTCCGCGCAAGAGGTACCAGGCGCCAGTTGCCACCACGCAGATCGCCGTTGTGAGATAGGCGCCAATCAGCATGTGCAGCCAGCGGATACGGAAGACCTCACCCCAAACGATCTCCATCCAATCGGTGGGAATGATCTTGCCATCGACGATCTGGTAGCCCACCGGCACCTGCATCCAGCTGTTGTTGGCCATGATCCAAAACGAGGAGAAGGTCGTCCCAAGGGCCACCATCCAGCACGACAGCAGATAGAACCAGCGCGGCACCCGCTCGCGGCCAAACAGCATGACGCCGAAGAAGGTCGCCTCCAGAAGGAAGGCGGTGAAGGCTTCGTAGCCCAGCAGGGGTCCCTGGATTGAGCCCATGCGCTCGGCCAGCACGCTCCAGTTCGTCCCAAACTGAAACGCCAGCACGATGCCGGACACCACGCCCATGCCGAAGGACAAGGCGAAGACCTTAAGCCAGAAATCGAAGAGCTTGCGGTAGATCGCTTTGCCGGTCGCCATGGACAGGCTCTCGATCGCACCCAACCAGGCCGCGAGTCCAATCGTGAAGGCGGGAAAAATGATGTGGAGCGTCACAAGGAACGCGAATTGGATCCTGGACAGCAGGACGGGATCGAAATCCAAGTCAGCCCCTCTTCCGCGCGTGCCGCGACAAGCCGTTCACCTTGGGTGAAGCGCCAAATGCCGCGTCATTCACCCGCTCTTCTCGAGTTGCTCCAGGAATTTGTAACCGGTCGGCGGATCGTCGCAGATGAGCGGGCCGCATTCCAAAAGCGTCGTGACCGCGTTCGCCGCCGCCAGGAAAAGCAACAGGAAGAAGGCGAATTTGGCCAGCTTCTGGCCGCCGAACTCTTCATGAGAGGGCTCGTCCCGAAGCTTTCTGTACTGTCCCTCGAAGAGCAGCATGATCGCCGTGCCGAGGATCACGAGAAAGAAGGCGATCCCCGCCCAGGTGTAGTAATGCAGTCCAAGCACCGGCGAGCCGTAGCTCCCCGTTCCCGGCACGATGTGCAGCAGGATCTGGCGAATGGAGACACTACCGCCGTAGACCGCCGCGATCAGCATGATGCCATAGTGGTGAGGCTTCGACCCGTAAATCAGGTTCAGGGCCAAACCATAGCCCACGGCGACGAAGGCCACCCGCTGCAAAAGGCACAGCGGGCAGGGCAGTTCGTTCAAGGTGAACTGAAAGAAATAAGCCCCGATCAAAACGCCGCAGACAACGATGAGCCCGATGGCGTTGAGCGTTCTGGCCGGATTCGGAGAGACGATCATGCCGGCCTCCTAGAGATGGATGCTGAGCTTGGAGGTCGCGTGAAAGTCCAGCCAGTAGATGCTCAGCAGGATCGTCACGGCGAAGAGTATGTAGGACCATTTCCATTGGTCCCGCCAGGCAAGCACGATCGCGGCCAACAGCAGCGCGAAAAGGAGTGCAATCACTCCAGCCTCCCCAAGTTGTCCCCACACAGGCCGGGAGCATACCAAAAAATGCCCGTCAATCGCGTGCTTTTCTCAAATAACAATAAGCATTTCGGTCGCAAAGCGGGGCCGCGCTTATCCGCCATGCGGCGCGATCGCCGCCAGGGCCACCACCGCCAGCATCGACAGGGCCATCAGCACGTTGATCACGAACTGCACCCGGCTGGGAAGGTCGAGCCGGTGAAGGAACACACCCGCCGCTAGCCAAAGCAAATGCACCGGAATCCAGATCGCGTTGATGATCGCGAACTTGATGGCGATCTCGACCGCAGCGCTGCCAGGCCAGAAAGCGAAGCCGGAGAACAGCGCGGTGTTAACCGCGTAGGCCTTGGGATTGATTGTCTGAAGCACCACCCCGCCCAGAAAACCGGGCGCCTTGCTCCGCTCGATGAAGGCGATCTTGGTGCCCGAGAATGCGATCCGCGCGGCAAGATAAAGCAGATAGCCCGCCGAGGCGTAGAGTAAGATCTCGCGTAATCCCGGCTCCGCCAGCACCACCGCCGCCAATCCGCTCACAACCGCCAGCGCGACCAGGTTGGTCCCGACGAAGAGGCCGGAGAGATATCGGATGCCCGCGGCGAAGCCATAGCCCGATCCGACACCGGCCGTGGACAGCACCCCGGGCCCCGGCGTAATGATCAGAAAAAACAAGGCGGCGGCGAAAGTCAGCATGCCGCCTTATCTACGGCCTGGAAGCCCTCCCCGCAATCCAAAGCGCTGCACTTAGCGGCCATCGCCGCGAAAAGCGGCCAAGCCAATCCCCGTGGCGGCGAAACCGCCATCGACGGCGATTGTTTCCCCGGTGATGTAGCTCGCCTGTGGGGAGCAAAGGAAGTGGATGACGTTACCGATTTCCTCCTCAACTCCATAACGGGCAAGTGGGATCGCCGCGTGATAGTCCGCCCGGATCTCCGGGCTATGAACCTTCTTCGCCATCGCCGTGTCCACGGGGCCGGGTGCGACGGCATTGACCCGAATGCCGATCTCCGCGAACTCGGCGGCAAGCTGGCGCGTTAGGTGCATCAAGGCCGACTTCGACGTGCCGTAGGCGACCCGCAGCGTGCTCGCTCTTTGCCCCGAGATCGAGCCGACATTGACGATGGCGCCACCGCCTGCCTTCAACATTAGGGGGGCGCAGGCCTGGCTCGTGAGAAATGGCCCGGTGAGGTTAACGTCCAGGGTGCGCGCCCAGTCCTCGTAAGTCGTTTCCAGGGCCGGCTTGAAGATCGCCACGCCGGCGTTGTTCACCAAAGCGTCCAAACGCCCGAACCTGGCCTCGATTTCTCCCACTGCCCGCGTAACGTCTTCCGGAATTGCAACATCGCCGACAATCGCGAAGGCGTCATCGCTGCTTAAGGCCTCAACCGCCTCGATCTGGGCCGGGCCGTCAATATCGAGCAAGGCGACACGCCAACCCTCGGCCAAGAAAAGCTCCGCGGTGGCCAAGCCGATGCCCCGCGCAGCGCCGGTCACCAGCACGGATTTTTTCATCTTCGCCATGATCCCTCTCTCCAGGACGGCGCTCACCGAGCCTGGCGCTCACCGCCGGGCCTCTTCGCCCGAGAGCGCAAGCCTAGCCACTGTTTGAGCCCATACCAAGGCCATGGTGGCACCGTGACCGCCCAAATGCAGGGGCTTTGCGGCGGAAGCCCTTGCCTACCGCGACTGAGGGTCGATATGCATGCACGACAGGATCCGAAACCCCGCAACGAAGCAGAAGGGACCGCTCATGAAAATCGTTGAAGCGAACGGCGCACGCATTCCGGCAATCGGGTTCGGTACCTGGACACTGCGCGGCACCCAAGCCCGCGATCTGGTGGCCAACGCAATCCAGGTCGGCTATCGCCATGTCGATACGGCCGCCATGTACGAGAACGAAGAAGCAGTCGGCGAAGGCCTGCGGGCGTCAGGCGTCAACCGGGGGGAGATTTTCCTCACCACCAAGGTCTGGCCCGATAATCTGGCGGCGGGCGCGCTCCAGCGCGCCGTGGAGGATAGCTTGAGCCGCTTGGGCGTCGAACAAGTGGATCTCGTGCTCATTCATTGGCCGTCGAAGACGGTCCCGCTCGCCGAGTCCATCGAAGCCTTGAACGAGGTACGTGAGCGCGGCCTGGTGCGCCACATCGGGGTATCCAACTTCACCACCAGCTTGCTGGCCGAGGCAGTGGCTCTATCATCCGCACCTCTGGTCTGCAATCAGATCGAGTGCCACCCCTTTCTCAACCAAGACAAGGTGATAGCTGCCTGCGCGCAACATAGCATGGCGGTTGTGTCCTATTGCCCCCTGGCGCGGGGCTCTGAACTGTTCGCTCACGAAGCCGTCGCCGCCTGCGCGGAAGGGCACGGAAAGACGCCCGCTCAAATCGTTCTGCGCTGGCATGTGCAACAGGGGTTGATCGCCATACCGCGCTCCAGCAACCCGGATCGGGCGCGCGAAAACCTCGACATTTTCGATTTCGAGCTAACCACTGAGGAAATGGCAGCGATCAGCGGCTTGCGAGGCCGAAATTTGCGGATCTGCGACTTCGACTTCTCGCCGGAGTGGGACGCCGCCTAGGCTCCGGACCTAGCGGCGCCGCGCATTCGCCTTGACCTTCCGGCGAATAGGGCGCAGGCCCGCGCGCCCGCTCGCGGCCAAACCCTGACCCAGTGGGAGGGTCGGCGCGAGCGCGAGACTGAGCCAAGCCTTGAATGCGCTTTCCATCAAGACCCGCTGCTTTTCAGCGATCATGTGTCCGACCATTTGCTCCGCGCGGCCATGATGACCGCGCGCGCCATGAAGGGCGAGACGCCACAGCCTTTCCTGGATCACGAAGCCGGAATGCCACCAAGTCTCGGCGAGCTCGGACCAGAGCCGCATTGCCGGGAATACATCTTGCCGCATCGTGGAGCTCCTATCGCCGCTGAGTTCCGAAATCTTCGGGTACCTGCAATTCAGTCGGGTGTGAAGTGAAGAAATCATGACGCTCGCGCTGTCGCTGATATAGCTTGACCCGGTTGGGCCGCGAATTCGGCCCGTTGAAAGGACGCGTCAAGACCGATGGGACCAACAGATTCCGCGGACCTTCTCCAGGAACAGGCCCAAGCTTTTCAGGACCAGGGGGTCGTGCTGCTGAGGCAAGTCTTCACCGATTGGGTCGAACCTCTTCGCCGCGGCATCGAAACCAACATGGCGAACCCAAGCTGGCGCGAGCGCACCTACCGCCCAGCCGACGGATCGGCGCCGTTCTTCCAGGACTTCTGCAACTGGCGCTCGATCCCGGAGTATCGGGATTTCGTGATGCGTTCGCCGGCGGCGCGCCTGGCGGCCCACCTAATGGGTTCCAAAACCGCCCGCATGTTTCACGAGCATGTCCTCGTCAAGGAGCCAGGAACCAGCGTGGTAACGCCCTGGCATCAGGATCAGCCTTACTACATCGTCGCCGCGCAACACTGCGTAAGCTTCTGGATACCCCTCGACCCTGTGAGCCGGGAGACGACCAGCGAGTACATCGCCGGCTCGCATTTGTGGGGCAAGACTTTCCTGCCAAGCCGGTTCGACGGCACGAAACTCTATCCCGGCGACACCAGTGAGCCGGTACCGGACATCGAAGACCGGCGCGAGGAGCTACCGGTCGTCAGTTGGGCCATGGAACCTGGCGACGCCGTGGCCTTTCATTTCAGAACCTTGCACGGAGCGCCGGCAAACGCCTCGAAACAACGGCGGCGCGTGCTCTCCACGCGCTGGGTGGGCGACGATGCCGTCTTCGTCAAACGGCCTGGCCCTGGCTCCCCGCCTTTTCCGGACCTATCCTTCGAAACCGGGGATCCTTTCGAGGGCACCGATTTTCCAGTTCTTTATGAGCGCGATTCGCGCGGCGGCCCGGAAAGCGGGTAAGTCCGCACCGGCGGCATGCTTCCTGGCCGAGACGCCTAGCTCTGCGCTTCGAGCCAGGGAGCAAGATCGACGATGGAGTCCAGGCGGGCGTCGGGGTGCGCCGTCGGGTGGGACTCGTCTTGCGCCCTGAACTTACCCGTGCGCACCTGAGCCGCCCTCAGGCCGGAGGCTTGGGCACCGGCGATATCAGCCTCTATGTCGTCACCGACCATGAGGACCTCGCCGGCCGGCAATTGAAGGCTCTCGAGTGCAAGCGCGAAGAACGCGGGCGAAGGCTTACCGACAACGCTGGCTTCAGTGGCGCAGGCATACTCCAAGGCCGCGACGAAGGGACCAAGGTCGAGGGATAGCTCTCCGGCACGCCGGCAAACTCGGTTCTTGTGGAGTGCAACCAGTTCAGCCCCTCGCAGCAGGCCTCGAAACAGGTCGTTTAGCCGCTGCCAGGTGAAGCCAAGATAGAGGTCGCCAAGCACAACGGCCTCACAGCCCTCGTCTTGCGCCCCCACCAAGTCGAAGGATCCGAAATCCGCTTCCAGCGATGGTTCGGCCGCAAGATGGATCCGCTTACAGCAACAAGCAAGCCGCGGCCGTGGGTGTGAAGAGATGGCCGTCCTCCACGGGAAAGCCGAGTCTGCGCAAACCCCCAGCCACCGCGTGCCGTGGCTTGGTTGTGGTATTCGTCAGATAGCGGATGGGAAGACCGAGCCGCTCGATTTCGGCAACTGCGCCGACGGCGCCGGGAATTGAGGTTCCGCCCTCGTGAAGGACGCCCTCCAAATCCAAGAGAAGACCGCGGATCGCCATCCTTGTCCCTCCCCGAACGCGCTTGAAGCCCGGCCCGCACGGGCTTTGGAAGGTTCAAGCTTACCCGAGAATGGAGGCGATCCCTAGGCGGAGCCGGACACGCGGTCTCGTCACGCGTTTACGGGCGCCGAAGTGCTGCGGCGAGTCTCAGTCTAATTCACGGGGCCACGGGCAAGCCACTTCTTGGCCAGGGCCGAGTAGACCAAGCGCGGCGTGGTGTGCAGGCGGCGCGCGAAGGAAGCCAGTTCCTCACGGCTGTTCGGCTTGTCGATGCGCCGGTAACTACACTGCGCGTCCTGCCAAATCGCATTGCAGTAAATGGCCAACGGATCCATCGAAGGATCTCCTTTCCGAGTAAGAGCGCCCGGAGACGGCTCCAGAATCGGCGCACTATGTGCGCTTGAGAGGAGATATAGACGCACCTTGTGCGCTTTTCAAGAAAAAATGCGCACAAGGTGCACTTTCACGAAAATCCGTGTAAATTCAGACACAGAAGGCGAATGAGACACTCAGGCAGAGACCATGACCGCGCGCAAAGGGCACAAATCCCACGAACCGCCAAAAATGCCGGCGGGCGCCTTCAAGCGATGGCGCAAGTCCCTCGGCTTGTCTCAAAAGGAGGCGGCCCATGCGCTGGGGCTAAAGCGGCGCATCCTGCAATACTATGAAAAGGGCGAGCGCGACGGCGAGCGCGTCGAAATCCCCAAGACGGTGCGGCTCGCCTGCTACGCCCTGGCTCAAGGCTGCCGGGATTACGCAGGCCCAAACGACAAGGCAACCGCGGGCATGCCGCCGAGAGAAGGGGGTTCAGCCGAGGAGCGCGACACCCTCGCCCCCGGTGCGGCTGCCGCCTCGGATTGATACCTGCCCCCCGGTCAGTACTTCTCCGGCACGTAAAGTTCGTGGGGCAAAACCTTACGCTCGTAATCGGGATTGAAGACCCGGTCGGGAAGGCTGATCTCCTCGTGGGTCACGTCGGTGTAGGGCACCTGCTTGAGCAGGTGGTCGATGCAGTTGAGACGCGCGCGCTTCTTGTCGTTGCCTTCCACGATGTACCACGGCGCTTCGGGGATGTTTGTGCGGGCGAACATCTCCTCCTTGGCCTTGGTGTAGCTTTCCCAGCGCACCCGAGATTGCAGATCCATGGGGCTCAGCTTCCACTGCTTCAAGGGATCGTGGATGCGCATCATGAAGCGCAGTTGCTGTTCCTCGTCGGTGATCGAGAACCAGTACTTGATCAGGAGAATGCCGGAGCGCACCAGCATGCGCTCGAACTCGGGGACGTCCTTCAGGAACTCCTCCACCTGATCCGCAGTGGCGAAGCCCATGACGCGCTCGACGCCAGCCCGGTTGTACCAGGAGCGGTCGAAGAGAACCATCTCGCCGCCGGCCGGCAGGTGCGGCACATAGCGCTGAAAGTACCACTGAGTCTTTTCGCGATCATTGGGGGCGGGCAAGGCCACCACGCGGCAGACGCGGGGGTTGAGACGCTGCGTGATGCGCTTGATCACACCGCCCTTCCCCGCCGAATCGCGTCCTTCGAAAATCACCACGATTTTCGCTTTCGTATGCGACACCCAATCTTGGAGCTTGATCAGCTCCGACTGCAGGGCGAGCAGATTGCGGAAGTAGTCCCGCCGTTCCATGGAGGGCGGGTGGTGCTCCCGATAGATCCGCCTGATCTCCAAGGAGAGCGCCGGCTCCGACATCTCCAGCTCGTAGTCCTCGTCGAGCGTGTCCGCCAGTTCCGCCTCGAGCCAATCCATGCTGTCGGAGTCATTTTTCTCGGTCACCAGGCACCCCTCCCACTCATGAGAATTCGACGTCTACTCGAGATTCAGTCCACCACATCAAGGCGACGGTTTTGTGACGAGTCCTCGCCTCGCACGGGACCGAATCGTCAAACAAGCCCCTGTGCCGACTCACTCGTTCGGCCCTCGCGTCGCTGGACTTTTGCTTTCCGCCGGATCGGCCGCCGACGGCTCCGCGCTCATCACCTCCGCGTCACTACGAAGATTTAGCAGCTTCAGGGCAAGGGCCAGAATCCCGATCGCAATGGGCAGGGTAAGCGACTCCCAGAACAAGGATATCTCTTCCAGCAGAACGAGTTCCAGAAACTTGACAAAGAGAATGATGACGATGAGCTCGGCCAGCGTGGACTTCAAATGCCCCACGCTTCGCATGTTGAGCCAGAAGGCGGTTTTATGATCTGTCCAGGCGATCCGCTCGATGAAAAGGTTGTAACCGCCGAAGGAAAAGATCATCAAGATTAGGCCGAACAGGAAAGCGTCGACCGACTGCACCAAGAGCTTGGAGGTCAGGTCCCCCTTTGCCGCTGTCGAGGCGCCACTGATCGCATCGGTCACGTCGAAGAAGTAAAAAGCGACGGCGTTAAAGGTCTTCACCGCGCCTTGAACGAACATCAAGATCGAGCCGACAAAGGAACAGACCACGGCGATCAGACTGACGTAGCGGAATTTGTAGAGATAATCGAACATCTGGCCTGGCCCGGATTTAGCGCGCGAAGAACCGCGAGAAGGTCGATGGACCTTCGCGAAAATCCCGCGAATCCGCCTTAATGCATGTCAATGCGCGCCCCGGCTGTCACTCCGCCGGCGGCGGCTCGGCGCAGACCTGATCGTAAGGGTATCGGGCGTTCAGCAAGCCGTTGTACTCAAAGATATCCAGCGTCGCCTCGTAGGCCGCGCGGGTGATCTCCACATGCGGCGTCCAGCACCCCAAGCGCTGATAGGTGGCGATGCAGTTCGCCAGAACCGCCTCGTCGATCTCGGGGAAGTAGGGCTTCTCGGCCGCCGCGATTTCCGCCGCCGGGGCCTCGTTCATATAGACGCGCGTCTTCCTATAGGCGCGCATGAAGGCCTTCGCCATGTCCGTCGCCAACCACTCACGGGTGGCCGCAAGGCTAGAAAAGCCGCAGGGCCCGATCAGCTTGCCAACTTGGGCCACGATGGCGCCGACACCGTCGGCCTCGAGTTGCTGGGGAAAAGGCCCTTGCTGCTGCACGTAGTCCCCCTGGCCCGCGCGGAAAGCCTTGTCGATATCCGCCGCGCCACCGGGCGTGATCGCCTTGATCTTGGCGAAATCGATCCCCGCCTTGTGGCAGGCGTACTTGAACATCGCCAAGGGCTGTCCGCCCTTGAACATCACGACCTCGGCACCTTCCAGCTTGTCCCACGTGAACTCCGGGTCCGCCTTGCGCCCGGTGAGGAAAAAGCCATCCATCTCGTTGACCTGGGCGAAGTGAAAGACCTTCGGCGTCTTGCCGGCATTCAACGTCGTGAAGCCTTGGCTCAGCGCCGATTGCACGACATGGGCCGAACCGTCCTCCAAGGCCGCGAGCGCCGAGATGCCCGGCGGGGAGATAGACCATTCAGGCTCCAAGCCTTCGGCTTTCAGGAACCCGCCCGAGATCGCGGAAATCAAGGGTGAATAGAAGGCCGAGAACAATGTGAATTGAATGTTGATCCTGTCCACGCCAATTTCCCCCTTTGGCCGGAGCGCTGGATTGTAGCGCGGTCGACCCAGCGAGGGTAGGAAGCCCGGAGCCGTCACTCAAGAGGCTTTCCCTGCGCAAACGCCCGCCACGGCCGTGAAGGCTTGATTTCGCTTGTCGACCCTCGTGCGATTGGCTGTAATCCGCGCCGGTCCTTTGAGAGGATCGGCGAGCGCGCCCAAAACCACGGATCAAGGAGAGTGTTCATGCCGGCCACGTCGAAGTATGTTTTCATCGCGAGCATGGACGTCGATCCAGAAAAGGAAGACCTCTTCAACGAAGTCTACGACCAGGAGCATGTTCCCAGCCTTCTCAAGGTGCCGGGCGTGATCGCCGTCACTCGGTTCAAGACGGAGCCAGCCGCCGTGATGATCGGCGGCGAGGCCCGCCCGCTCACTGGCGAGGGCCAGCCCACCTATAGCGCGGTCTACGAGATCGAGGGTCCGGAGGTGCTGCTGAGCGAGGCCTGGGCGGCCGCTATCGAAGAGGGCCGCTGGCCGGAGCAGGTCCGCCCCTACACATCCAACCGGCAGCACGTCCTGCGTAAAGTCGTTTGATCAGGGAAGGACGGAGCGACGCCATGGACACCGCGAGCCCCCGCGCCGGCAACGGCGATCTGGCATTCCTCACCGCCGCCGAGCTGTCCCGCCGTCTGCAAGCGGGTGAGATCACCTCGCGCGCCATCGTGGAAAGGCTGCTGGAACGCATCGCCAAATACGACGGCAAGCTGCATGCCTTTATCGCGCTCTACGCGGACGAGGCTCTGGAGGCCGCCGAAGGCGCGGACCGGGCAATCGCTTCCGGGCACGGGATCGGCCCCTTCCATGGCGTTCCCATCGCCCTCAAGGACATTATCGAAATTGAAGGCCGAGTGACCACCGGGGGATCGAAGCCATGGTCCGACAGGGTTTCGCCGGTTACCGCCACCTTGGCCCAGCGACTGGTTTCGGCAGGTATGATCGTATTGGGCAAGACTCACACCGTCGAGTTCGCGATGGGGGCTTGGGGCACCAACGAGCATATGGGCACGCCATGGAACCCTTGGGATCTCGACGTGCACCGCACACCGGGAGGATCCAGCGCGGGATCGGGGGTAGCCGTTGCCGCCGGCCTCGCCCCCTGGGCCATCGGCACCGACACCGGCGGCTCCGTGCGCCTGCCCGCGGCCTGGTGCGGCCTGACCGGGCTGAAGACCACCATCGGGCGCATCAGCACCCATGGAGTCATGCCCCTGGCCCATAGCCTGGACACGCCCGGTCCGGTGTGCCGCTCGGTGGAGGATGCGGCCTTGCTCTACGGCGTGCTGGCGGGGCCCGATCCGAAGGACCCAAGAACCTTGCACCGGGCGGTCGAGGACCCGATGCCGGGCTTGAAGCGCGGTGTCGCGGGCCTCAAGCTCGCCCGCCTGCCCGACGCGGAGCTGGCGGAAGCGGAACCCGAGATCCGCGCCGCCTACGAAGCTTCGCTGCAAACGCTTGCGGACCTGGGGGCGGAGATTTCGACGATCGCCATGCCGCGAGGCTTCGCCGACTTCGCCACCATGACCGGGCGCATCATCGGCGCCGAAGGCTATCTGCACGTCGGGGAGATGGTGGACGACATGGACTTGCCCGTCGATCCGGCCGTGCGGCCGCGGATTTGGGTGGGCAAGGACTTGTCAGCAAGAGACTATCTGATGACCCTGCGCGATCAGCAGGCCTTGAAGGCCGAATTCGACGAAGCGCTTGAGGGCATCGATGCGCTCATGACCCCCACCACCGCAACGCCGCCGATACCGATCGCCGAGGTGGATCAATCCACCACCTGCGCCTACTTCACCCGGGCCATCAACCTCTTGGAGATGTGCGCCGTCACCCTGCCGAACGGCTTCGTCTCAGGCGGGCTGCCAAGCGGCCTGCAGATCGCCTGCCGGGGCTATGACGAAGCCTTGGCCTTGCGGATCGCCTGGGCCTACGAGCAGGCAAGCGGCCTGGCCGGGCGCCACCCCCCCGGCCTCGAGGAATAACCCGGGGGCCAGGGAAGCCACGCCCGTTCGGGGGCTCAGGCCGTGAAAGGGTCCAAGGACACGGAATAGAGGACCTGGCCGTCAAGGTCCTTTAGCTGCACCTGCATGCCGCCGGTCGCGCCGTCGATCTTGACCTGCCCATAGAACTGCAGCCCATCCTTCGGCGAGAGGTTCTTCTGCCCGGGCTCCGGCGCCTTTTGATAGACCACCTGCGGCCCGAAGGTGTTGTCCAGGTCGTTGGGCCCATATGTGCCGGCGTTCAAGGGGCCGCTGACGAACTCCCAGAACGGCGAGAAGTCCTGAAACTGGGCGCGGTTGGGGTCATAGAAGTGCGCGGCGGTGTAGTGCACGTCCGCGGTCAGCCACACCACGTTGGAAATGCCGCTGTGCTTGATGAAGGACAGCAGGTTGGCGATTTCCAGCTCCCGGCCAAGCGGCGGCCCATCGCCGTTGGCGCCGTTCTCGAAAGCCTCCTTGCCGTCTCGCACCACCAGGCCGACCGGCATGTCCGAGGCGATCACCTTCCAGGTGGCGTTGGACATAAGCAAGCCGTTCTTCAGCCAGCGCAACTGGTCTTCGCCCAGAAAGCGCGTTACATCGCTCTGCGCCGCCTGGTGATTGCCGGTGTTCGGCCCGCGATAGCTGCGCTTGTCCAGGAAGAAGATATCCAAGTGCGGGCCATAGGAGACCTTGCGGTAGATGCGCTCCGGATCCACCGGGTCCTGGCGGATCGGCATGAACTCCAGGAAACCGCGCTTGGCACGGGCAGAAAGCAAGGCCACATTCTTTTCGGTGTAGTCGTCGCGGTCCAGGATCTCGGTGGGATACCAGTTGTTGACCGTCTCATGATCGTCCCACTGGGCGAGCATGGGAACTTGGGCGTTGAATGCCTGAACGTTCGCGTCCATCAGGTTGTACTTGTACTGACCCCGAAACTCGTCGAGCGTCTCGGCGTTCTTCGTCTTCTCCTTGATGATGACATTCTTCCAGATGGTGCCGTCCGGCAGGCTGACCTCGGACTTCATCGGGCCGTCTGCGTAGATCGTGTCGCCGGAGTGGATGAAGAAGTCCGGCGCTTCCCCGGCCATGGTCTTGTAGATCTTCATGCCGCCCCAATCGAGATTGATCCCCCAGCCTTGTCCCGCCGTGTCGCCGGACCAAACGAAATTGATGTCGCGGCGGTGAGCGGGCGCTGTGCGGAAGTGACCCACCAGCGGCGCGCTCTGAGTGGTCAGGTCGCTCAAGTCCTGCCAGTAGGCGCGATAAAAGATGTCCTGCCCGGCCGGCAAGCCGACAAGGTCCATCTTCGCCGTGTAATCGGTGGCCTCAAGCGCCGCCGGGCCGATGATTTTAATCGGATCCTTGAAACTGTCGGTCGTCGCGACCTCGATGAACAGCCGCGACGGGCGATCCGCCCGTGCCCAAACGATAGCACCCTGGTCGGAGATATCGCCGCTCTGAAAGCCGTGGGTGAACTTCGGGCGCGCCGACTCAGAGGTCGCCAGCGCCGGCCGCGGAAAGAGGCTGCCGGCAAGCAACCCACCACCCGCGATCGCGGCCGACGTCACGAAACGCCGCCGCGTGACGGAACCCCTGGAGGAGATAGTAAGGATACGGGACCTACCGGACATATCGGACCTCCCTGCATGCGCGTGAACAGAGAGCCGAAGCTAGACTCGTAAGGTGTCAAGAGGGTGATCCCCGCGTGAAGGAATTCTTTCGTATGCGCGACGCTTTTGCATCGCCACCGTTGCCCCACGCGCTTCCCATATTATAGTCCCCGAAAATGGCCTAAGAGAGCCCAAGCGCGGGAGGCGAGAGATGACTATCGAAGAGGAGCTAGCCGCGCTCGACGATCGCTTTGTCTCGTTCTACGAGAGCGCACGGGCGGGCTTGCTGGAGAAGCAGAAGCGCAGCGGCTTGATCCTCGTGAACGAGGATCACATGATCGTCTATTACCGCTCCGAGGAGCCCCGGGTCCTGACCGGGCTGCGCCCGCCGATCTACGATAAGCTCAAGACCTTGAGCCACATCCCGCTTTCGATCTTTTGCCTGTTGATCGAAGAGGCCTCGGACGACACCGCGATCTCCCAGGCGGCCTTGAAGAAGCTTCGCGCCTATGGAGGGCAGGTCGAACGTTTGTCGGATGCCTTGGACATCCAACCTGAAATCGAGAACGGTGCCTTGCCACACAGGCTCGATCTCTATTCCCGCTCGCTGAAGTTCATTGCGCTTGTGTTGAGTCAAGGCCGCGTCCGTCAAGAAGAACTGGCGGAGTTCTGTCAGGCGTGCAGCCCGGATTTAAAGCTCTGCATCGCCGCCGCGGGCAAAGCCCAGCTCGAGGCCTTCCATGCCCAGGTGATGCGCATCAAGGACACCATAATCGCCAAGGAAGACTGGGAGTCGCTGCGTGTCGTCGTGATGGGCCCGCATATGGCCCACAAGGACCAGAACTTCCTGCAGTACTTCTCGAAGCTCCTGCACACGGGCATGTATACCGACAAGCGCTTGGTGTACTTCGAGGGCACGGATAGCGATGAAGCGCTGGCCTTGATGGGCACCGCCCTGTTGGACGCGCGGCTTTCGGATGTGGTGTTCCGAGATCCCCAGCGCATGCATCGAGATGTCATGGCGGATGTCACGGCCGTGCACTTGAAGGATGTCCTGGGGGCGAAAGGGCACCAGCCGGATCGCGCTCCCGACAAATATTTCTTGTCTTGCCCCCTCAGTGCCGGGCTTCGCCGCTTCACCCCCGCCGGGGATGCTGATAAAATCATCCGATAGTCTGCATTTCTAGGGAGGCCGCCGTGGAGTACTACGATCTCGGCCACTACGGGCGCGGAATCACGACATCTTCGCCGGACGCGCAAGCCTGGTTCGACCGCGGGCTCGTCTGGGCCTATGCCTATAATCACGAAGAAGCAATCGCCTGCTTCCAAAAGGCGCTTGAGGCCGATCCGGACTGCGCCATGGCCCATTGGGGCATCGCCTATTGCATCGGCCCGAACTACAACAAGCCATGGGAAGCCTTTGAGCCCGAGGAAAAGCCCGAAGCACTGGACACGGCCCGCGCGGCCGTGGAGCGCGCCACACACCTCAAGGACCGCGTTTCGCCCATTGAGGGCGCACTGATCGAAGCCATCCAGCACCGCTATCCAAGCGATGCCTCGGTGGAGGATTTCGCGCCATGGAACGACGCCTACGCGGATGCCATGCGCCAGGTCCATAAGGCCCATTCCGACGACCTCGACGTCTCTTGCCTCTTCGCCGAAGCCATAATGAACCGCACCCCATGGCAGCTCTGGGATCTGCCCAGCGGCAAGCCCGCCGAAGGGGCCGACACCCTGGAGGCGATCGATGTCTTGGAGACCGCTTTCGACCGGCTGCCGGGAGCTTGGCAACACCCCGGCCTGTTGCACATGTACATCCACCTGATGGAGATGTCGCCGCATCCCGAGCGGGCGCTGCGCCACGGGGACGCCTTGAGCACCATGGTGCCGGACGCCGGGCATCTGCTGCACATGCCCACGCACGTGGACGTGCTTTGCGGCGATTACGAGAACGTCGTCGCGCGCAACCATCGCGCCATTTTGGCCGACCGGAAGTTCCTGGAACGCGACGGCGCGGAGAATTTCTACTCCGTCTACCGCTGCCACAACTATCACTTCAAAATTTACGGCGCGATGTTCCTTGGCCAGCCACGGCCCGCGCTGGAGACCGCGGAGGAGTTGATCGCGACACTGCCCGAGAAGATGCTGCGGCCTCTGGCCGATTGGTTCGAGGGCTTTATCCCCATGAAGCAACACGTGCTGATCAGATTTGGCATGTGGAACGAGATCCTCGAGCAGGACCTGCCGAAAGACGCCGAGCTCTACTGCGTCACCACCGCGATGCTGCGCTACGCGAGAACCGTGGCGCTTGCCAACACCAAGAAGCTGGAGGAGGCGGAAGCCGAGCGGGACCTATTCTTCGCCGCGCGGGACCAAGTTCCCGAGAGCCGGATGCTGTTCAACAACACCTGCCGCGACATTCTGAAGGTGGCCGAACAGATGCTGCTCGGGGAACTGGAGTACCATAAGGGCAACCACGAGGCCGCCTTCGCGCACCTCAGGAAGTCGGTCGAGATCGACGACGCCCTGCCCTATGACGAACCCTGGGGATGGATGCAGCCGACCCGGCACGCGCTGGGGGCTCTCTTGTTGGAACAGGGCCGCTACGAGGAGGCGGAAGCGGTTTACCGCGCCGACCTCGGGCTCGACACGACCCTGAGCCGGGCCTGCCAGCATCCCAGGAACGTCTGGAGCCTGCACGGCCTGCATGAGTGTCTCACCCGCCGGGGCGAAACCGTCGAGGCCTTGCACATCAAACTCCAGCTGGATCAGGCCCTGGCGCGCGCGGAGGTGCCGATCAAAGCCTCCTGCTTCTGCCGCCACAAGGTCGCGGCCTAGGCGCCAATCAGAAAAGGCGGTGTGCGAAACCCTTATGACTCGGGCGCGAGAGGCGCGCGCACCCGTTTCAGCAATCCGACGAGCACCAAGAGTCCGAGGCCAGCGAGAGTGACGGCGGCAAGGGAAGCGGTAAAATCCTGCGTGACGTCGGAGAGAAACCCGAACGTTACCGGACCAAGTACGCCGCCGATCTCAGCCGTGGTGAAGAACAAGCCACCCGCGAGGCCAAGCCGCTCTTTCGGCACCCGCGGAGTTTCCATCAGCAGCAGGATGGCAATCGTCATCATGGAACTTCGGGCGATACCCTGAAGAACCAACCCAGCGGTCAGCGCGATACCGGGATTCGCCTGCAGGAGCAAACTGGCAAGAACCGCCGCGCAAAACAGGAGCGTCATGATCGCAAGCCGGCGGTCAGGCGTGGCAAGGCGTGGAATGATCATCGAACCCGCGATACCGACAACCGTGGGCACCGACGCCCAATATCCAGCTTCCGCCGCGTCCATTCCGCGACTGCGCAAAAGTTCGGGCAGCCAGTTATTGAGAGCGTGGTTGACGAAGAAAATCCCAATGCTCGTCGCGAGGATCACGCGCACCTCTGCCACCCGCAACAGCGCTGCGAAAGCGGAGAATGTGAGCTTTTCCGTGCCTTCGGCGCTCCGCCCCCCTTGAAGCGAGCCTCCGCGCAGCGAAATCGCCAACCAGACCAATCCGCTCGCGGCAACCAGACCGGAATAGAGAAACAAGACAAGGCGCCAATCCTGCCCCGTCACCGGCATCATGACGCTATTCGTGAGTGACAGTGCGGCGATCCCGCCAAGCGAGGGGCCGGTGATGTAAAGGCCCATCGCGGTGCCGCGATCCGGGCCTTGGAAGTTCTGAGCTATCAGCTTGGGGGCCCCTATGGAAATCATCGGGCCGCCGGCCCCAAACAGCGCGACGGCCAGGAACAACGCCTCGGGGCTATCGGCAAGCCCGCGCGCCACGCCCGAGGCGGCCATGATCAGGGTGGCCGCCAGCAGCACCCGCCGCTCGCCGAACCGATCCAGAAGAATTCCGCAGGGAACCGCCGCCAGGATGTACATCAAGGGCCAGGCACCCAGAATGATGCCCATCGAGGTGTTCTCGATCCCTAAGTCCTCGCGGATCGGAGCGACAAGCGGGGCCATTGCCGCGATCATGACTCCGAAGCAGAAATAGATCAGCCAGACGCCGGCCAGCAAAACCCAGCGATGTCCCCGGTCTCCGGGCATTGCCTGTTCCACGCTAACTTTCCCTCTAAGCCGCGCTCGGCCTCGCCAAGACGTCCCAGGAACGATTCCAGAGAGTTGGTGTTTACCTTTGGATTGAAGAGCTCTGGCACCCACTTTCTTTTCCCGGGAGGACGCATGCAACCGATTTCGGTCTTGGGCCTTGGCGCCATGGGATCCGCCCTGGCGCGCGGGCTACTCGAACGGGGATACCAGGTCACCGTTTGGAACCGCTCGGCGGAGAAAGCCGAACCGCTGGTGGACGCGGGCGCCACGCTCGCGCGGACGCCAAGCGAAGCCCTCGCCGCAAGCCCAGCAACAATCGTCTGCATCAAGTCGCACAGCCAGACCCACGAACTCTTGTCGGCCGACCCGGCCGCGTTGGCCGGCAAGACGGTCATCGAGCTCAGCACCGGTGACGCCGCCGAGGCGGAGAATCTCGTCGCCTTCTTGAAGTCGCACGGCGCGGACTATCTCATCGGCATCATCAACGCCTATCCGACCGGGATCGGCAAGGAGGACACGACAATCATCGCCGTGGGTCCGGAGGCCACCTGGCAAACCTACGCCCCCGTGATCAAGGCCCTTGGCGGAAGCTCAACCTGCATCGGCGACCAGCCCTCGACCCTGGCGAGCATCTTCGCCGCCCTCTTCACGACCCGGCAGGCCTTTATGTTCGGGATGATCTATGGGGCGCTTGCCTGCAAGAAAGCCGGCATTCCCATTCAAGCTTTCGTGGATCAGATCCCGGTCTCCCTGAAGGTCATGGAAGGCTATTACGAGGTCTTCGCCAAGAGCGTGCCGAGCGCCGACTACAAGGACCCGCCGGCGTCCATGAACACCTATGTAGCCGCTCTCGACGACGCGCTTGGAACCTTCAAATCCCTTGGCGCGCGCTCGGAGCTGCCGCAGCTGATGTACGATCTTGCGCGGGAAGGTGCGGACGCCGGGCATGGTGATGATCAGCTCACCGCCCTCGTCGAAGTCATGAGCGGAAAGCGGGATTGACGAGGCCGCGGCACGAAGGAGCCGGCCTCTAACCCTCCGCCCGATCCTTGGCGGCATCCAATAGGGCCAGAAGCAAGGCGTCGCGCTTGGCGGAAAGCGCCTCGACGTTGAGGCCGTTTGCTTCCTCGGCGGCCCCCGCCGCCAAGGCCGCCGCCACCTCGGGCGAGAGTTCGGGTGCGCCAAGGTCGGCCCACCAACGGTGCATGCTGTCCCGATAGCGCTCGCAAAAATCGGCCATGCCTCCGGGACCGGCGGCGAGATGGAACAGCATATGCGGCCCCATGACCGCCCAACGCAGCCCGGGCCCGGCCCAAACCGCCTTATCCACGTCTTCGACCGACGCCACTCCGCTCGCGACCAGGTGAATGGCTTCGCGCCAAAGCGCCGCTTGCAGGCGATTGGCCACATGGCCTGGAGTCTCACGCTCCAGGCGGATCGTCACTTTTCCGATCCCCTTGTAGAAGTCTTCGGCCTCCTCCAGCACCCCTTCGGCCGTGCGGTCATTGGCGAATAGCTCGACCAGAGGGATGAGATGGGGCGGGTTAAAGGGGTGGCCCAGCAAGAAGCGGGAGGGATCGCGCCACCCTTGCTGCATCTCGCTCACCATCAGGCCGGATGCCGAGGACGCCACGATGGCATCGGGCGCCAGATGGGGCTCGATCTCGGCGAAGAGGGCGTGCTTGATCTCCAAGCATTCGGGCACGCTCTCCTGAACGAAGCTGGCTTCGCGTACCGCCGCCATAGGCGTTGTATGGAAATTCAGCCGCTCCGGATCGGCAGCGGGCGCCAAACCCAGCCGCGTCAGCGCGGGCCAGGCCCGGGCGACATAGCCGCGCACCTCGGCCTCCGCGCGCTCGGCCGGGTCGAAGACATCCACCGTCAGGCCACGCGCCAGAAACAAGCTGGCCCAACTGGCCCCAATCACACCAGCCCCAAGAACGGCGGCTCTTTCGAATTCTGGCATCCGGCTCTTCTCCCCTTCGCGCGTTTCCCGCCTCTTGGAACCTCTAGGTTTTCGGCAATGTTATCGTTTCGGGCGGTTTAGGTGCGAAAAAAGGGGAAGTCTCCCATGGAGCGCGCGTCGAACTTCGCCGTGCGATTTTCGCTCTTGGTCGCCGTCTGTATGGCGGCGTTGATATATGGCGTGCCTTCTGCCAGCGCGCAGCAGCAAGCCGGAAGCAACGAGGAAGCCTGCCCCCCGCCGCAAACCCGGACAAACGTGCGGCCAGATCCCGCGGGCACCCCAACACCCGTCACGGTGGGCGTCAGATTGATCGACCTTCGCGAAATCAATGACGTCGATCAGACCATCACGGTGGATCTGGGTATCTTGAGAACCTGGACGGACATGCGTTTGGCCCACCTAGAGGGCTGCGAGATCGCCTTGGACGAGGTCTGGTACCCGGAGTTGATCGCCCGAAACTCAGGGCGGCTCTTCGAGCGGTGGCCACGCGAGGTCAGCATCGGCCCAAATGGAGAGGTCAGGTATATTCAAAGATTCTTCGGCACCATCGCCAGCTACCACAATCTTCACGACTTTCCATTCGACACCCAGAGCATCATCGTTCAACTGATAACCCTGAAATGGCCCGACAGCGACGTCCAGCTCATCGCCGACGAGACGTTCTCCGGCATGGTCGAGCAGTTGAACATCTCCGACTGGATCGTGACCTCCGTGATGGGCAAGGTGGATAGCCAGTATGTGAAGGGCTTTGAAGGCGATCACGCGCGCTACAACTTCGAGATCACGGCCCACCGCATTCGTGCCTACTATGTCTGGAAAATCATCCTTCCGCTTTGCTTGATCGTGGCGATGTCCTGGTGCGTGTTCTGGATCGATCCCGCAGCCTTCGGCACCCAGATCGGCTTGTCGGCCACGGCCATGCTGACCTTGATCGCCTTTATCTTCGCGACCACGAACATAGTTCCGGTGCTCGGCTATTTCACCCTGCTCGACCTCTTCATCGGCAGCGCCACGATCTTGGTCTTCCTGGCGCTTCTCGAGTCTCTCGCGACGAGCTACCTGGTTTCGCGGGACAGAGCCGCCTAGGCCATGCGGATCGACCGGATTTGCCGGTTCGTCTTCCCCGCGACCTTCACCATCATCGCGTTTGCCGTGTTCCTGCGCTAGCGCCTCCAAAGTTACCGCCCTGAAACCTTGAAAACCAAATTCCGCCCCTGGCGACATCAAGCCGAAACGCGGCCGGCCCAGATTGCAGCCAACAGAGGCCAGCGAAAGGATCTTCGTCATGAACTCTATCGCGAATTCCGTCGACGCCCGGCTGGCGGCTAAGTTCCGCAACCACGTCCTGGCGGCCGAAGCCGAGTACCATCGGACCTGCGGCATCTTCGGCCACGAGAGTGCCGAAGCCCTGGCAGCCTGGCACTATTGGCACGGCATGATGCGCTTGGGCGCAACCCAAAGCACAAGGCGCCATGTGCATTAGGATTTAGACCCGAGGGCCAGCCGCCCGAGGTCCCAGCCGGATCGCGGCTCGGGCTTCGGGCAAGCGCGCCGCCTAGGCAGCCGGCAGTTTATGACGCTTGCGCGCCTTGACGACCCGGGGATCCTCGGACCACCGAAACCCTTGGGTCCGAATGCGGGCAGCAACATAGCACGTGCGCCTAACATGCCTTTTCCTGAGAGGCTTATCCGAGTCCTCCATCGCGGGCTCAAGGGCCCCCAGATGGTTATTCCACGCGAAGCCGTACCTGACTGCGTTCATTGGCCTTCGCTTTTTGTCGAAGAGGTAAATCTCCAGAATTGGAGGCGCATTCGTCAGCGTGTCCGAGAAGGGCTTGCGGCTGCATTTTACGCAAATTCTCCCCTTCTCGTCATCGAAGGCTATTTCCAGTTTCTTGATCTCGAGAACCGCGCGGTCACCCAGCATCGGGATCCATTCGCGAAAGAGGATCGATCTCTGTTTCTTCGATTTCTTCTTATCACCGCCGCGCTTCGACTCTAACTCTCGCAAAGGAAACTCAAATATTAAATTTGGCATCATAAAAACGGCTTTCATGACGCGCCCTCACAAAAGGTGGAATGAGTCTACTCATAAAGATAATCAAAATATTATATATATCTTTATTTGAATTGTCACCCAGGCGGCGCCGGTTCGGCGGCCCGAAGGGACCACCGGAATTCCTCTCGCCGGGCGTTGCGCGACGCGCTACCGTCCCTGGCGCACGCGACGCCTTCACAAGGAGATTCCCCATGCGACTGACCGATTTCAAGGCGCTGACCTTCGACGTTTATGGGACTCTGATCGACTGGGAGAGCGGGATGGTGGGGGGCCTCAAGCCGCTCACCGATCAGGTGTCGCGGACCCTCAGCCGGGACGAGATTCTGGAGGCTCACGCCCACCACGAGTCGTCAACTCAGCGCCAGACGCCGGATAAGCTATATTCGCGCGTGCTGGCAACCGTTTACAAGCGGCTGGCCGAGGAGTGGGGCCTGACCGCGAGCTGGGACGAATGCCTGACCTATGGGCGCTCGGTACGCGATTGGCCGGCGTTCGAGGACTCGGCCGAGGCGCTGAAGTACCTCAAAGGCCACTACAAACTCGTGGTGCTGTCGAACGTGGACGACGAGAGCTTTAGCCACAGCAACAAGAAACTCGGTGTTGCCTTCGACGCTGTCTACACGGCGGAGGATGTCGGCTCCTACAAGCCGTCGCCCCGGAACTTCGAATACATGATCGAGAACCTGGCCAGGATGGGGGTCCAGAAGCACGAGATCATGCACACCGCCGAAAGCATGTTCCACGACCACGGACCCGCCAATGCCTTCGGCCTCGCCAATTGCTGGATCTACCGACGGCACGCCCAGAAGGGTTTTGGCGCCACCATGCACCCGGGCGAGATGCCGCGTTACGACATGGTCTTCAACAGCATGGCGGAGCTTGCGCAAGCCCACCGGGAAGAGCGCGCCGGTCAGACGTAATCCTGGCCCCGCGCGTGCCAGAGGCGGTGCACTTCCTCCCAGTCCGGCACGCTCCTAGCCTCGAAGCCGAAGGTCTTGCCGGAAGCGATGCGGCGGAAGGCACGAATGGCACTGAGGTGCGGCTCCACATAAATGAACGCCCGCATCGCCTGCTCGCTTTCCCAAACTGTGATCGTGTGGTGGACGCCACCAATTTTCTTGACGTCGGAGCGCAGATTTCCTTTCGCCGTTCTCGCCTGACGGAGGGACGCCGCCGCAAGCCGGTAGAACTCAAAGACGTGCCATGGCTTCTTGATCCGTAATCCGGTGATGGATACGTAGACTTTCGGTCCCGGCATGGATCTCTCTTGCTGTCCCGCCCTTCGTGACTACTCGACCTGGACCGCGCGCGCCGCGGGCGGCAGCGTATCCCAGGGATAGCCGTTCCGCGCCATCTCGTAACCTAGGTCGTAGAGCGCGTTCATGTAGGTCTTGTCGAAGGGCTCGGCCGGTTGGACGTCGAAATCCTCGGGCACGTAAGCAAGCCGGTACTCGCCCCCGTCCCGCTGGGCCAGAAGGTAGATCTGGTTCAGATCACCCATCCCCTGGGTGCGAATCAGCGAGGAAATCGACGTCGCCGTTATCTCGAAGATGTTCGGGTCAATGGGCTTCCAGTCGGGGGCGAGCTTGGAGTTTCGAATCACGTAGATTCTATGGGGCTCGGTCACTTCCAAGCGGTCGAGGATCTCGCTGAAATCGAAAGCGCTCGGGTAAACGAAGACCTGCGAGGCGGCCCCGCCATCCACGTGCAACTCGTCGTAACGCTCGCCGCCTTGCTCGACCTCGATCAGCAGAGGCGGAAAGGCGCCCGGTATGGAGGCCGAGGCGAGAAGAATGTCGCCGATCAGCTTGGTCTTCTCGGGATAATCGCTAGCGGCAATAAAGGTGATGCTCCAAATCACCGGCCGGCCGGCATCCAAAAATGTGGTGCCGATGAACAGGCGCCGGCCGCGCGTATGTTCTGCCGCCAGGCGCCGCACCATCTCCTCGTCGACATAGTCCGCGATCACGGCGCGCAGCTTATCCGTATCGAGTGCCGCGTCGCTGGTGGCGATTACGCTCCAGGCCCTCTGCTCAACGAGGTCCTTGGTCTCGAGGGTGGTGTAGACTTCCTTCAGCTCGTCGTCGTAATCCGGCCCCAGAAAGGCGAAGGGGGCGGTGAGCGCGCCGGTGCTGATGCCGGTGACAAAGAGAAACTCCGGGCGCGTGCCGGAAGCGGTCCAGCCGTTCAGAAGGCCAGCGCCGAAGGCCCCATCCTGCCCCCCGCCGGAAATGGCGAGGTAGCTATGCTTGCCCCCGATCCAGGCGGACATCTCGGCTTGGATGTCCTCCTTCGTCCAGGTTCGCATCTGCTCCAGCCAGAAATCCGGCACCTCGTCGCCCCAAAACCTGGCCTCGGACGAAAGATTTGGAATTGCCGCCAGGTCGCCGTCTGTCTGCGGCAGGGGATTGCGCTCCGGAACGGTTCCGCAGCCAGCGACCACGAGCATTGTCAGACCCATGCCCGCGGCCATGATGCCTTTCGACGAAAAAACTCCCGTGTCCATACCTCCGGCCCCCTCATCGAACAACGCTAGAACCAAGATACTACTCTTTTCGCGCGCCAAGCGCCGCAAACTTGGACAGGCCCGGTGGAGACGGGAGTTAGGAGGGAGAACTCGCCGCCGAGACGGCTTCGGAGCCAGGGAGCGTAAAGGCGTGGGATTCACCGCCACAATCGCCCGGGCCATCGTCCGCGTTCTCGCGCAAGCCATAGGTAATGGCCCGCAACCGCGCCAACATCGCCTCGGGCTCGCCCATCGCGGCCAGAGCGGGATAGAAAATCGGTGCTCCGATGTGCAAACGGATATGCGTCCCGATTCGCCGGGCCGCCTCGTGAATCAGCAAGGCTTCGCGGAAGCGCTCGCTGATTCGGCTGGCGGCGTGGAAAAGCCAAGAGTTTTGGCCTTCAAAGTGGATTGGCAGCACCGTCGCCCTGGCGGAAAGCATCAGCCGCGCGGCGAACGGCTGCCAGGGCGCGTCGGTGGCTGGCCCGAACACATTGCGTGCGGTTGAAACTCCACCGGCGGGGAAGATGACCAGCGACCCGCCCTGCTTAACGTGGCTAATCGCGCGGCGGCAGGTTTCGATATTGTTCATGCGGGCTTCGCGCGTGCCGGTGAAGGAAACCGGCAGCAAGGACTCTCGAAGCTCGGGCGCCCGGTGCATCACTTCATGAGCGATGAGCTTGATATCCGGGCGAATGGTGCTCGCTAGATGACAGAGCACCAGACCGTCGATAACGCCGAAAGGATGGTTCGCGACAACCACCAAGGGGCCGGTCCGAGGAACCCGGGCGAGCGCGGAAAGGTCGCAATCGAGCGTAAGGTCAAGGCGCCGCAGGGCCTCGAGCCAAAACGGCCGGTCCTTGTCCCCATTGAGACGGTAACTGTGATAGAGCCGCTCTAGCCGCGTTTGGCCCGAGACTTTCTCCACCGCCCCAATGAAGAGCCGGCGCAGGAAAGGGTCGGCCGGATTTGCGTAGGACACGGTTGGCAGATCGGGCTGGCGACCGCTGGAACTCGGCTGAATCCTGTCTTTGACCACGCAGCGACTCTCGTTGAATCCGCAATCCAACAAGAATGCATAGACGGCTTATGCGGCGGTTTCGTTGCCCCGACGTGACAGTCGCGCGACAATTTTTTGCCTGGGGCCACGCACCTGCCTTAGGAGTTCAAAAGGTAACCGATAGGCCAAGCACGGGACCGTGGTAGACGACGTCCCACTTGAACTCGCTGTCGCCGTCCCCATCGGAATAGTCCTGTCCGATGGCCCTGTAGCCGCCCAGGACCTGAGCATCCCCCTCACCGAACAAACCAAAGCGGTAGCCGACGACACCGGCCGCTTGCCAGGTAAAATCCGAGCCCACACCGAACCCTCCGACATCGCCAAAGGCCGTCAAGTTCCAGCGCGGGGTCAACTGCAGGATCGAGCGCAACCCGACGATCGGGTCCACCCATTGCTGATCTGCGCTCTCGTTGCGCTGGCCGCTAATGTCGAGGTCCACGTCGATCAGCGTGTAGCGAAACCCGGCATAAGGGTCTAGCACCAGCGCACCGCTGCCGGACTCCAAGGGATAGGGGCCAAGGCGATAGCTCGCCCCGCCGCCACCCATGAAAACCTTGGTGCCGACTTCGATATCGAGCGGACCTGTGCCTTGGTCGGTTTCCAAATCCGCGTAGAGCACATTCGCGAAAAGGCCAAAGCGTTCCTTGCGGGCCTCACCCTCCAGAAAGACTCCAAAATTCAGCTGCTCGAGGATGTCCTTGAATCGGATATCCACGTCGCTGTCCTGCCCCTTCACCGTGGAGTCGCCCTCTATGCTGATGGCCCAGACGTAGGGAAGCGCCTTAAACTGCCACTCACTCGGCAGAAAGCGCTCTTCGAGCGGCGATGCAGATTGCGCGAGCTGCACTCCGAACTCGCGCTCCGCCTCTGGCTGCGAAACCCGCGCGGTGACCTCCTCGCCAAACGCCGGGCTCGCGACGCTGATCAGCCCGGTGTCGTGACCGCTGCCTTTCGGAGCCTGCCCATTGCCTTCCTCCCCCGAGTCGGGGCCCCTTTGTCGAGGCCCTCGAGACTTTTTATAGCACGCTATCGAATTCGGCTCGGCACGGGATCAGGCTTTGCAGCGGCTGTTGGCGCCCGCCTTCGCCAAGCGTTCGCTCGGAAAGCCAATTGGCCCTCACGCTTATCCGGCGCGCCCGGCGAAATATAGCCACAGCAATCTGGCGACGAATAGGCCGGCCAGCATCAGCCCTCCCGAGACAAGCAGGGCGAAGGCATCCTTATGCCGCGCCGCGTAGATCGCGATGGAAAGCCCCAAATAGAGGAAACCCGCCCAGAAGATCGAGAGCGCCAGCAAACCGATGACCCAACCGCGCACCGACTCCATCAAGCTCGCCCCCAGCTAGTCCCTGAAGCCCGGCATCATTGCCGCGACCGCCTGGCCTGCATGCGCTCGATGTTCCGCTCGATGCGGGGCCCGAAGCGCTTGGCCAAAGGAACGGCGGTCAAGCCATGAGCCAGAATCGAAAGCACGACCGTGCAAACCACGGTCATCGCCAAGCTGTCGCGATGCTCCACACCGGCCCCAAAGACGATGATGGCGAAAACAATGCTGACGAGACCGCGCGGCCCGAACCAGCCAGTGAAGAGCTTTCCGTCGGTCCCGATGGCGAGCCCCGTCATGGCGAGAAACATCGGCAGCATACGCACCACCGTCAAGCTGAGCACCGCGTAGAGGACGTGATCCCAGCCGAAATCCGGAAGCACTTGACCCACGACCGCGGCGCCGAACACCACCCAGGTGAGAAGCGACAAGGTGTCGCCAGTGGTTTCGCCCGCGCGCAGCCAATCATGCCTGTTCTCTGGCCTTAGAAACGCAATGGTGATGCCGCCGACGAAGGCGGCGATCAGGCCGCTGCCATGCAGAGCCTGCGCCGTGGCGAAGCACAGCAGCGCCAAGGCGGGCACTATGACGGGCTTCCAGGTCTTGCCGATCCAGCCGCTCAGCCGCGCCTGACGCGCGAGTCCGAGCCCACCCAGAAGCGCCAAGGCCACGCCGACCGCCGCCCCGATTCCGATCTCCTGGACGAACAGGCCAAGTGTCAGCTCGATCGCACCGTCTTCCCCGGGCGCCGAACCCACCGCCAGCGCCAACAAGGCGAAGAGCACCGGCACACAGATTCCGTCGTTGAGGCCGCTTTCAACCTTTAAGCCTTCGCGCACCCCGGCCGGCACATTGAGATTGGTCACCACCGCCTTGCCCAGCGCCGCGTCGGTGGGGGCGAGCATGGTGGCCAGCAAAGCCACCTCCAACAAGGAAAGCTCGGGGAAGATCGGGATGCCGAGCAGGAATCCCAAGCCGATGGTGAGCGGCAAGCCAATCGCCAAGAGCCGCCACGGCAACCGCCCGCTTCGCTTGAGCACATCCAAGTCCGCGTCGGCGGCCTCCACGAAGAGAACCAGCGCCAGGGTCAGCTCCGCCAAGGTGCGCAATTCCGCGCTATCGACGCTGAGCTCCAGCGCTCCCACACCAACGGGGCCCAAGGCGATCCCAAGGGCGAGAAACACCAAAGCGCCACTGAAAGGCGTGCGCTCCAAGCGCCCGGCCACGGCGCCGTAGATCAAAACGATCGCGGCCAAAACCGCGAGGATGGCGTACATGAGGCTCCTTGAAACCCGATCGAAAAGAATTCCTCACGTTCTATCGCACGTTTGATTCGGCGGGCACTTGATTCAGGCTAATAGACAGGATCTGTTCCGCGGCAAACCGGGAAACCCCGTGGCTCTCGTGGGTATCGTCGAGAATGAACTCGAAGGCGCCGGGAATCTCCTCTTGCTTCATGACACCACCGAGGACGCCGGCGTAGCGCGCCGCCAAGGGTTGATCGAAACAGCAAGGGTCATGTTCGTTCAGGATTTGAACGTGAACCCGGCCATTACCAGCAGCCGCCAGAAGGTAGAGTTCCAAGTAGTTGGCGATCCGATAGAGCGGCAAACCGTACTGCTCGAAATCGCCCATATCCCGCGCCGGCCTGACCGCCCTCAAGTAAAACGGCAAGCTGCCGGCAATTTGGAAACTCGATTGAATGCGGGGATCAACGGCGGCGACCAGCGTGGTGGTCCAGCCACCTCCCGACAAGCCGGCCATACCGACGAAATCAAAGTCTTGGCGGGATAGGGCATAGTTAAGCGCGACCACCGGCGGCTCCAGAAAGATCCGCTCGGCGGTCACCTCCTCACTCGAAAGAATATTGACATACTTATGAAAATCGGTGGCGTTGGGCAGGTCCGGCGGGACGAGTATTGGCCCGAATTTTTCGGTTTCGACGAAATCCCCCGCCACCCTGTTGCGCCATAGCAGCGGCATCGCGAGGGCGATTACGTCGAACCCCTGCTCGACGAAGCCACGGATGAAATCGATGCTCGCGATGAAATCCCCCGCGTGGCCCTGGTGAAAGACCATAAAGTCTGTTCAAGCCGCGCTCGGGCACGAAATGGTAAAAGTAGGAGGTGAGCGCGTTCGAGAGGGAAATCCTTCCCTCCCGAATAGCCTTGAGATTACGCATCTCCATCCAGCGCGCGTCGGTAATATCCAAGACCTCCTCCGGCATGGCTTCGGAAGGAATCCGTCTCGAGCCCCACACATGATCGATGAGTTTCGCGCGTAGCTGCCGCACCTCCACTTCGCTCCTCGGCGAGATGAGAGAGGCAATACGGGCGTCCGGGATACGCAGCGCGCCACTGAAATCTTGCCGGCGGGGGCTTTCGGCTTCGCGCGGCGCCTCCTGCTCGAAAAGTCTTTCGATAGACTCGAAGCTTTCGCCGATACGCTCCCCATACGCGCCAATTGCGAAACCGGCGGCGAAGGAAATGCATAGAAAAGCGAAGAGCCTGACCGGCGAACGGCCGGGACGAACGCGATCCAGGTGGCGCCGCCAGTCTATTCCAGCGAATTTTGACACAAGAACAGTCTAACATGTGTCGAGGCTGGGCGGAATTTGGCGAATGCGCGGGCGCGAGAGATCACCGTGCCACCCGATGAAGCGCTACGAGAAGAAAAGGAACAGCAGATGCGATTGGAAGGATCCTGCCACTGCGGCGCCGTGCGATTTCGGCTGAATACCCGCCACCCCTACCCCTTCAACCTTTGCTACTGCTCTATCTGCCGCAAGACTCAAGGCGGCGGGGGCTATGCGATCAACCTGTCAGGCCAGAAGGCGAGCTTGGAAGTCGAGGGCGAGGAGGCCGCGGCCACCTATCACGCTCAGCTAGGCGACGGGCAGGAAAGCCCGGCGGAGCGGCGATTCTGCAGTAAGTGCGGCAGTGCACTCTGGCTCTGGGACCCGCGCTGGCCGGAGCTTGTTCACCCCTTCGCCTCGGCTATCGACAGCGAACTGCCAGTGCCGCCGGAACGCACTCACTTGATGCTTGGCTCGAAGGCGTCCTGGGTGCCCGTCTCGACCGGGCCGAAGGACCGCCGCTATGAAGAATATCCGGAGGAGTCGATCGCCGCATGGCATCAGCGCCTCGGCCTTGAACGATAGGCGCGCCTTCGGGTCAATCCGCCGTTGGGCTGAGCTCAGTCTCGCGGCGCTGCGCCAAGGTCTGTTGCAGAACCACCGGTGCAATCATCACGAGGGACAAGAGATCGCTGTTCGTTCCCGGCGCCACGAGCAGCAGGCCCCCAATTGCCATGAACAAGCGCCAGAGCCCCTTAAGCTCGGTCATGAAGTACCCTGACACCGCGGTCGCGATCGCAAAGACGCCCAAGGCGCAGGTCAGGGAAACCTGCAGGAAAGACGTCCAGGTGAAATACTCGGGCAAGACCAAAAGCATTGTCGGCGCGTAAACAAACACCATCGGCACCATCAGTTTACCGAGTCCCAGGGAGAAGGCATTCAAACCTGTCCTGAAGGGATTGGCGTTCGCAATGCCCGCGGCTGCATAGGCCGAGGCACAGACCGGCGGCGTGATCTCGGAGATAACGCCGTAGTAGAGCACGAACATGTGGGTCGCCAATGCCGGCACCCCAAGCTGCGCCAAGGCTGGCTGTGCCACGGCAACGAGCATGATGTAGAGCGCCGTGGTCGGCAAACCCGCCCCCATCAGGATGCACGCAATCGCGATCATCACGAGCGATAGGAACCGCTGTATGGAGGCCTGAGAGAAGACATCCGAGGGGATCCAGCCCAGCACGGCATGGAGACTTGTGGCGAGATCCGCGGCACCGGTTGTTACCATGAAGCCGAGACGGAAGCCGACGCCGGTTGTGTTGATCACACCCACCACGATCCCTACCGCCGCCGAGGCCGCGCCCACGGCGAGCGTGTACTGCACGCCCACATGGACGCTGTCCAAGAGATCGCGGAAATTCTTCCGCTCATTCCTGTGCAAGCAGCCCAAAACGGTCAATCCAGCCAGAATTCCCGCCAGGGTTTCCGAGAAACCTTCGCCGCTCAAGGGCGAGGCTTTCCAAAAAATGAAGGCCAAGAGCCCAAAGGGAATAATCAGCGTGAGAGGCCGGTCGAACGCGCAGAACCCCACGACGATGCACAGCAGGATGCCGAGGAAGGCCGCCATGTTCGGGGAATAGCCGGAGAAGAGCACGATCAACAGCGCCACCAGCGGTATGATGGTGTACCAGCCCTCGCGCCAAACCTTCAGGAATTGCGGCAGTTGATCCTTTGGATAAGCTTTCAGCTTCAGGCGCTTCGCCGTGAAGTGCACGATCGAGATCACGCCGACATAGTGCATCAGAGCGGGAACGATCGCTGCGATGACGATCGTCGTGTAGGGCACCTCAAGGTACTCGGCCATGAGGAAGCTCGCGGCCCCCATGATGGGCGGCGTGATTTGTCCGCCCGCGCTCGAGGCCGCCTCGACGCCACCGGCGAAATGCCCGGGGTAGCCAAGGCGCTTCATGTTCGGAATCGTCAGAGACCCGGTGGAGACGGTGTTGGCAATGGAAGATCCGGAGATGGTTCCGAAGAACGCCGAGGACACCACACTGACCTTCGCGGGGCCGCCGGTATACCGGCCCGCCAAGATCATGGCGTTGTCCACGAAGAACTGGCCCAACCCCATGCGCTGCGCGACCACGCCAAAGAGAATGAAGTGGAAGACCACGGTAGATACGATCCACAGCGTAACCCCGAAAATCCCCTCGAATGGGAAGTACATGTTGTTGACGAACTGTTCCCAGTTAACGCCGGGGTGCTGGAGGATCTGCAAGGGCATGTAGGGCCCGAACAGCGCGTAAACCATGAAAACGAGAATGATGAGGGGCAGCACGAAGCCGATCGTGCGCCTCGCGACCTCAAGGGTCGCGAGGATCAGTATGGTGCCGAAGAAAACATCCGGCACCGTTGGGTTGCCTTGGCGCAGCATCTGCTCCGGCACCTCAAGGCCGAACCAGTCGAGGCCGCGCCAGCTAACCCACAGGAAAAGCGAGGCCGCGATGGCAAATGCCATGATGATCCAGTCGTAGAGCGGGACGTTGCCCGGCTTCACGAAGGCCTTGGGGTGGAACTCCAGGGCTTTGGCTTTATGAATTAACGGAAATCCAACGAAGATGAATAAGAACATCCCGGCCAGATGGATGCCCATGTGGACGTAATCGACCGGCGTACCGAACCCCGCCGTCCAGAGATGGTACAGCGCAAAAGCGATGGTCGCCCAGTAGATGAAGCGCGTCAGCGCGGGTCCGTTCGCGCGGGTATTGATCGAGGAATCGTACTTTTTCTCGATCTCATCCAGCTGATGCTGGTCGAGTTCGGTTTCGAGAGTCATGGCTTAAACCGCCCCGGCCATGAATTTCGCACAGGCGCCTCAGCGCCAAGGCTTGAGAGCAGAGCGGGCGGCACGATTCCGCGCCACCCGATACCCGATCGCTTACTGGATCATGCCTTGCTCTTTGTAGAAACGCTCGGCGCCCGGATGCAGCGGGACGCCAATGCCGTCGATTCCGTCAAGCGCTGTCTCCAGGGTGATAACCTTGCCCTTGGCATGGCCGTTATCGAGAAGCTTGCGGGCGGTCGGCGACCACAATGCCTTCGTGATTTCGTAGATCAGCTCTTCATCCTGATTGGCGTTTGTCACCAGGATGCCCGAGACCGCGACCGTGTCCACATCGTACTCCACGCCCGGATAGGTGCCCGCCGGGATCTGCGATGGGATGTAATAGGGCACCGAGGCGTTGGCCATCTTCACCTCTTCGTCGGAGAAGGAATAAAGCTCCATCCCCTTGGTGCTATCGAGTTGGATCATCGCGGCGACCGGCGTGCCAGCGGCATAGAAATAAGCGTCGAGCTGACCGTCGGCCAAGCGCTCGGCGCTTTGGGCATTGTTGAGTTCCGCCTCGTCGATGTTGTCGCGCGTGACACCATGATCCGCGAGGATCAGCTCCACCGCGATCTGGGTTCCGGAGCCCGCCTGAGCGATGCCGACGCGCTTGCCCTTGAGGTCGGCAATGCCGTCCAGCGTCGCGCCCTTGGGCAATACGAGATGCAGATCCTCGGGGTATAGGTTGGCGATAACGCGCAGGTCCGGCTTGGCGTTGCCTTCGAACTTGCCGACGCCGTTGTAAGCGAAGTGCAGCGTCGCGGCGCCAGACAGGCCAGCCTCCATCTGCTCTTCTTGAATGGCGTTCACGTTGTGGGCCGAGGCGTTCGTGGACTGCGCCATGGCGACGAGGCCCGGAACGCCGCAGTTTCCGCCTTCCTCGCAGGCGCGAGAGCCTGGCGGGTTCGAGATCGCGTTCGCGATGATGCCGCCGATGGGGAAGTAGGTTCCGCCGGCGCCACCAGTGCCGATACGGAAGAACTTCATATCCTGGGCCGCTGCCGAGGAGCCGATCAAGGCAGCACCCAGCAAGGTCGCACCCGCAATTTTTCCGAAATGCTTCATTCCCTGTCTCCCAAATTCGTGGATTGGCTTTTTTCGGTCCCGTGTCAAAGCTGCACGGTTTCTTCGTCAACTTACGAAGCGTAATCGATTTTAAGCGGAAGAGAAAATTCGATTTTTTGAGGCTCACATCAGGCTTTATGATCCGAGTTGCGACGGAGATGGTGACAGCATGACCCTGGAAGTTCTCGATCGTTTCCCGCGTGCGGCCCTAATGACGGGGCCGACGCCGCTCGAGCGGCTCGACCGGCTTTCGGAAAAGCTGGGCATCGATCTTTGGATCAAGCGCGACGATCTCTCGACGCTGAGCTTCGGCGGCAACAAGAACCGGCAGCTTGAATATTACTTTGGCGCGGCACAAGCAGCGGGCGCGGATACCGTTCTGATCACCGGTGCCGTGCAATCGAACTACGCACGAATCGCGGCGGCGGCTGCCGCGCGCTTGGGCCTCAAGGCCATCCTGCAGTTGGAGGACCGGGTCCCCGGCATGGGTGAAACCTACGCAACCTCCGGCAATGTTTTGCTTGGCGAGATCCTGGACGCGGAGTTCATGCGCTATCCGGAAGGCGAGGACGAAGCCGGCGCCGACCGCGCCTTGCGCGCGCGAGCCGAGGACCTGCGACGCGCCGGCCGTGTTCCTTTCGTCATCCCCTTGGGCCTGGCCAATCCGCCACTCGGCGCCTTGGGTTACATGCGCGCGGCTGAGGAAATCCAACGTCAGGCCCCGGACTTCGACGCCATGGTGGTCGCTTCGGGCAGCGGGCTCACCCACGCGGGCCTGCTAGCCGGAGTCAAGGCCCTGGGGTTGCCAACGCCGGTATTCGGCTCTTGCGTGCGCCGCCCAGCGGCGGACCAAACTGCGAGGCTCACGGAGGTTTGCGCGCGGCTGGAGACGTTGCTTGAGATCGAGGGGCTGATCCAGCCGGAGGATATCCGGGTCTGGGACAAGGCCCTTACGCCCGGCTATGGCCGGATCGGTGAACCCGCCCGCACTGCCTTGACGACCATGGCGAGGCACGAAGGCCTGTTCCTCGACCCGGTCTATACGGCGAAAAGCTTCGCGGCCGTCCTCGGCCTCGTCGAGGAGGGCACCGTCGCGCCCGGCACGCGCGTCCTCTTCGTCCACACCGGTGGCCTGCCGGCGATCTTCGCCTACCAGGAAGAGCTTGCGACGGGTGCGGCGGTAAAGGCCGAACCCTAATCAGCCCGGATTGCGCGCGGAGATCATCCAGGAACTCGACTCCATCCAGACGCCGTCGTCGCTTACGTGCGGCTTCAACAGCTCCGTCAGATCCTGGCGGATTTCCTCGTCGCGGTCCAGAGCCAGGTCGCCCGCCTCGCGCACCACTTCGCCGGCGGGGCCCAGGGCGATCTGGAAGCCGATGGAGTCCTCGATGTCGTCACCCATGCGCACCTTGGCGTCCACCCGCTCGAAGACGATGTCCTCGAACCCGGCCGCCTTCATTTGCGCCCGGACCATCTCCTCGTCCGCCATGGAGAAGGGACCGGGGCCGCAGGTCTGGGCATCCGCGCCGGGCACGGGCAGGTGACGCAGCACCATCTCCTTCGCCGAGGAAAGCCAGGGATTGTCGGCCCGGTCCCGCCAGACAATGTGCGTTAGCCGCCCGCCAGGCTTCAGGGCCTTGCGCATGTTCCTGAGCGCCGCCACCGGATTGGAGAAGAACATCGTCCCGAAGCGGGAGAACACCATGTCGAAATCGCCCTCGAAGGGATAGATCTCCACGTCCGCCACCACGAAGTCGACGTTCTTCAGACCTTTCTCCGCGGCCTCTTTCCGCCCGAAGTCCAGGAACGCGTCGCAGCAATCCATGGCGACGACTTCACCAGCCGGCCCGACCCGCTCGGCCAGCATGCAGGCGGTATCCCCGAAGCCGGCCCCGGCATCGAGCACGCGCTCTCCCGGATGCACCTCGAGACGCGGAAACACCGCATCGGAATGGCGGCTCAAACCGCCCACCAGCACATGCTTCCACTTGATGAATTTCGGAACCAGCACCTCGTTCCAGAACTTCACGAAATCGGACGGTTCCGCAACGGCTGCGTCACCCATGGGACTGCCTCCAGGGCTGAATGTGAATGATTGCCATGATACTCATATTATCGGACGCTGGGCGAGCGGGTTTCCAGGAAAGTTTCGCGTCAAAAACTGGGCGGGCGCCAGCAATCCCGCGGGGCAAACCGGAAGGACTCGAAAACAATACTATGAAGCGCTGGCGTCGAAGGCTGATCTGGGCGGGCGTTTTCGCCATTGTCATGCTGGGCGGTTTGGCGGGCTGGTTTTACTACGCCGTCGTCCTGCACCCTGATTTCGCGTTGCGCCACGCGGAGGCCTTCGCTTTCCGGCGCATAACGGTTTCCACGCTGGCCGAGCAGAGAACCTATCGCTTCTTCTACCCAACGAACCGGACGCCTGTGTCGGAGTCCGGGCCACTCAAGGACCGCTTTGACCGGGAGCGGCAGGACAGCCTTTCTTTCGGCCGCTTCGACGCACAGATCGAGCCGAACCTGGGGCCCGGCGGCGAACGCATCACGCTGGTCGACGTAACGCCAGTCAACCGCACGCGGAACTTCCACAACTTCAGTTTGGAGACCCCTGAGTTTTCCGGCGACCTTTTTCTGCGGCTCACCAACGAGGAAACCGCCAGGAGCCGGCAAATCCACCGGGTGCTCACTGAAGACGGCCGCGTTCACTGGGTGCTGACCAGGGGAAGGTAGGAACTGATCGATGAGAAAAATCTGGAGTTGGCTTCGCTGTCTCTTCACCTCAGCACTTGTTGCGCTGGTCGCCGTGCTGATCGTCGAGGCCTGGAGCGCGCCGCGCACCGATCCCTGGCACAGCGAAACTCTGCACGAGGAATTCACCGCCGAGCGCGCCAGCGAGATCGCCAGCTTCGAGGACTATCTCAAGCTGGAGGAAAGGGTCTTCGCGGAGCTTGACGAAAAGGTCTACGCGGAGGTGGAGACGGGACCGGACTTCGCGCTTTTCCGCTACAGCGCTGGCAGTGCCGCCGACCCGCGCGGGCGCGACCCGGACTGGAACCGCAGTTTCGACTGGCCGGTCGGGGACGCGAAGGGCGGTGTGCTGCTGCTACACGGCTTGACCGATTCCCCCTATTCCCTGCGTGCCCTGGCCCTGACCCTCCACGCGCGCGGTTATCACGTTCTCGGCTTGCGCTTGCCGGGGCATGGAACGGCACCTTCTGGTCTCGTCACCTTGAAGTGGCAAGACATGGCTGCGGCCACACGGATCGCCATGGCTCACCTGGCAAGCACCTTGGACGGCAAGCCGGTTCACATCGTCGGCTATTCGACGGGAGCGGCACTGGCGCTCAATTTCGCCCTGGATGCGCTGGAAGGCACCGCGTCGCCGGTGCCCGCCAGCCTGGTCCTGATCTCTCCGGCGATCGGGGTCTCCCCGGCGGCGGCGCTCGCGGGCGCGAAGGCGAGCCTGGCGCGGGTGCCCGGCTTGAGGGAGCTTGGCTGGCTGCAGATCGTGCCCGAGTTCGACCCCTACAAGTACAACTCCTTCCCGACCAATGGCGGCGCCCAAGTTCACGACCTGACCAGTTGGGTGACCCAGCGCTTGCGGACCTGGGCACAGGCTCCCGGCCCGGAGGCCTTTCCGCCGACCTTGGTGCTCAAATCCGCGGTGGATGCCACCGTATCGACAGACGCCGTGGTGGACCGGCTGCTCAGCCTGCTGCCGCCCGACCAGAACGAGATTGTGCTCTTCGATGTTAATCGCTTCGCGGTCAAATCCGGGCTGATGCTGGACGATCCCGCCCCCTTTACCGATCGTTTGCTTGAGGATGACGCGCTGCCGTTCGAAGTCACCTTCGTAACGAACGCCTATCGAGACAGCAGGGACGTCGTGGCGCGGCGGAAAGCCCCCTTTTCCAACGCACCCTCCCCCGGGGAAAGTTTGGGCATGGCGTGGCCCCGAGGCTACATCTCCTTGTCCCACGTTGCCCTTCCCATCCCCCCTGACGACCCGCTCTACGGCCAGGGCCCGCCGCCGAGCGCCGACGCCCTCTTTCTCGGCGACATCGCCCTTCGCGGGGAACGGGGACTGCTAAAGTTTCCCGAGGATTGGCTGATGCGCGTCCGGCACAATCCCTTCTACAGCTTCCTTGAGACCCAAGCGCTCGACTGGATCGAAAGCGCCAACCGGAACGCCGCGGCGCGCTAAAGCGGCACGAAAATCGCGGCAAGTCCGGCCGCGGCCAGGGCCAGCTTAGCCCAAAGGCGTTGCAGCGCGATGATGCCGAAGGAAATCGCGCCCAAACCAAGCGCAAGCCTTGCCATGGCGAGAAGCGCGGCGAGAGGGTCTTGCGCAAGGTCGATCAGGGCGGGATTGGCGATCATTCCCAAGGGGATGACATAGAGCCCCACGCCAAGCGCCATCGCGGTCAGCGCGACCTTCAGCCAGTCCTCGCCCACCATGCCGGCAGAGATGAAAACCGCGCCGCAGACCGGCGGCGTGATGGTCGAAAGAAGCGCGAACCAGAAAACGAAGAGGTGCGCCAAGAGCGGATCGAGGCCCAGTTGAATGAGCGCCGGCCCGGCGATCGAGACACAAATCACATATGCCGCGGTGGTCGGCACTTCCATGCCCAGGATCAGGCAAGCGAGCGCGGTCAGCAAAAGAGAAGGCCAAAGGAGGCCACCGGAGGCGGAGAGGATCAGCGAGGTGATCTTCACGCCCAACCCGGTGATGGAGAGCACACCGATGACGATGGACGCACAAAGAATGATCGATGCGATCATCGCCACCTGCTTGCCGCTGGTCAGGCAGGCGCGCTCAAGGCGCTCCAGGGTCCGTTTCCAATTGAAGGTCAGGTTCCGGTCCACGGCCAGCATCGCCACGGCGGTCAAGATGGACATGCTGGCGGCGTACTGCGGCGTGAAGCCCGCCCCGAACATGCCCCACATCAAGACGGTGAACGGGACCAGGAAGAAGGCGGAGGTGATCAGAACGTCACGCCCCGATGGCTTGCCCTCCGCCGCGATGCCTCCAAGGTCCAGCCGCCGGGCATAGGCGTTGATCCCCACCCAGACCGCCAGGAAATAAAGCAGCGCCGGCAGCAAGGCGGCCAAGATGATCTCGGTGTAAGGAACCCCAGTCAGTTCCACCATCACGAAGGCGCCCGCCCCCATGAGCGGCGGCATGATCTGGCCGCCGGACGAGGCAACCGCTTCCACCGCCCCGGCCAAACGCTTGGGATACCCCAGGCGTGTCATTGCGGGCAGGGTCACGGCCCCGGTCGAGGCGACGTTGGCCGAGGCCGAACCGGAGATCGACCCGAAGAGCGCGGAGGACAGCACCGAAACCTTCGCGGCCCCGCCCCTCAGGCGGCCAGCCGCGGCAACCGCGAGATTCATGAAGCCTTGGCCGGCCTCGCCCGCGTTCAGCACCGCGCCGAAAATCACGAAGACCGCCACCACGTTGACCGACACGCCGGTCAAGCTGCCCCAAAGCCCTCCCTCGGCGATGGTCAAGGTGCCCAGGAAGCTGGCGAGCGGCGTGCCCGAATGCCCGAATTCGCCCGGAATGTACTGCCCCCAAAGCCCGTAGGCCAAGGCGGCGGCGGCGACCAGCGGCAGGGGCCAACCGATTGCCCGGCGTGCCGCCTCCAGTGCGACGAACAGCAAGACGGCCGCAAGCGCGACCTGGAAGTTGCCCTCCAAGAACCCGTACTGGTCGGACAGTGCGTTGTGATTGACAGCGACCCAAAGGCAAGCGGCGACTCCCAGAGCCGCCAGCAATACCCCCGAGACGCGCTCGGCCCGTGTCTGCGCCGCGAAAATCAGCACCCAAGGAAGCGCGAGCGCGATGTGCAGGGGGCGCGAAACCAGGTTCGGCACCAACCCCTGGAAGACCAGCCCGAGGTGAAAGAGGATCACAAGAAGACCGAGGCCCGCCCATATCCGCGTGGTCAAGAGCTCCCCCGGGGTTCGGATTTGCTAGGCGCCGCCGGCTGCGGGGCGGAAACGTTGTCCGCCCCGCCAGCGCGGCTTTTACTTCTGGGCGGCGAAAAGCGCTATTTCCGCTTCCTCGTAATAGCGGATGGCACCGGGGTGGATCTTGCCGGTGATATTCTCGATCAGTCCTTCGTTCACGCCGTTCCACCAGGCGGCGCCCTCGCCCATGGCCCCTTTCTGCTCCCAGTAGGTTTTGGTCAGGGCATAGGCCGTGTCATCGTCCATGGCGGTCGTCGTATAGGCCACCACCGGCAAGGAGGTGGTCACGATGTCGCTTTCCTGGCCCGCGTAGGTGCCAGCCGGTATCACCAGCTTCGTGCGCTTGGTCTGAGCGATCTGGACATCGGAGAGGGACAGCACCGTGACCCCGGTCGAGGCCGCCGCCTCGATCACATTCGGGGCGGGAAAGGAACCGGCGGTGACGAAGCCATCGATCTGCCCGTTCTTGAGCGCCGGGACCGCGTTGGACAGCTCGACGTCCGCCAGGTCCACCTTGCCTTCCAAGCCGAAGAGCTTGAGGTACTTCTCCCCCTCCTTAGCGCCGAAGGAGCCCTTGCCGATCAGGATTTTCTTGCCCTCCAGGTCGGCGAAGTCGGTGATGCCGCTGTCAGCGCGCACGACAAAATGCATGGTGAGCGAGGGAATCGGAAACAGCGCCCGGATCTCGTCAAACTTCGGGTCGCCCTTGCCCTCGAACATGGCCTTGCCGCCCTGGGCCAGCTTGACGAGCACCGGCGGCGTGGTGAAGACGTAATCGCCGCCGCGCGCCTTGGCTTCCATGACGTTCTGCACCGAGCCTTGGCTTTCCTCAACGGTGACGATGATCTCGCCATTGGAGCCCGCCTTCATGGCCTCGGCGATCTGGACCGCCATTTGATAGTAGGACGAGGTTGTCTTGGCGGATTTGTAGGTCACGCGCGTTTCGGCGGCGACGGAAGATGTGGCGAAGGCCGCAAGCGCGGCGCCGGCAAGCAATGTCTTGAGAAGTCCCATCTGTTTCGCTCCCGTTCCTTATGGATTTGTCTGCCGAAATCCATATGAGAGGCCCGGCCCGCCCGTCAACTTCAATCCTTGAGCACGCCCGACGCTTTGTCCGCCTCTAACCCCCTGTGGCGATGGCCTCGACCACGGCTTCGGTGAAGGCCGCGGTGCCGGTGGAGCCGCCGAACTCGAAGGGGTGGACAGCCCCCTCGGCGTAGACGCGCGTCACGGCGCCATCCAAGGCAGCACCCGCTTGGAGCATGGCATCGTCCTGGCGACGCACCCCTAGCCAGTCGAGCATCATGGCGGCCGAGACCAAAGTCGCCGTGGGGTTGGCCTTGCCCTGCCCGGCGATATCGGGGGCCGATCCGTGGGCTGGCTGAAACAGGGCGTGCTCCAGGCCTATTTCCGCGCAAGGCGCCATGCCCATCCCGCCGACGAGCCCGCCGCCCAGGTCGGATAGAATATCGCCGAACATGTTCTCCATCACCAACACGTCGAAATCCCAGGGCTTGCGCACGAGATCCAGCGCGGCGGCATCCACATAAGAATAATCGGCCGAGATGTCGGGGAAGGCCTGCGCGCGCTCGTCGAAGATCTTGCGGAAGAAGGCCATGGACACGAACACGTTGGCCTTGTCGACACAGGTCAGGCGGCGCTTGCCGACCCCGCGCTCAGCGCGCCTTCTGGTCAAGTCGAATGCGAAGTCGAACAGCCGCTCGGAGGTTTCGCGCGTGATCTCCAGAAAATCGCGCGCAATGGAATCGTTCTCCACCAAGCCCTTTCCACGGGATGCGAAAAGCCCTTCCGTCGATTCGCGCAGGATCACGAAGTCAATATCCTCGGCGCGCGGATCGCCAAGTGGGCTTGGGACGTTCGCATACTTCTTCACCGGGCGGACGCCGGCGAAGAGCCCGAACTCGGAACGCATGCGCAGATGCGGCGAGATCTCCGTGCCGTCGTCATAGCGGATGTCGGGTAGCCCCATGGCGCCCAGCAAAATCGCGTCGGCCTGGCCCGCCGCCTCGAAGGAGCCTTCCTCGAGGTCATGTCCCGTCTCGCGGTAATAGGCGGCGCCCCCGCCCCACTCCTTCATTTCGAGTTGGAAGTCGAAGCGGCCTTGCAGGGCTTCGATGGCGGCTCGGGCGGAGGCGATCACTTCCGGCCCGATGCCGTCGCCCGGAAAGACCGCGATGCTTGGCGTATTCATCTTCACCTCATTCTTCGGGATCTTCAGGACCTTGCGAATTTTCACGCGTCGCCGATCCCTGCCTGATCGTAAGTTGGAGTGCTTGATATACAAATTTAAATCGATTTAAATAGGAGAATCGATGACTTGTAAACCTGAATCCACAAGCCTGCGGATTTCGCCCGAGTGCCAATGGCTGGAGCAACACGGGGGTTGGGAGACCAGTAGATGAAGATCGGCTTTATCGGCCTTGGCGCCATGGGCGCGCCTATGACCCGCAGATTGGCCAGGACATACCCTGGCGAGGTTTCCGGCTTCGACGCGAATACCGAGCTCGCCGCAAGGGTCTATTCGGGCATCGGCGCACAGGCGGCAAACTCGGTTGCGGAGATCGCGGCCAATTCGGACGTTCTCTTTTCCTGTCTGCCGAATAACGATGTGCTGCGTTCCGTCTACCTGGATCCGCAAGGCGTGACCTCGGCAGTCAAGGCGGGCGCAATCACCATCGACTGCTCCACCGTGGGTCCAGACGCGACGCGGGATGTCTCCGCCGGCGTTGCCGCGAAGGGTGCGAGCCATCTCGACGCCTCCATGCTGGGGTCGGTGAAGCAGGCCGAGGAGGGCACCATCAGCTTCGTGGTCGGTGGCGAGGAAGATGTAGTCGAGCGCGCCCGCCCGGTACTGCAAATCTGCGGCCAGCTCGTCCGCTACTGCGGAGCGTCCGGGTCGGGAAACCACATGAAGCTCATCCATCAGACGCTCGTCGCGGGCCATGCGGTCGCGGTCGCCGAAGCCATGGGCCTTTGCCTGGAGACAGGTGCCGATATCGAAGCCTTCTACGACATCGTCACCAAGGGAACCGGATTTGCCTACTCGCGCTACTTCGAGAACCGGGTGCCACGCATGCGCGACGGCGATTTCTCGGCCATGTTCATGCTGAAGTTCATGCTGAAGGATGCCCGGCTCGCCCGCGACATGGCGCCTGACGCCAGCCGCTATCCGGCGCTGGCCGCCGTGATCTCCACCCTAGAGGCCGCGGAGGCCGAGGGCTGGGGGGACGCGGATTTTTCCGCCGCGATGAAAGCCGTCGAGGCCAGAATTGGAAAACGCATAGAGCGGCAAAGCGAAGAATAGGGTTGGCTCGGTGTCCCGGAGGCCGACGCAACAACAAATCGCGGAGAAGCTTGGTCTCTCTCGGGCAACTGTCTCGCTTGCCCTTCGCGACAACCCGGTAATCGCCGAGAGCACGCGGCGCCTCGTGCGCCAAGCCATGCGCGAGAGCGGCTATGTGCGCAACGCCACGGCGGCGACGCTGAGAACCGGCCGCTCCCGTATCGTGGGGGTCAGCTTTCACAACATCGCGCATCAATTCTTCGCGGAGATGCTGATCGCCATTGAGGAGTCGCTCGGTGCTGCGGGGATCGCCACTTTCTTGAACAATCATAGCGAAGACCCGGCGAGCCTTTCCCGCTTCGTGGAGAACCTGGCGGCTTACGGGGCGGAAGGCTTGCTGGTCTCGCCACCGCCCGGCGTCGGCACGGATATCCTAGAACCGGTGAAACGCCAAGCCACGCCCATCGTCTACGTTTCGCGACGGATTCGCGAAGACGCGGACGCCGATTGGGTGGTGAACGCGGACAGGCAGGCGATGGCGCGCGCGGCGCAGCGCCTGATCGACCTAGGCCATCGCCGGATCGCATTGATTGGCGGCGCGCCTGGTACGTCGGTCGCCGAGGACCGCGTCGTTGGATTCCGCACCGCACTCGAGCAAGCGGGCATCCCCTGGACATCAGATCTTTGGCGCCGCTGCCAGCCGCGCTTGGTCGAGGGTGCGCGTGCAACCTTGGAAACGCTCGATTGGGCGGAACGGCCGAGTGGATACGTCTGCTTCAACGACCTCGTGGCCTTCGGCGCCATGAGCGCCTTGCGCGCCCGAGGCGTCCAACCCGGCCGGGACGTGGGCGTGGTAGGCCTCGGCGGAACGGAGGAGGCAGCGGCGTTTTATCCCGCCCTTACCACGGTCCTCGACAACCCCGCCAAGATCGGCCGGATCGCCGCCGAAACCCTGATCGCCCGCCTCGAAGCGCCAGAAGCACCGCCCCGCCAGATCACGCTGGAGCCGAAGCTCGTGATCCGGGAGAGCTGCGGCCGCCCGGTCGCTTGATTTCGGCCCCGCGCAGGCATCCCCGCTGAACCCGCAATGCACTCCCGCCCAAAGCGGCGGCCGTGATAGGCTCGGTCTCGCTCCAACCTCTTTCCACGAACCGCGGAGGCACAGTGGCGATTTCCCTGAAACAGGCCCAGATCGACACCTTCGCCGAAACCGGATTTCTCGTCGTCGAAGGCATGCTCTACAAGGCCGACGTCGAGGCCGCCCGGTCGCGCTTCGAACCCTTGTTCGCCGGAGAGTTCGAGACCGGGCTACGGCCCGACGAATGGAATTGGCGCGCGGATGCCAGTCCCGCCGATCACACCCGTCAGATCTGCAACGCCTGGAAATCGGATCTCACGCTGCGCCGGATCGTCACTAGAGAGGATATCGGCCAAGCCTGCGCGGAGTTGCGCGGCTGGCCGGGTGCGCGCATCAATCAAGACAACGTTATCTGGAAACCTCCTGGCGCGCGGGCGCTCGGCTTTCATCAAGACGACAGCTATCAGGACTGGATCCTGCCGAACGAGATGATGACCTGCTGGATCGTGCTGGACGATACCCGCGCCAATCAGGGGACGATCGAGTACGTGCCAGGCTCGCATGTGTGGCCGCTCTCGGATCCGATCGAACGTTTCCACGCCCCGGAAGATCCGGCAGTCGAACTGCGGGCGGCGGCGCGGAACGCCGGCCACGAGGACTTCGAAACTCTCGCCATCGAGGTGCCCGCGGGCTCTTGCGTCCTTCATCACGGGCGGACCTGGCATGGCTCACGGAACAACCACGGCCCCGCGCCGCGCCGTGCGCTTGTCGCCCACTGCATGTCGAGCGAGGCGCGCTTCCACCCGCGCAACGTCAGCCCCATCTACAGCCGCTATAAACGGCAGGGCAGCGAGGAGATGGACGAAAGCTTTTTTCCCATCCTTTGGCGCCAAGACGGCTATCGGACCTCCTGGCTTTGAAATGCTTCGAACTGTGTAGCCGCTGCTCTTTCGGAAGCGTTACCCAGGAAAACAAAAAATCTACTCCCTAAGGCGCCCGCCGAATTTCAAATTCCAGCTAGACTCTGTGAATTCCATCGGCGCGTACCGAAGACCGAGATCGCGAACGCGCCAGGCCAATTTTTGACGCGGGCATACGCACATGAGAATCTGCTTTATCTGCATCGAGATGTTCGGGGTGAAGAAGTTCGGCGGCTTCGGTCGGGCCACCCGCATGATCGGCCGCGAACTGTCGAAGCTGGGCCACGAAGTCTTCGCCGTGATTCCGCGGCCGAGGGACATCGCCGAAAGCGCCTTCGAGATGGACGGCATCACCGTCATCAGCTACCCGGCTTTCGATCATGGGGCGGCGACCCGCCTGCTGCGGGACATCGGGGCCGATATCTATCATTCCCAGGATGCCTCCATGGTGACTTATCTCGCCCGGAAAGCTTGCCCGGAGGCCGCGCACATCGTCACCTTCCGCGACCCGCTCGATCTCAACGACCGCTGGATCGAACTGAAGTACGGCATGTCCGGGAACGTGAGCGCGAAGGCAAAGCTCGGCGCCCTGTTCTATTCGTTCTACATCGACAACCCGCTGGTCGCCCATGCGGTGCGCAAGGCCGACGGGCGCTACGTGCCCGCCCACTTCCTTGGCGAGAAAGTCGCAAAGAAGTATGGGCTGGCGGAACCACCGGTCTTCCTTCCCACACCCTTCGATATCCCGCAACCGAGCGAGAAGGCCGAGCGCCCCACCGTTTGCTTCGTTGCCCGCTGGGACGCCCGCAAGCGGCCCGAGCTCTTCTTCGAGCTTGCACCGAAGTTCCCGGAGGTCCGCTTCGTTGCGGTCGGTGGCTGTTCGGATCCGGACCGGGACGCCATGCTTCGCCAAGTCTATGGCGACATCCCCAACCTGGAAATGCCCGGCATTCTAAACCAGTTCACCACCGACGCCCTGTTCGAGATCTACAAGGAAAGCTGGATCTGCGTTAACACCGCGGCACGCGAAGGCTTGCCCAACGTCTTCGTGGAAGCCTTGTCCTATGGCTGCGCGGTTCTGAGCTTCAACGATCCCGATGGTTTCAGTTCACGATTCGGTCGCGCCACCACCCCGGACAACCTGGAGCGAGACCTGCGTCACCTGCTGACCAACGACCGCTGGCGCGATCTCGGGCAAGCGGGCTACCACCATGTCAGTCAAGTCTTCCCAACCAGCAGGTCCGTTCAGCTTCACCTCGAGGCCTACACCAGCGCCTTGGAGAAGAAGCGCCACTCGGCCTTGAGCGCCGAAGAGCTCTTGGCCATGCACAGGCACTTGCATACCGCCAACCGGTCATGAAAGCGCTTCTCGTCGGCGACGGGACGGGCGCGCTCGCCGCCGCGCGAGAGTTGGAGAGGGCAGGCTGGTTTGTCGGTGTTGCCTCCGAGCGACGCTGGGGCTGGGCGTCTCTGTCGCGCCGGGCCGGGCGCTGGCATCAGGTGCCGGAACCTTCAGGCGATCTTTCCAGGTTCGCGAGCGCCCTGAACGCTGCGGTCGCGGAGGAGGGCTACGAGCTTTTTCTTCCAACAAGCGATACGGCACTCATCGCGGTGTCGGCGATCCGGAACGATCTGAAGGCCGACCTTCCCTACGCGCCCCATGACCGCGTTCTGCAAGCGATCGACAAGATCGGCCTCGCCGAGCTTGCCCAGAAGTGCGGCGTGCCGACGCCGCGCACCCGGCTTGCGGGGGAAGACGGCGGGCCGGAGACTGGCTATCCGGTTGTGGTGAAGCCCCGGTTACACTGGACCCCCGGCCGCCCCGCGGGGCTGCCGCGCAACGAAGCCACCGTCGCCAGGAGCGAGGCCGAAGCCAAGGAGCACATCGCGGCGATCCGGCGGGCCGGTGGCGCGCCCGTGCTGCAAGATTACGTGCCGGGCCGGCTCGTCACCTATGTCGTCTTCGCCGACGAGGCTCATTGCATCGCCGCAGAACATTTCCGGGCGACCTTGCAAGAGCGGATGTCGGATACCGGCCCCATCGCCTTGGCCGAAAGCCAGCGAGTGCCGCTGCCGCTTCGCGCCTGGGCCGAGCGGATCGCAGCGAAACTGGGATGGGTCGGCCTGATGAGCCTGCAATTCCTGGAGACCCGCGAGGGGCGGTTCTCCCTCATCGACCTCAACGGGCGCATAGACGGCGAGCATGCCTTGACCTCCGCCTGTGGCCTTACCGGAGCGGACGCCTGGGCGCGACTGGCGACCGGACGCAGCTTTCGCCTCCCCGAAGTGTCGGACACCGGACAGCGGTATCAGGCCATCGAAGCGGAATTCTTGCGCCGGCTGGCAAAACCAGGGCCAAAACGCCTTAGCACGGCGTGGGACTTCCTGCGGGATGGCTTCCGGGCCGTGCATCCGATCTTCCAAGCGTCCGACCCGCTTCCGACCCTGGCTTACTTTTCCCGCAGGATGTCCAGCCTCCTGAAAAAGGCTGGGATCCAGCGCGATGAGAGCGGGGTGCAGCCTGGCTGTCCCTCCTCGGGCGGCGACGCTATGTCCCCGATTTCCCGCCAACCACCGCCCTTGCCGAGAGTGGGCGCGCGCTAACGCTGGAAGGCGGCACCCTCCCGCTAGGCCGGATCAGGTTTCTCCTCGCCCAATCGAAGCGCGTGCCGCGTGCCGGTTCCGGCCCGGACAAGGCTGGTCTCGGGCGCGAAATGCCCGCGCAAGACCTGCAGAAGGTGCCGGTAAACGCCGCGATGGCGGTGGCGGAGGGGGATCCCCGCAAAGACCGCTTGGGGGATGACTGGCGCGTCTGCCACCGGGCGGCAGACGCCCGCGCCGATAAGCTCTTCCGCCGAGGGCTTCAGAACGTAGGCCGTGCCGCCGAAGGACCTCAGCAACTCCACCATTCCCGCGCTTTGGCCGATGGACAAGGACGCGGACATCAGCCCGGGCAGCAAGGCCGCGTGGGTTTGGGCGAAAGCCGGGGAATAATTCCCGAGATAGTAGGCCGAAGGTGGAACCGCGGATAAGGAATCCGCGTCAGTCGAAACCATGGAGTAGGCGATCTCGCCAACCGTCTCGAAGTAGAGGTCCGGGTGATTGCGCGGAGAGAACAGGATCGCGAAGTCTTCCTTTCCCGCCACCAGGTCGGAACACATTTGCTGGGAGTAGTCGGCCTCGAAGAAGAACGAGGCATCGGGCAAGGCCGCGCGAAACGCGCCGATCAGCTCGCTGAAGCGGCCGCTAACCAGGTCGAGCTGAAGCCCGATGCGCATGGTCACCGCCCCTGTACCCGCCGCGCGGACCGCATGGCGCGCCTCGGTCCAGCCGTGGCGTAAGCCCCGGGCGTGGGGCTCGAAGCGCAACCCCTCGGTCGTCAACTCGGTGCCCGAGCGAGACCGGACGAAGAGGCGGATTCCCAATTCGCGCTCCAAGGCCTTCACCCGGCCGGAGACCGTGGACTGGGTGACGCCAAGCCGCTCGGCGGTGCGGTTGAAGTTGCGGGTCTCGCAGAGGTCGAGAAAGGTCTCGATCAGATCGATTTGCATTGTGTAACTTAATCGCCAATTCCGATTAATAAATATGCATCGGGCGAATTGAAACGGCAACGGCGCCTGCCGATACTGTCAAAACCGAACACCTGGGAGAATCGAGAGATGGCGGACATTCCAACGACGGCGCGGGTCGTGATTATTGGGGGCGGCGCGGTCGGTGTTTCCGCGCTCTATCATCTGGCCAAGGCCGGCTGGTCGGACTGCGTGTTGCTGGAAAAGAACGAGCTGACGGCCGGTTCAACCTGGCACGCGGCCGGGAATGTGCCGACCTTTTCCACCTCCTGGTCGATCATGAACATGCAGCGCTATTCGACCGAGCTTTATCGCGGCCTGGGTGCGGCGGTCGACTACCCCATGAACTACCACGTGACCGGCTCGATCCGCCTTGCCCACTCGCGCGAGCGCATGCAGGAATTCGAGCGTGCCAAGGGCATGGGCCGCTATCAGGGCATGGACCTGGAAGTGCTCGGGCCCGATGAGATCAAGCCGAAGTATCCCTTCCTGGAAACGCACGATCTCGCCGGCGCGCTCTACGACCCCGCCGACGGCGACATCGACCCGGCCCAGCTCACCCAGGCCCTGGCCAAGGGCGCGCGGGATTTCGGCGCCAAGATCTTGCGCCACACCCCCGCCACCGGCATCGACCGCGAAAACGGCGAGTGGATCGTTCACACCGAGAAAGGCGACATCCGCTGCGAGATCGTGGTCAACGCCGCCGGCTATTACGCACAGCGCGTGGGCGAGTGGTTCAAGCCCTTCGGCGGCCGCACGGTGCCGATGATGGTGATGAGCCACCAGTATCTGCTCTCCAAGGAAATCCCCGAGATCGAGGCTTGGTCGAAGGAGGCTGGGCGCAAGCTGCCCCTGCTGCGCGACGTCGATATCTCCTATTACCTGCGCCAAGAGAAATACGGCTTCAATCTGGGGCCCTACGAGCGCAACTGCCGCGCCCACTGGGCCACGCCGGACGACCCCTTGCCGGAGGACTTCAGCTTTCAACTCTTCCCGGACGATCTCGACCGGCTGGAATTCTACATCGAGGACGCGATGGCGCGCGTGCCGCTGCTAGGGACGGGTGGGATCTCGAGAGTCATCAACGGCCCGATCCCCTACGCGCCGGACGGCAATCCCTTGATCGGCCCGATGCCCGGCGTTCCCAACGCCTTCGAAGCTTGCGTCTTCACTTTCGGCATCGCCCAAGGCGGCGGCGCGGGCAAGGTGCTCGCCGAGTGGATCACCGAAGGCCAGACCGAGTGGGACATGTGGTCCTGCGACCCCCGCCGCTACACGGGCTACACCGACGCTGACTACTGCGTTGCGAAGGGGATGGAAGTCTACGGACACGAATACGCGATGCACTTTCCGTGGCACCGCTGGCCGGCGGCCCCCGACCGCCGAACCTCCTCCATCCACGAGCGGCTGAAGGGCCTCGGCGCCCAGTTCGGCGCCTACAATGGCTGGGAGCGGGCGAACTGGTTTGCCAAGCCCGGGGACGATATCTCCGAGGAGGCGACCCAGACCTGGGGCCGGGCGGGCCCCTGGGAGCCCCGGATCCGGGAGGAATGCGAGGCCGTGCGCGATAGCGTCGGCGTGCTCAGCCTGCCCGGCTTCTCGCGTTTCGAGCTGAGCGGCGCCGGGGCCGGCGACTGGCTGCGCACCATGATCGCCGGCGGGTTGCCCAAGGCCGGGCGGATGAATCTTGCGTACTTCCCGGATTCACGCGGCCGGGTTCTCACCGAAATGTCTGTCGTCAACCAGGGCGAGGATCGCTTCACCCTGATCACGGCGGCTACCGCCCAGTGGCACGACTTCGAATGGCTGCAACGGCACCTGGCCCCGGGACTGTCCTTGACGGATCGCTCGGGCGAAATCGACACGCTGATCGTTTCGGGACCCCAGGCCCGCGGGCTGTTCGAAGTCATCGCCGAAGCCGATCTTTCGGCGCCCTGGCTCACCCACCAAACCGCGACCGTGGCGGGCAAGCCTTGCCACTTGATGCGGGTGAGCTTCGCGGGCGAACTGGGCTGGGAAATTCACGCGGCGAACTCGGACATGCCTGAAATTTACGACGCGGTCCTGAGCGAAGGCGCCAAGCCCTTCGGGATGTGGGCCTTGAACAGCCTGCGCCTCGAAAAAGGCTACAAGGCCTGGAAGGGCGACCTTTCGACTGACTACAGCCTGCTGGAAAGCGGCCTGGACCGGTTCGTCAATCTCGACAAACCTGAAGAGTTCATCGGCAAGACCGCCATGATGATCGAGAAACAGCGCGGCGTGAAGAAGCGCAGCGTGATCATGACGGTGGACGCGGGCGAATGCGACGCCCCCTACATGTCCACGGTTTGGCGGAACGGCGAGATCGTCGGCGAAACCACTTCGGGCGCCTGGGGCTATCGGGTGAACGCCTCGATCGCCATGGGCATGATCCGCGCCGACCTGGCCCAACCGGGGACACAGTTGCAGGTCGAGATCTACGGCGAGCGCTTTGGCGCCACGGTGCAGGAAAACCGGCCGCTTTGGGATCCGAGTAACGAAAGACTGCGCGCATGACACCTCTGCCGAAACAGGCGCGTGTGGTTATCGTCGGCGGCGGCGTCTCCGGCTGTTCCGTCGCCTACCACTTGGCCGAACGCGGCTGGACGGACATCGTGCTCTTGGAGCGCAAGCAGCTCACCTGCGGTACAACCTGGCATGCGGCGGGCCTAATCGGTCAGCTCCGCGCCACCCAAAATATGACGCGGCTGGCCAAGTACTCCGCCGATCTCTACGTCAAACTGGAGAGCGAGACCGGTGTCGCCACCGGCATGCGCCAGACCGGCTCCATCACCGTGGCGCTCACCGAGGCGCGCAAGGAGGAGATCTATCGCCAGGCCACCCTGGCGCGCGCCTTCGACGTGGAGGTGGAGGAAATCTCTGCCTCGCAAGTCAAGGCGCTCTACCCGCACCTCAACGTATCGGACGTGGTGGCGGCGGTGCACCTTCCCCGGGACGGGCAGTGCGATCCAGCGAATATCGCCATGGCCCTTGCCAAGGGCGCGCGGCAACGTGGCGCCAAGATCATCGAAGGGGTCAAGGTCACGGGCGTATCCGACAACGGCCGCCGGGTCACCGGGGTCGACTGGGAGCGCGACGGGGAAAGCGGGCATATCGCCGCCGAGCACGTGGTCAACTGTGGCGGCATGTGGGCGCGCGACTTCGCGGAGGCTTCGGGTGTCACCCTGCCGCTCCACGCGGCCGAGCATTTCTACATCATCACCGAGCCGGTCGCGGGGCTGTCGCGATTGCCGGTAATGCGCGTACCGGACGAATGCGCTTACTACAAGGAAGATGCCGGCAAGATGATGCTGGGCGCTTTCGAACCGAAGGCAAAGCCCTGGGGCATGGGCGGCATCCCAGAGGATTTCTGCTTCGACTCCCTGCCCGAGGACTTCGATCACTTCGAACCGATCCTCGAATTGGCCATGAACCGGATGCCGCTGTTCGAGACCGCCGGCATTCACACCTTCTTCAACGGCCCCGAGAGCTTCACGCCTGACGACCGCTATTACCTGGGCGAAGCGCCCGAGTTAGAGGGCTATTGGGTCGCGGCCGGATATAATTCCATCGGTATCGTCTCGTCGGGCGGTGCGGGAATGGCACTCGCCGCCTGGATGGACGAGGGCCATCCGCCCTTCGATCTTTGGGACGTCGACATCCGCCGCGCCCAGCCCTTCCAACGCAACCGCCGCTATCTACGCGAGCGCGTCAGCGAGACCCTCGGCCTGCTCTACGCGGATCACTTTCCCTTCCGTCAGGTGGAAACCGCGCGAGGCGTGCGCCGCTCGCCCCTACACGAGCATCTAAAGGCCAGAGGGGCCGTCTTTGGCGAGACCGCCGGCTGGGAGAGGGCGAACTGGTTCGCTTCCCCCGGCCAAGAGGCCGCCTACCGCTACGATTGGGGTGGGCAGAATTGGTTCGAGAACCAGCGCGCCGAGCATATGGCAGTGCGCGAGGGTGTCGGCCTTTTCGACATGACCTCCTTCGGCAAGATCCGCGTGGAGGGACCGGGTGCGCTCGCCTTCGTGCAGCGGGTCTGCGCGGGGAACTTGGACGTCCCAGAGGGGCGAGTCGTTTACACCCAGATGCTCAATTCCAAGGGGGGGATCGAGAGCGACCTGACCGTGACGCGCCTCTCCGAAACTGGCTTCCTCTTCGTGGTGCCGGCCGCCACCCTGCAAAGGGACCTGGCCTGGCTGCGCAAGCACCTGGGCGACGACGTCGCGGTGATCACCGACGTCACCGCGGCCGAGGCGGTGCTATGCATCATGGGGCCGAAAGCACGCGATCTCATGCAAGCGGTGAGCCCCAACGATTTCTCCAACGCGGCCCATCCCTTCGGCACCGCGCGGGAGATCGAGCTGGGCCTGGGCCTCGCCCGCGCGCACCGGGTGAGCTACGTGGGCGAGCTCGGATGGGAGCTTTATGTCTCCACGGATCAGGCCGCGCATGCCTTCGAGACCCTGGAAGCCGCCGGCGCGAACCTCGGCCTGAAGCTTTGCGGCCTGCATACCTTGGATAGCTGCCGGATTGAGAAGGCCTTCCGCCACTACGGTCACGACATCACGGACGAAGATAACGTGCTGGAGGCGGGACTCGGCTTCGCCGTCAAAACATCCAAACCGGGTGATTTCATCGGGCGCGAAGCCGTCCTGCGAACCCGCCAGTTCGGGCTCGGCCGGCGTTTGCTCCAGTTCCGCCTGGAGAATCCGGAGCTTCACCTCTTCCACAACGAGGCGGTGGTGCGGGACGGCAAGATCGTCTCCATCGTGACCTCGGGCAACTACGGCCATTACCTCGGTGGGGCCATAGGGATGGGCTACGTGCCCTGCAAGGGCGAAGAGGCCGAGGAGGTGCTGGCCTCGCGCTACGAAATCGAGATCGCGGGCGAGCGTCACGCAGCCCTGGCAAGCCTGACGCCGATGTACGACCCGAAAGCGGAGCGCATGCGTATGTAGGCGGCCGGGGGCCGCCACCATCAGGGAAGAACGCCGATGTCGAAGAAGGTTGTAAGCCTGCAAGACAATCGCCCCGCCAGGCGGGCTGGAGGGCGCGCCGCGCGGCAGGCCCTGCGCGCGGCACCCTTGGCGGAGAACCTGCGCCCGATCCGGCCAGGCATGGCGGGTGGCCGCTTTCAGCCACTGACACAAGAGGGCATGGAGCGCATTCACCAAGCCGCCCTGCAGGCCCTGGAGGAAATCGGTCTGTCACAAGCACCGGACTCGGGCGTCGACATCATGACCGAGGCGGGGGCCATGCTGGGCGAGGATGGGCGCTTGCGCTTTCCCCGCGCACTGGTCGAGGACAAGCTCGCCGTGGCGGCACGGAATATCACGCTCCATGGGCGCGATCCCAAGCACGATCTGCATCTTACCGGCACGAACGTGCACTTCGGCACCGCCGGGGCCGCCGTTCACATCGTCGATGTTGAGCGAAACGAGTACCGGGAATCCACGGCGCAGGATCTCTTTGATGCGGCACGGATCACCCAAGACCTCGAAAACGTGCACTTCTTCCAGAGGGCCATGGTCTGCCGCGACGTGGCAGACAACCTGGAGATGGACCTCAACACCGTCTACGCCTGCTGTGCAGGTACCGCGAAGCACGTTGGCGTCTCCTTCTCCGAGCCGGACCATGTCGCCCCGTGTTTCGAGATGATCCACACCATCGCCGGCGGCGAGGAGGCCTGGCGCGCGCGCCCCTTTATCTCCAACTCCAACTGTTTCGTCGTCCCGCCCATGAAGTTCGCCCCGGAAAGCTGTATCGCCATGGAGCATTGCGTTCGCGGCGGTATGCCGGTCCTGCTGCTTTCGGCGGGACAGGCGGGCGCCACCGCGCCGGCCCCCATCGCGCTCGCCATCGTGCAGGCCGTGGCCGAATGCTTGGCAGGCGTGGTCTACGTGAATGCCATGGCCCCCGGCCACCCGGCGGTGTTCGGGACCTGGCCCTTCGTGTCGGACCTCAGGACCGGCGCCATGTCGGGCGGCAGCGCCGAGCAGGCGCTCCTCACCGCCGGCTGCGCGCAGATGCACCGCTTTTACGATTTGCCCGGCGGTGCGGCGGCGGGGATCTCGGATGCGAAGCTGCCCGACATGCAGGCCGGCTGGGAACAAGGCATCACCAACACCCTTGCCGGGCTGGCCGGCCTCAACATGGTCTACGAGGCGGCGGGCATGCACGCTTCCTTGCTGGGCTTTTGCCTGGAAAGCCTGGTCCTGGGGGACGATATCCTCGGCCAGGCGCTACGCTGCGTGCGCGGCATCGATGTCACCGAAGACTCCACCTCCATCGAGGCCATGAAATCTGTCTGCCTGGGCGGGCCAGGTCACTACCTGGGGTCCGATCAGACCATCAGCCTGATGCAAACCGAATACGTCTACCCCAAGCTTGGCAATCGTATGAGCCCCAAGGAATGGATCGAGGCCTCGAAGCCGCAGATTCTGGAGCGGGCCATTGAGCGGAAGAACGAAATCCTGTCTGGCGCGGGCAGCCAGATTGAGCCGGAGCTTGACGCGGAGATACGTCGACGGTGGAACATTTACTTCAAGGCTTGAGGGACGGACCCACTTCGCGCAGCGTGTCCTCGTAGCGCGCCCGCTGGGCGCCCCCTAGCCGAACCGCGGATTCCGCCGCCTCGACCGCGGCCTCGCGGTTACCTTGCCGGGCCAGGGCGTAGGCCAGATTGTTCCACGCCGGGGCCGAAGCCTCATCGATTTCCAGCGCCCGCCTATAGGCAGCCTCAGCGCCGGCATAGTCCCCAAGAGCGAAGCGCGCATTGCCCTCGCCAAACCTGGCGGTGGAGCTCTCAGGCCAACGTTCGGCTATGGTGGCATAAGCGGTGGCGGCCGCGGAGTGTCGCTTGGCCTGTTCGAGCCCAACGGCGGCTTGGAGCACATCTTGCGATCCGGCGGTCGCCGGCAGGGTGTCGGGCGGCAGGACCACAATCGCCCAGTTGTCAGCCCGCGCCCAGGTGCGCTCGAAGGCATCGAGCGAAGTTGCGAGGCTTTCCACCGTCCCCGACCGCAAGAAAATTTCCCTGCTACCCAGGTCGTACCCATAGGCGACGGCGAAATGCCAGCGGGGCGCCCAGTCCAGAGCGAGGTTCTGGAAAACCAGCACCGGATGGCCCGCATCGATCTCCGCCAGCAGGCCATGGAGGTCCTCCACCGGAACGGCCAGGCGCCCATGGCGGCGCGCCGCCGCGACCAGATCGCTCGCCAGAGTGCCCTCACGGCCAGGCAAATAGACCTCAGGCGCGACTTCGTGCTGTGTGACCGGATCGCCCGACCAGGTCAGCACGGTCGCTAGGGCTGCCGGCCCGCAATAGAATTCCTCTTGCGGGTAGAAAGGCACATCGGCGACTTGGCCCTTGGCGCCTAGGCCAGCGGGATCGGCAATCAGGCCTTCGGTTTGCGGCGCGGTGCAGCCAGCCAGGACCAGCAGCGCCAAACCCGCCGCGAAGCGCGCCATCACTGCTGGGCGCAGCGCGTAAAGGGAAAGACCTTCGTGACGCAGGCAATATCCGTGATCAGCAGGATGATGAAGACGATCAAGGCGGCACCGACGATGATACCAAGGCCACCCTGGCCGGCCGGCATTTCATCCATGCGCTCGGCGATCTGCTGGATTTCCGCGTCGGAGAGGGCGTCGACCCGCGCGGCGGCTTCGTCCGGATCGATACCGAGCGCCTCGAGCTCTTGCCGGACATCCTCTCGGGAAAGATAAGCACGCACCCGGTCACGATCGGCGGATAACTCCGACTTGGCGTAAAGCCCCGACTCGGCGGCCACCACTTCGCCGGTGCTCACCAGTTCGGCCCGGACCGTATGCACCGGCAGGGAAACGAAGAGAAAAATCGCGGCAAGCAGGCCGGCGACGAACCGGCAAGGCGTCCTTATCATCCACCCAAACCCCTCTAACGGAAATCGAACCGCATTCCTCAGGAGAGCATTCGCCCGCCGCGTCGCGGAGTGACAAAATAGGGATCGTGGTTTGGGAAGGAATACCACCTCTCGCGGGCAGCACTTTGCGCCTGAACGAGTATGATGGAATTCAGTTATCGGCGGCGCTAAAATTCAAATAGAAGGAGACGCGGCATGGAGCGCCGTCTGGCGGCCATTCTTGCTATCGACGTGGTTGGCTATAGCCGGATGATGGGCGAGGACGAGGCGGGAACCCTCAAGCGCCTGAAATCCCTCCACAAGGAACTCGTGCAGCCGAGAATCTGCGGAGCCAACGGGCGCGTTGTGAAGCTCATGGGCGATGGTCTTTTGGCGGAGTTCTCCAGCGTCGTCGAGGCGGTTGGCTGCGCCGTGGAAATTCAAAAAGCCATTGCCGCCCGGGAAACCGGGCAAGCCTGCGACAAGCGCATCGGGGTGCGCATCGGCGTCAACCTCGGAGACATCATTTTCGAGGACGGCGACATCTACGGCGACGGCGTCAATGTGGCCGCGCGGCTGGAGCAGCTGGCCCCGTCCGGCGGCGTCTGCGTCTCCGGCAGCGTTTTCGAGCAGATCCGGGACAAGGTTGAGCACAACTTCGAGGATCTCGGGGAGAAATCCATTAAGAATATCGCGCGGCCAATCCGCGTTTGGCGCTGGACCTCCGAGGCACCTCAGCCTGAAGCACCGAAAGAAACCGCCCAGACGGCCACCGAAGCCCTTGGACAATCGTCCTTGGCGGTCTTGCCCCTGGTGAACATGTCCGACGACCGGGCTTTGGACTTCCTTGCCGATGGGCTGAGCGAGGACATCATCACCATGCTGGCGCGCCTGCCCGGCTTCCTCGTCATCGCCCGCAACTCCAGTTTTGCCTACAAAGGCACCACGCCCGACATTCGCGCGGTGGGCCGCGAACTGGGCGTGCAATACGTGGTCGAAGGCAGCCTGCGGCCGGTCGGCGACAACATCCGGGTGACGATCCAGTTGATCGAGGCGGAGACCAGCAATCACTTGTGGGCAAAGCGCTTTGATCAGCCCCTGGACCGCATCGACGAGCTGCAGGACGAAATCACCCTGGGCATCGCCTGCCGCATCGAGCCGGAGCTGGCCAAGGCCGAGATAGAGAGGATCAAACGGCACGGCGAGCGGAATTTGGACGCCTGGGCGCTCTACAATCAAGCAAGCGGTCTTCTGAGCCTCAAAGGCTGGCATCGCGAGACCTTCGAGGAGGCGGAAGCGCTCCTGACCGCGGCGATCGAGCTGGACCCGAACTTCGCGCTTGCCCACGCCTATCTCGCGCTGATCTACGCCCTTGGCCATATGTTCGGACTTTCGCCCGGGGTGGATGACGGAAAGGCGCAGGCGATCGCCGAGGCGGAAACCGCGATCGGAATTGACAACACCAATGCCTCCGTGCTTGGCTTCGCCGGCTGCGCCTTGAGCGACGTCGGGCAGGTGGAGCGCGGCATCGGCGTGTTGGAGCGCGCCGTGGAAACCGACCCTAGCAATGCCCAGGCCTGGGTCGCGCTGGGCACCGCCTTGCTGCGCGAAGGCAAGGCACGCCAAGGGGTGGAGATGCTGCGCCGGGGCATGCGGATCAGCCCGCTTGACAACCGGCTCTCGTTCTGGGGCACCAACCTCGCCTACGCTTTGTTCCGCCTTCGCCAATTGGACGAGGCGGAGACTGAGATCCGGCTTGCCTGCCGTCGTGACGACAAGAACTACATGGGGCGGGTGGTGCTCGCCCTGATCCTCCTCCAAAAAGACCGGCGCCACGAAGCCCAGGCCGCCATGCGCGACGCCTTGCGGCTACGGCCGGAGTTGACCTGCGAGGATGTCCTGACCCTCGTCGGTCGGCGCGGCGTCAAGATGCTGCGCGACACCAACCTATTGGACTGAAATCGCCTGGAGGGCCTTGAACATGCCAAGCCCGGAAGCCATCAAAACCGCGCACGAAAGACTGATCAGAACCTACGAGAAGCGGCCGGGGGCCGCCGCCTCGACCGGCAGCACGCAAGTTAACCTGTCTTCGGGCATGCGCTGCGAGATCACCCAAAGCCCTTGGTCAGCGGTCAGCGATCAGCCCGTCAACATGGGCGGCGAGAATCTTGGGCCCGATCCGGGATTTTACGGACGGGCGGCCCTTGGCGCTTGCCTCGCCCAAGGCTACGCGGGTTGGTTCGCCAGGCGGGGCCTATCCTTCAAAAGCATGAGCGTCGAAGTGGAAGCGGACAGCGACGGGCGGGGTTTCCTTGCCATGGCGCCGGATGTGCCACCTGGCTATGGCGGAGTGCGGGTCCGGGTGCGCGTCGAAAGCGAGGAGAGCGAGGCGGACCTGCGCGAAGCCATGGACCAGGCAGACCGTCACAGCCCCTGGCTCTACGATTTCACCACCGCCCTCGAAGTCCAGCGCGAAGCGCAAATCAAGACGCCGGACTAACGATCGGCGCGCAAACGCTTCTCGAAGGCGTTGAGGGTCTTCCCCGCCCCAATATCGTGTTTTGCCAGGACACGCTGGATGGCGACCAGGCATTCGTCCCGGATGGCTTCGAGCTCGCGCACCGAACGGCCCTCAGCCTGCGCCGCTGTGCCTTCGACGAAGCGCTCCACGATATCCTCTGTAAGGGGCGGCGCCTTGAGATGGGACCAGGGCCATTCGAGGGCCGGCCCGAACTGCTCGATGAAATGGCGGGCACCGCCCTCGCCGCCGGCGATCATATAGATCTGGTTCATGCCCATGACCGCCCAGCGCAGCCCAGGGCCGTAGACGATGCTCTCGTCCAGCTCTCCGGTGGTGGCGATGTCGTCATTGAGGGCGTGCAGGATCTCGCGCCACATCGCCTCTTGCAGACGATCGGAGATATGGCCCGGCACCTCTCGCCGCACCATGAGCACGTGCATCCCAATGGATTCGTAAAAGGCGCGCGCCGCCTGCTTCGCATCGGCCGAGGTCTCCTCCCCGCCAACCACTTCGACCAGGGGGCAGAGATAGACCGGATTGAAGGGGTGACCGACCAGGACGCGATCGGGATGCGCGAGCCCCTTCTGCAACTCCGTCGGCATGAAGCCGGAGGTGCTGGAGGCAATCACTACATCGCCCCCCGCGGCCTCGGCGACGGCTGCCAGGGCCCGGTGCTTGATCTCCAGGACCTCGGGCACATTCTCCTGGACGAAATCGGCCCGGGCCGCCATTTCGGCGGCGTCCGTCGTGAAGGTGAGATGGCCCTTCGCCGGCATTGGAAGGCCATCTGTCAGGGCATCCAGCGCCGGCGCAGCGGTCTCCACCGCGCCGCGAATCCAGGCCTCCATCTTGGGATCAATATCGGCGGCGATCACATCGAAACCGCAGTGCAAGGCGCGCGCGGCCCAGCCGCCGCCGATAACGCCTGTCCCCAACAACCCAAGGGTCTTCACCTGTCGCATTCTTCGCTCCTGGAAAACGGCGAGGCCTTCGCGTTGCAGGCAAGCGGGAAAGCCCGCCGACTTCAAGCGGAATCGCATGCCTGGGCAAAGAGGCGAGGGGCTAGGGTTTGGGCCTAGTTGGCAATCGCCTTATCGGTGAGCTTGTCCAGGGCGCCGGTCATTTTCTTCAGAACCTCCGCGTCGGGCGCGATGCCATATTCCTCGGACAGCCGCGCGGGCGGATGGTAGACGACGAAGACATCACCGTTCGCATCCTCGTAGGCCAGAACCCGAAGCGGCAAGTCCAGCCCGGCTTGTTGCGCGGCCTGCAGCGCCGGCGTGCCCAGCTTGGGATTTCCGAACATCAGAAGTTGCGTGGGACGCAATTCGGAGCCTACGGCCGCCGCGCCTGCCGCGTGGTCGACCCGCGCGAAGACCTTGGCACCGGCGGCTTCGACGGCCGCAACGAGCCGATCAATCGTCGCTTCGACTGGATGAGGGCTTTGTTTCGCGATCAGCTCGGCGCCATAAGCGGGTGCGGCCAAGACGGCGAGCAAGATCACGGGAAGCGCTTTTAGCATGGGCCAGGTCCTTTCCCCGGGGGCGTTAGTGACGGCGTCAGTTCAATTCAATTCGAGCGGGTCGGAGCGTGCGATCACCTCCGGCCTTTGCTTCCAAAGATCGGAAGTATCCACGTAGAGTTCAATCTCGTTTCCGTCCGGATCCTTGAGGTAAAGCGACTGGCTGACACCATGATCGCGCGGAACGGTTTCTATCCCGGCCGCCTCCAGTTCCTGCTTGGCGGCCCGCAAGGTATCAAGATCCTCCCCGATCTTGAAAGCCACGTGCAACAGCCCGGTTGCGTCGCCCGGTGGTGATTGCGCCTGTTCGCCCACGGCCATGACCGCGAAGTCGTGATGGTTCCCCAGCGAGAAGAAGGTTATGCCGTAATCGTTCATTCTGGCCACGATGGGAAGCCCGAGAAGGCCGTTGTAGAACGCCTCCGCCCGTGCCTGATCGCGAACCTTCAAGACCACGTGACCCAGGGATTCGATCCGCATAATTGGCCTCCGTGCCAACGAAGATGCGATAATGAATAGCACAGTCCGTGTATGCTTGGAAAACACCGGCTCAGCATCTTCCGAGGTGGTGCCGCCTAAGCATCCGTTCAGGAGAAACACCTCTGACCTACGATGAGTTCAACCGGTTCTGCGGCGCTCTTCCGGCCACGACCTATGTGGTGCAATGGGGCGGCGCGCATGTCTGGAAGGTTGGCGGGAAGGTCTTCGCCATCGGCGGCTGGGGCGATGGACAGCCCGCTTACACCTTCAAGGCAGGTGAGCTCTCCTATGAGGCGCTGCGCGATCAGCCCGGCCTGCGGCCAGCGCCCTACCTGGCCTCGCGCAGCTTGAAGTGGATCCAGCATTACGCCGCGCCGGGCTTGGCGGACGAAGATCTAAAGGATTACCTGCGACAATCCCACCATCTGGTGGCTCAAGGCCTCTCCAAGAAGAAGCGGCGCGCCCTAGGTCTCGGCCCCGCCTAAAACCCTAAGGAACGAGGACGATCTTCGCGGCCGGTGTCGCACCCGCGTCGAGGTCGCGAAAGGCTTGCCCACCCTCGCAGAGCGGACGCTGTTCGACCCAATCGAGCCCGCCCAGACGCCCGTCGTGGAGCGCGGCCAAGGAGGCACGCAGGTCCGCGTCGGTGTAGGTATAGACGCCAACCAGCGTGACTTCGGACAAGGTCAGGCGCCGCGCGTCGAACTCGCCGGCCCAGTCCTGCAAGCCGACGTGAGCGATCACCCCGCCAGCCCTGACCGCGGCGATTGCCGCGGCGCGCGTTCTCACCGAACCCACGGCGTCCATCACAAGATCAAAGCAATCTTCCAAGGGCGCTTTCGTGAGGGGGTCGTGCACGCTCAACCCGGCGTCGGACGCGGTCTGGCGGCGCAAGGCATTGGTTTCCGCAAGCTTGACCTCCCGCGCGCCCCAAGCCTTGAGAATGAGTCCGCCCAGCAGCCCAACCGAACCTCCGCCGATGACCAAGGCCCGGCTCTCGGGCAAAGGCCGCCAGAGAGCCCGCGCGCCAAGGGCCAGCGCATGCCAGGCGGTGGCGCAGGGTTCGGTCAAGGCGGCCTTGGCCGGATCCATGCCCTTGGGAACGGGAATGAGATTGCGCTCCGGAATGGTCACCTGCTCGGCGAAGGCGCCGGCCAGGCGCATGCCGATCAACTCCCGTGAGGGGCAGAGGTTCGTGCGCCCGGTCATGCAGTACTCGCAGACGCCGCAATTGATTAGCGGGTTGACTACCACCCGGGACCCGGGCTCGGTCCCCTCGATCACCGTTCCGCAAGCTTCGTGGCCCAGGATCAGCGGCGGCACCCGGCGCGGGTCGTGGCCGTGCCAGGCATGCATGTCCGAGCCGCAGATGCCCACCGCGTCAACCCGCACCAAGGCGTCGCCGGCCTGGGGCTCGGGCGCGGCTTCGTCGCGGTATTCGGTTTCCTGAACGCCGGTGTAGACGAGCGCTTTCATAAGGCAAGCTCCTACTTCGCTGTAAATCCGCCGTCCACGTAGAGGACCTGGCCGGTTACGTAGTCGGACGCGGGCGATACCAAGAAGATGGTGGGGCCAATAAGGTCACTCAACTCCCCATTCCGGCCGATGCAGGTGCGCGCCGCGTTCCGCCCGGCGACATCCGGATCAGCGAACACGGGGGCGGTGAGTTCCGTGGGGAAAAAGCCCGGCGCCAGCGCGTTGCAGGCAACGCCATCGGCAGACCAGGCCTCCGCCATGGCGCGGGTGAGCTGGGCGACACCTCCCTTGGACGCACCGTAGGCGATGCCGTTGGGAAAAGCGCGCTCCGACTGCAGCGAGGCGATGTTCACGACGCGGCCCCAGCCCTTTGCCCGCATGGCCGGCACCAGCGCCTGGGCCAAAAAGAAGGGGACCGAGAGGTTCAGATCCAAGGTGGTCCGCCAGCTCTCGAGAGATACCTTCTCCGCCGGCTCGCGCAAGTTCACGCCTGCTGCGTTGACCAGTATATCCGGCGCGCCCAAGTGCTCTGCGATGCGCGCCGCGGTGGCTTCAAGCCCAGGCAAATCCATGAGATCGGCGACGCAGACCGCGGCGCGCCCGTCCTCGCGCTCGACGTCCTTGGCCCAGTCAACGAGTTCCGCCTCCCGCCGCGCGACACCGACCACGCTCGCGCCAGCCCGCGCCAAGCCGCTGGCGATCGCCCGTCCGATGCCGGAACTGGCACCGGTGACACAGGCGACCCGGCCCGAGAGGCTGAAGGGGTCCATGCCTAGCCGGAGCCCCTCAGATCAAACTCCTCCTCCGGGAACCATTTTTCCAGCCGGACGTCGGCGGTCTTGGCATGGCCTTCCATACCTTCCAGGCGCGAGATGCGCGCAGTGACCTGTCCGATCGAGCGATTGGCCTCGCGGGTCATGCGCTGCCAGGTGACGGTCTTCATGAACTTCCCGACCGACAGGCCGCCGGTGTACTTCGCCGCCCCCTTGGTGGGCAGGATGTGGTTCGGGCCGGAGGTCTTGTCGCCGAAAGCGACCGTGGTCTCCTCCCCAAGGAAGAGGGATCCGTAATTGCGCAGATTGGCGAGCCACCAGTCGAGATCGGCGCAGTGCACCTCCAGATGCTCGGAGGCATAGTCGTCGGAAAGCTTCACCGCCTCTTCCCGGCTATCCACCACCATCACCTCGCCGAAGTCGCGCCAGGCCGCCTCCGCGTTCACCCGGTTGAGCTCGGGAAGCTCCGCGATCATGCCGGGGACCAGGTCCATGACCTTGTGGCCGAGGCTTTCGGAAAGTGCGATCACCCAGGCGGGGGTGTTGTAGCCATGCTCCGCCTGGCCGACGATGTCCCAGGCCACGATCTCCGGATCGGCGGTTTCGTCGGCGATCACCATCACCTCGGAGGGGCCGGCGAACATGTCGATGCCGACCCGCCCGAAGAGGATCCGCTTCGCCTCCGCCACAAACTGGTTTCCCGGCCCCACCAGGATGTCCGCCGGGTGTCCGGTGAATAGGCCGAAGGCCATGGCGGCGATCCCTTGCACTCCCCCAAGCGCCAGAACCGTGTCCGCGCCGCAGAGATCGAGGGTATAGAGAATGGCCGGATTGATGCCCTCGCCCGGGCGCGGCGGCGAACAGGCGACAATCTGCTCAACGCCCGCGACCTTGGCCGTTGTCACGGACATGACAGCCGAAGCGACGTGGGAATAGCGGCCACCCGGAACGTAACAACCGGCCGTCTTCACGGGGATGTTCCGGTGTCCGGCGATCAAGCCCGGCATCAGCTCCACCTCCGCCTCGCCAAGGGCATCACGCTGCGCTTCGGCGAACTTGCGCACCTGGTCGTGGGAAAAGCGGATATCGTCCTTAAGCCGCTGCGGAACCCGTGCCGCCGCGGCCTGCCGGTCCTCGGCGGAGACAACGATATCACCCTCCCACTTGTCGAACTTCGCCGCGTATTCGCGCGCCTTGTTCTCACCACCGGCCTCGATCTCGTTGAGGATTGATTGCACGGTGGCCCGAACGTCGTCCTCGCCCGTGGTGGCCGTCTTTTCGGCCCGCTTGAGATAACGAATGGTCATGGTCGCGGGGTCCTCCAGCGGTCAGTAGGAATCGGGAAGGAAAACGGTGGAGATGAACGGCACGTAAGCGATCAGCAAGACCACCAGCATCATACCGATCACATAAGGTATGGCACGCCAGGCGATTTTCAGCACCGATTCGCCCGTGATTCCGGAAATCACGAAGAGATTGAGGCCAAGCGGCGGCGTAATGAAGCCGACACCCAGGGCCGTCACCATCATGATGCAGAACTGGATCTCGTTCATGCCGATTTCCTGGGCCAAGGGCAGCAGGATCGGCGAGAGCACCACGATGTTGGGCGTGGTCTCCATGACGCAGCCAGCAGCGATCAGGATCCCAATCATCAAAAGCTTGATGAGCATGGGGTCGTCGGTGAGCGAGGTCACCGCGTAGACGAAGCCCTGGGGCACGTTGAGCGCCGCCAAGGTTTGCGCCAGCGGCAAGGACATCGCAATGATCGGCAGGATCACCCCGTTCACCTTCGCGGAGCTCACCAGCATTTTCGGAAAGTCCGCCAGCGTGAGGGTGCGTTGAAGCATGCCGATGATGATTGTCGTGGCCACGGCCACCGCCGCCGCCTCGGTGGGCGTGAAAACGCCCGAGTAGATTCCGCCCAGAATGATGAAGGGCACCAGAAGCGCGTAGCGCCCGTCCCAGACCGCCTTGCGCCAGCGCGCGAAGGAAAAGCCGGCCGAGTCCCCCTCGTAGCCATGAATCTGGTTCATCACCATGTTGGTGAGCATGATCGAGACCATGATCAACACACCGGGGATCGCCGCGGCGAGGAAGAGCGTCGAGGCGGAGATCCCCAGGATCAAACCGACGATGATGTAGGCGATCGAGGGCGGAATCAGAATGCCGGTGCAGGCGCCTGCGGCTACGAGCGCGCAGGCGTAGGGGCGCGGATAGCCCTTGTCCACCAGCTTGTGAATGGTCATGCGCCCCACGGCGGCGGCACCGGCCGCGTCCGATCCGGAGATGCAGGCGAAGAAGCCGCAGCCCAGAACTGTCGCGGTCCCCAGGCCGGCGCGAAAGCCCCCGGTGGTAGCATCTGCCACGTCCAGCAGCTTGTTGGAGAGGCCGGTTCTGACCAGCACGTCGCCCGTCAAGATGAACAGAGGCACGGCGATCAGCGCGAAGTGGTCAATGCCGTCGAACAGCGACTCGCCCAGGAGGGAGAGCGGCAGCACATCGGTGATCACCAGCATGACGACGGCGCCGATCCCCAAGGCCGCCCAGACCGGGACCGCCAGCGCGATCAACGCGATCATCAAGATTACGGGGCCGTAAAATTCCCACCCCAGATCGACGGTCTGTTCTTGGATCTGTTGCCACAGCATCGCGCGTCCCCCCTAATCGAACAGCCGCTGGCCCTGATAGACCGGCTCGCCGCGACGCAACGTGTTGAAGTCTCGGTAAATCGACTGCCCCAGCCGATAAATCATCAAGGAGAAACCAAGCGGCACCGCCAAGAGGAACCACGCCAAGCTGATGCGCAATCCGTGGGTGACCGAGCCGAATTTCATGGAGATTTCGAGCGACTCGATACCGGTGTAGAGCGCGAGCAACGCCACGGCCAGCATGCAGAAATCGCCAAAGAGATAGACCAAGGCCTTGCCGCGTTCGGAGAGGTAGTGCAGCAGAACGTCGATGCGAATGTGCGCGCGGTCCTTGACGGCGGCCGAGGCCCCCACCCAGGCAAGATAGATGAAGGCGTAGCGCGCGATCTCCTCGCCCCAGATCGAGGAGTAGGACAGCACGAAGCGGCGCACCACCTCGACCACGATCGTCGCGACGATCATTCCGTAGAAGATCAGCAGAAGCCAACGCTCCGCGTTGTCGTCCAGGCGCTTCCAAAATGATAGGGAACCGTTCATCCGACCGCTCAATGACGGGCACCACAACAGGCGCCAGCCATTGCCTCTCTAAAGCTCGTTCAGTTCGGAATGGGAGGGCGGCGGGGCCGCCCTCCCCCTCGACGCCGGGCGTTAGGCGTCGTGCACGTAGTAGCGGCCTGGCGTTTGGGTCGCTTCCTCGAGCTTCGCGAAGGTGTCCATCGACCCGGCCAGCTCCTTCTTGAAGCTGTCCCAGTCCGGCAGCTGATAGCCACCGGCGGCAACCCATTGCTGCAGTTCGTCGGCGGTCGGCGAGTAGAACTGCACACCGGCCTTGCCCATCTCGGCCATGGCGTAGTTACGCGCCGCCGGCACTTTGGCGAGGTTTTGCTGGGCCGTGATGTCCGAGGCGAAGAGCACGCCTTCCTGCACGTCGCCCGGCAAGGAGTTGAACCAGTCGAGGTTGCAAGAATAGACCTGGCTGTCCGGCACGGCTTGGGAGAAGGTCACCCAAGACAGAATGTCCTTGAAGCCGAAGACGTAAAGGGCACCAACTGCCGGGTCCAGCGCGTCAGCGACACCCTGCTTGATCGCCGAGGGCGTCTCGCCCCAAGCAACCGGCGTCGGATTGGCGCCAATCATCCGATAGTACTGCTGCAGCATCTTCGAGCCCGGCACCCGGAACTTGATCCCCTCAAGATCGGCGGGCGTCTTGACCGGCCCCTCTCCGCCCTTGCGCATGGCCACCACGCGCGGATCGATCACGACATACCACAAGGCCTTGAAGCCCTTGGCCTCGACCTTGGGATCCACTTCGGCCTTCCAGGCTTCGGAGCTCACCAGATTGACGAACTTCTGATTGGCTCCGCAGAAGTAGGGCAGGTTGATGAGGTCGACCACCGGGGCAAAGGGGGCGAAGTTGGACAAGGAGTGCTGAGCAGCCTGGATCGTTCCGTTCTGCACTTTCTGCGCCAGCGCGCCACCGGCGCCCAGCTGCCCGCCCGGCGCGAGCTTCACATAGATCTTGCCGCCGGTCGCGTTCTGAACGTTCTCCTTGAAATCCAGCTGCATGATCGGGTAGCTGCGCGACGCGCCAAGGATATAGGCGGTGGCAACGGTCATGGTGTGTGCGGCCGCCGCCTCGCGCTCTTTTTCTTCCTTCGCGGTCTGCGCGGCCGCTTCGGAGCTTAGAAGGGTGCCGCCGGCACCGGCCACGACGGCCGCGGTGAATCCGAACTTCTTGGAAATTTCAAGGAAGCGGCGGCGCTCCTCGGAAGCAGGGGTGTCATTTTCTCTACGCTTGACCATGGTTTCCTCCCGGTATTTTTGGATGTTCAGGTGTCTTGGTTTTCGCTTCGCGCTCTCTCCCGCGCAAGGCAGGCGACGATGAATAGTGCGACCGCCGCGAGAAGGAGGAGAAATTCGCCCACATCGCCCAGAACGGGCGCTTTCAAGGCACCGCTCGAGACCGCGATCTTTCCGACAACGACGTTGGCGACGAAGGCCGCGAACAGGACGGCTGCGGCGATTAAGGTGATTTTTTCGCTCATTCCCCGGCTTGCCTCCCAAGATGTAAGCGCTTACATTTTTCTTTTTATGTTCCGCTTTCCTGGGGCCTGTGTCAATCATCTTCCCGCACAAGCCACATCTAGGGCTAGCGGAACGACCCTGCGGGGACCTGATGGATACGCCCAGAAAGCCCTTGGACCGACCCCCTGTCGCGTGCCCCACCCTGGCGGATGTCGCACGCCATGCCGGGGCGTCCACGGCGACGGTGTCGCGGGTCTTCAGCGCGCCGGAGAAGGTGCGCCCCGCCTTGCGCGAGCGGGTGGAACGGGCGGTGCGGGACCTGAGCTACACACCGCACGGCGCGGCGCGCGCGCTCGCTTCGCAGCGCAGCTACACCATAGGCGCGGTGATCCCTACACTCGACAATGCGATCTTCGCCACGGTCATTCAGACGCTGCAGAAAGAACTGGCCGCGCGGCGGCACACGCTGCTCGTGGCCGCATCCGACTACGACCCCTTGCGCGAACAAGCCCAGATCGAAAACCTGGTGGTGCGCGGGGTGGACGGCATGATGCTGACGGGCGAGGCGCGCGATCCATGGATTTATGAGCTTCTCGAGCGGCGGGGCATTCGCTTCGCCAAAACCTATGTCCACCACCCGAACTCGCCGCACCCGACCATCGGCTTCGACAACCGGCGGGCCATGGGCAAGGTGGTTGATTATCTCCACGGCCTGGGGCACCGCTCCTTCGCGATGATCGCCGGTCTTACGGAAGGGAACGACCGTGCCGCCGAGCGCATTGAGGGGGTACGAGAAGCAATGAAGAGCAAGGGGCTGCAGCTAGACGCCGGCCGCCTGCTGGAAGTGCCCTACAGTGTGCAGGAGGGTCGCGCCGCCTTGCGCCGCCTGATGGCCGCGACCGACCGGCCAACCGCGATCGTCTGCGGCAACGATGTGCTGGCCTTGGGTGCCTTGCTCGAATCCCTGTCGCTCGGCCTCCAAGTGCCGGAGGATATCTCGATCACCGGCTTCGACGACCTCGACATTGCCAAGGAGATCCCGCCGGGCCTGACCACGGTTCACGCGCCCTTGGCGGAGATGGGGCGCCTGACCTCCGCATACTTGCTCGAGGCCCCGGACCCGGACATTGCCCCGCCGCACATCGACCTGCCCGCTCCACTCCGGATCCGCGGGTCCACGGGGCCGTGCAAAGCTCGCTAGGGAAAGTCCAACCGAAAATCGCCTTTGCGTGACGAGAGCCCCCGTTTATCGGTTAGACTGATTGTGGGCTTCGAGAACATGTCACGGGAGGAAAAGCAATGAGCGCCTACCTGATCGCGGACGTCAAGATCACGGACGAGGGCTGGGTGCCCGACTACGCGGCGAAGGTTCATGACATCGTGCACAAGCACGGCGGCAAGTATCTGGCCCGCAGCGCGAACGTCGAAACCATCGAGGGCGCGCCTCTCGAAACGACGCTGATCGCCCTGCTCGAGTTTCCCTCCGTTGAGGCCGCCAAGTCCTTCTTGGCGGATCCGGACTACGCCCCCTTCGCTACGGCCCGCCAGAACGGAAGCGATAGCCGGTTCCAGTTGATCGACGACACGGACGTCGCGGGAACGATCCCCTACTTGGCCAAAATTTAGGCCCGGCTCTAGGGCTCCGATCCGAGTTGGGCTAGGCCAGCAGGAGGTTGACGGCAGACGTACCGCCATTCGACACACAAGGGAGAAGGTTATGGATTATTACGATCTCGGCACCTTTACCCGGCCCATCACCGCCGCCACGCCGGAAGCGCAGACTTGGTTCGATCGCGGCTTGAACTGGCTCTATGCCTACAATCACGGTGAAGCGATCGCCTGCTTCCAGAAGGCAATCGACTCAGACCCGGCCTGCGCCATGGCCCATTGGGGCGTGGCCTATGCGACCGGACCGAATTACAACCTGCCCTGGCACCTCTACGATCCGGCCGGCAGGGCGAAAGCCCTGGGCGCCGCCTACGATGCGATGAAACTGGCGTTGAGCCACATGGACGGAGTCAGCGCGGTCGAGGAAGCTATGATCAAGGCGCTGCCCGCGCGCTATCCCCAGCGTGAGCCCATCGACGACCTGATGCCGTGGAACAAGGACTTCACAAGGGCAATGCGCGGCGTCCTCGATACTTACCCCAACGACTTGGAGGTCCTGGCCGTCTTCGCGGAATCGATCATGAACGAGACGCCGTGGAAGATGTGGGATCTGAAAACCGGCGGGGTCGCCGAAGGAGCAGGCACGATCGAGGCGCGCGAAGTTCTGGAGAAGGCCTTTCGGGAGAACCCCGCCTCTTGGGATCATCCGGGGCTCTTGCATCTCTACGTCCACTTGATGGAGATGTCGCCCTTCCCCGAATTGGCCTTGCGGGCCGGCGACCGTCTGCGTGACATCATGCCGGACGGCGGGCATCTGATTCACATGCCGACCCATATCGACGTGCTGTGCGGGAACTACCACGACGTGGTGGTCTACAATCAGAAAGCCATCGAGGCCGACCGCAAGTTCCTGGAGCGCGAGGGCGCGTTGAACGTCTACGCGATGTACCGGACTCACAACCATCATTTCGCCATCTACGGTGCCATGTTCCTGGGGCAATTCGCTCCGGCGCTCGCCGCCGCGCAGGAGCTGATCGACACCACGCCGGAGGACTTGTTGCGGGTTCCCTCGCCGCCCATGGCGGATTTCATCGAGGGTTACATCCCCATGAAGCAACACGTGCTGGTGCGTTTCGGAAAATGGCGGGAGATCCTCGACCAGGACTTGCCCCAAGATCGGGAACTCTACTGCGCGACCACGGCGATGATGCTTTATGCCAGAACGGTGGCACAGTCCGCCCTGGGCAATGTGGCCGAGGCCGAACGCGAGCGGGCGGCCTTCCTGGAAGCCAAGGCAAAGATCCTGGACAGCCGCCGCGTGCACAACAACACCGTGTCCGACCTTTTAGAGATCGCGTTGGCCATGATCGATGGAGAGCTGGAGTACCGGCGCGGAAATTACGACGCCGCCTTCGCCCATCTCAGGCGTTCGGTGGAACTCGACGACGCCTTGCCCTACGACGAGCCGTGGGGATGGATGCAGCCGGCGCGCCATGCGCTGGGCGCCTTGCTGATGGAACAAGGCCACTTCGAGGAGGCGGAAAAGGTCTACCGCGCGGACCTGGGCCTGGACAAAACACTGAGCCGCGCCTGCCAGCACCCCAACAATCTCTGGAGTCTGCATGGTTTGTACGAGTGCCTTACCCGCCGCGGCGAGACAGTGGAGGCCCTTCTAATCAAGCAGCAACTGGATCTGGCACTGGCCCGTGCGGAAGTCGCGGTGCACGCCTCCTGCTATTGCCGTGGGAAAGCCGCCGCCGAGTGAAGCGATCAACTGCTCAACCGCCGGGCTTCGGCCTTCAAGGCGGCGAGGCAGCGCGCTACCGTGGGCGCGTCGAAACGGGTCACCAGGCCGGAGATCGTCAGCGCGCCCAAGATGTCCCCTCCCGCGGCGAAGACCGGCACGGCGACCGCGGCGATCTCTGGATCGCGCTCGCCAAGCGAGATAGCATGGCCTTGGGCGCGGATTTCTTCCCCATCGGCGCCACCGTCCGCTCCGGCGTGCGCGCCAGCACCCCCTTCGTAAGCGAGGAGGAGCCGGCCGGCGGCACCCCGGTCGAGGGGTAATCGCGCACCCTCGTCCAGATGATGGCGCAGGGGCCGCTCCGAGTTGACGCGATAGAGACACACCCGCTCATCGCCGTCGCGCACGTAGAATGACGCGGTCTCCCCGGTCGCCTCGCGAAGCCGTAGCAGGACGGGCGCGATCGCCTCGGCGGAAAGAAAGGCCCGCCGGTACATCGCCCCAAAGCGCCAAAGAGAAGGCCCTAGCCGATAGGCGCCGTCCGCTTGCTGGGAAAGATAACCAAAGCGCTTCAAGGACCCGGCAAGGCGCAAGATGGTGCTCTTGTACAGGCCTGTCCGACGGGCGATCTCCGCCAAGCTCAAGGCTTGATCGCCGTCGCTGAACGCGGACACTATGGACAGGGCGCGCTCCACCGCCTCCACGCGTTCCTGTGGCATAGCACCTCCGCACGCAGCAGATTTTTCTTCCGTTTAACCTATCGTTCTGTATAATAGAAAGATCGTTCTGTCAAACAGAACGACATGAAAATACTCAGGGC
>JARFRB010000027.1 GCA_029287455.1 Pelagibius litoralis | reverse complement strand
AGGGCCTATCATCATGACTTAGCCGACGAAATCCCCATCAATGGCGACGCAATTGGAGACGCCGTCCACGTTCGCGATGGCTGTATCCTGCGGCACCATGGTTGGATGGACGGGCTGATAGATACCTCTTTCGGTTCTGAGCACGTCACCCAACAGCTTGATGCTATAGCCTAGGTCGGTGGCCGCCTCGATATCGGAAGGCGTGAGGGTCTCGATCCCTTCCACATAGACGGCATCGAACCGTGTACGGGTCCCGAACGCAAGGCTCGTGAGAAGCGCAAGCTTGTGGGCGGTGTCGAAACCGCCAACGTCGAAGGTAGGATCGGCCTCTGCGTAGCCCTGGTCCTGCGCCTCTGTCAGGACGTCCGCAAAGTCGCGGCCCTCCCGCTCCATCTTGGTCAGGATGTAGTTGCACGTACCGTTCAGGATACCAAACACACGCGTGATGTCGTTGCCTTGCAGGCCCTCGCGTATGGCCTTGACCACCGGAATGCCACCGGCCACGGCGCCCTCGAAATTAAGCGCGACTCCGTGCTTCTCGGCGAGAGCTGCGAGCGACGGGCCGTGATGTGCGAGCAGTGCCTTGTTGGCGGTGACCACATGCTTGCCGGCCTGCAGTGCCGCTTCGACGGCTTCCTTGGCAGGCCCTTCTTCGCCGCCGATGAGCTCCACGAAGACATTGATTTCGGGATCGTTGGCGAGCGCGACCGGATCGGACACGATACGCTTATTCGACAGATCGACGCTGCGCTTCTTGCGCTTATTGCGCACGGAGACCGCGACGATTTCGATGGGACGGCCGGTCTTCGCCACGAGCGCGTCAGCACGCGCGGCGACGAGTTGCACGAGGCCAGTGCCGACAGTGCCGATTCCGGCCAGTCCAAGCTTCAAGGGTTCGGTCATGCGAGGAGCTAAAGTGTTCGTTTGGCCTTGGAGGCCAGGGGAATGACGTTGTGCAGCTCGTTCGCTGATTCCGTGAGGAACTTCCGGATGTTTCGCGCAGCCTGGCGAATGCGCTGCTCGTTCTCGACGAGCGCGATCCGCACATAACCCTCTCCGTATTCGCCAAAGCCGACGCCAGGCGCCACGGCGACGGACGCCCTTTCCAGCAGGAGCTTGGAAAACTCGAGCGAGCCGATATGCGCGAACATGTCGGGGATCGGGGTCCAGGCGAACATGGTCGCGGGCGGCGATGGGATAGGCCAGCCCGCGCGGGTGATTGCATCCACAAGTGTATCGCGCCGACGCCGGTACACACCGCGGATCTCCTCGACGCAGTCCTGGGGTCCGTTCAGCGCGGCTGCGGCCGCCACCTGGATCGGCGTGAATGCGCCATAGTCGAGATAGGACTTTACCCGGGTCAACGCTTGGATCAGCCGCTCATTGCCTACGGCGAAGCCAATGCGCCAGCCAGGCATGGAATAGGTCTTGGACACGGAGGTAAACTCCACCGCGATATCCATGGCGCCGGGAATCTCCAGGAAAGAACCTGGCGGCTCGCCGTCGAAATAGATCTCCGCATAGGCGAGATCGGAGAGCACAATCAGGTCGTGCTTCTTGGCGTAGGCAACGACCTCCGCATAGAAGTCGCGATTGGCCACAACGGCCGTCGGGTTGGCGGGATAGTTCAGGACCAGCGCCGAGGGCTTCGGCACGCTGTGACGCATCGCCTTGTCGAGGGACACCATGAACTGCGAGTCCGTGCTGGCCGGAAGATGCCGGATAACGCCTCCGGACATGATGAATCCAAATTCGTGGATCGGATAGGTCGGATTCGGGACCAGGATCACGTCTCCCGGCGCGGTAATGGCCTGCGCCATGTTGGCGAAGCCCTCTTTCGACCCCAGCGTGGCCACGACTTGGGTGTCCGGGTTGAGCTTCACCCCGAAACGGCGGTCGTAATAGGCGGCCTGCGCCCGGCGGAGACCCTGGATGCCCTTGGAGGCGGAGTAGCGGTTCGTCTTCGGATTGCGGACGGTCTCGACCAGCTTCTCGATGATATGCGGCGGTGTCGGCATGTCGGGATTGCCCATCCCGAAGTCGATGATGTCCTCCCCGCGCGCGCGCGCTTCGGCTTTGAGCCGGTTAACCTGCTCGAAGACATACGGCGGCAGCCGCTTGATCCTATGAAATTCATTATGCACGGACGGTTGCCCCCACCCGATCGATTGAAAATTGAGAGTCCGAAGTTGAACCACGAAAAGGACCTGCCCGGCAAGCGCCTAGGGATGCGACCTTCGTGCCGTTCGCGTTGATTCTAGTTTGCTTTTGGCGCTTCCTTCACCTGTCGGACCTGTGCCCGCTGCCGGTCCTTCTCATCCTTCAGATCGGAGATTGCCGCATCACGTTCCGTATTCGTCATCGTGTTGTCGTAGCTTCGGACTACGTCGTTAAAACGTTGCAATGGGTCTTGGTCGGGTAGACTGCTTGCGCATCCGGACAAAAGGATGACAGACAGCGCCGCCGCCAGCCAATACGCTGTGCGTGAAAACATCGCTACGATGTTGCTCTAGTGGAGTTTTCCCTGGCGAACAGGGCCGCTTCATCGTTATATTGCATAGCACAATGACAAGGTCAGTGGAAGCTGGCGCCTACCAGGCTTCGGCAACTCGGCGGAAGCGTGGTCATGGGGTGGAAAATCGGGGGCATTTGAATGCTTGACGATAACCGAGATGGCAGAGCAGGCACCGGGGGCGCTAAAGGAAGCGATGACTCTCACGATGGTAAACTGGACAATATGAACTTCGACGAATTCGCGCGGAACCTGGTTCGATTGTTCGACCAGGGGACGAAGGGTGCGTCGTCGTTGGCCGAGCGCAACGCATCGAATGGTAAGGGACCGTACAGCATGGCCTCAGAGGCGGGCGAAGCGGCGAAGAGTCTCGGCTCGGTGGCGCAAGCTTGGGCAACCAATCCAGGAAAGCTCGCCGCCGCCCAGGGC
>JARFRB010000065.1 GCA_029287455.1 Pelagibius litoralis | reverse complement strand
GATCGACTGATCCATCAAGGCCATATTCTTCTAGCACGCGTAAAGCGTCGTCGAATTCCAAGACATTTATAAGGCTATCGACATACGAAGTCTTTGCGCCCACCCAATCCGGGAATTCTTCGATTAGAGAGCGATACGCGTCTATCCCGCGACTCTTCTCTTCCTGATCCTTGCCACTAGACCGGAGCAGGCAGGCGGCAATTCTTAGCAACACTTTTGTATCGCGTTCCCCCAACTCTTTCGCGGAATCGAACGCCCAGAGTGCAGCCAAATAATCTCGTTTTCGAAACCAGTACTCACCTGCCCAGGATAACTCCGCTCTGAGGTTAACACCAAGAAGAGAAAAGTTTGTTAAAGTCCGGCCTAGGATCATGCCATTACCCATATCCCGGTGCGCTGAGACTGGGACTGGACACAGCGCGGCGAAACTGGTGAAATTCGTTCCCATCACAACCGATGGGGCGATTATCGATGGGCGAAGAGATTGTTGGCAAGCTCTGTGGGCGAGATCTGACTGGGGAGGATCTGGAAAGCATTCACGTTGCGGTGCGCGAGGCGGACCCGCCGTTGCGCTCGGAGATTGCGCGACGCGTGTGCGAAGCACTGCAGTGGTATGACATCCAGGGCCGGCCCAAGCTGATGAGCTGCCGGGTGGGGCTGCTGCGGCTGCATCGTGGCGGTCTGATCGAGTTGCCGCCGCCGCGCAACGGCAATGGAAACGGGCGCGGCTTGCGGGAGCACCGGATCGACTGGCCCGATGCGCGGCCGATAACCGGATCGGCGGGCGAGCTCGGCGGGCTGCACTTGGAGCGCGTTGCCAACAAGGGTGCCTCGGGGCTGTGGAACGCTCTGATCGATCGCTGGCACTATCTGGGTTACAAGCCGTTACCTGGCGCGCAACTGCGCTACCTGATCCGTTGCGAACGGGGCCTGTTGGGGGCACTGGGCTTCGGGGCGGCGGCCTGGAAGGTAGCGGCACGGGACCGCTGGATCGGCTGGGAGCCGAGCACACGCGAGACCCATCTCGGGCGGGTGCTCAACAATGCCCGGTTTCTCTTGTTGCCCTGGGTTCGGGTCAAGAATCTGGCCTCCAAGGTGTTGTCCCTGGCCGCCGCGCAGGTTCCCGAAGATTTTGCCGCAGGCTATGGCGGCCGTGTGGTGCTGTTAGAGACGTTCGTTCAAACCCCGCGTTTCCGTGGCACCTGCTACCGGGCCGCCAACTGGCAGTACCTGGGAGAGACCACCGGACGCGGCAAATGCGCTCGCAGCCGCAAGGCAAGCCTGCCGCCTAAGGCGGTCTACGTTTACCCGCTGGCGGCGGACTTCCGCGCCGCCCTGGGGGTGCGGCCATGAGCGACCTGGGTGCCGAGATTTCCATGATCGATCTGGGCGATCAACGCCTCAATCGCCGCGCGGAGAAGGTATTGGAATCCTTGGGAAACAAGCCGACGCAGAGTATTCCCGCCGCCTGTGGCGGTTGGGACGAGACCAAGGCGGTCTATCGCCTATTCGACCACCCCGAGGTCAGCGCCGAAGCGGTGCTCGCCCCCCATATCGCCTGCACCGAGGAGCGCTTGCGTGCCTTTCCCCGGGTGCTGTGCATTCAAGATACGACCGAGCTGGACTTCAGTACCAAGAAGGGCATCGCCGGCCTCGGACCCTTGAACTATGAGAGCCGCTGGGGCATGTATCTGCATCCGACGCTGGTCGTGACCCCCGAGCGTGTCCCCCTCGGTCTGCTCGACCTGTATAGCTGGACGCGCGAGCCGGGCAGTCTGGGAGAACCGAGCGATCCAAATCGGCCCCTGGAAGAGAAAGAGAGCGTGCGTTGGGTCGACGGCTTTGCCCGCGTCAACGAACTGGCCGAGAAGCTGACCGACACCGGCTTAACCTATATCGCCGATCGCGAAGGCGACATCTACGATCTGTTCGTCGAGGCCCCCTGTCCCGAGCGGGGCGCCGATTGGCTGATCCGGGTGCAGCACACCGATCGTCTCTTGGCCGATGGGCGCAAGCTGCGCGAGGTTGTCGAGGCCGCTCCCGTGCTCGCCGAAATCACCTTCGATCAGCCCGCCGCCAATGGCCGGCCTGCGCGTACCGTTCAGCAGCACATCAAGGTCGTGCGCGTGACCCTGAAAGCGCCGTCGCGCCCCGACCGCACCTTGCCCGACATCACCGTCACCGCATTGCTTGCCACCGAGCCACATCCGCCCGCCGCGGAAGATCCGCTCTCGTGGTTGCTGTTGACCAATCTGCCCGTCGACACCCCGGAGCAGGCGATCGAAAAGCTCTCTTGGTATCTTTGCAGATGGCAGGTCGAGGTCTATTTCAAGGTCTTAAAAAGCGGCTGCCGCGTCGAGCAGTTGCAATTGGAGAAGCGCGAGCGCCTGGAACCGGCCCTGGCCTTCTATATGATCATTGCCTGGCGCGTGTTGTACCTGACCATGCTCGGGCGCGACTGCCCGGAGATGCCCTGCGATGCGGTGTTCGCCGACGAGGAATGGCGAGCCGTTTATCTGGTTACTCAGCGCCAAGCGCCGCCCGATAAGCCACCCTCGCTCGATACCATGGTGCGCATGGTCGCCTCCCTTGGTGGCTTCCTCAATCGAAAGCACGATGGCTTTCCCGGCCCGAAGACGCTCTGGATCGGGCTCCAACGCATCCCGGATTTCGTGCTTGCACTCGAGGCCCAGCGCAGCATCGGGGAGAGTTGTGGGTAATGGTATGGCCTAGGATGGCGTGATAAACGCTTTCACGCAACCACCTCGGTTCGTCCGAGTTTCTATATAGCCGAACATACTCTGAAACAATTTGGCGATGAACGTCTTCGTTTTCGTCTTTGATATCATGTACAGAAAAATCAAGCTCATCACTTTTTGCTTTTTGCTCCCGAAGTACCTCAATTGTTCCCCGCAGATCATCTCGCGAACGATCCGAAAC
>JARFRB010000033.1 GCA_029287455.1 Pelagibius litoralis | reverse complement strand
ACATGGGTCGGCTTAGGGCTTACTGGGGGTCTGGAGAAGCAAGGTCAACAAAATGCGAAGAGCCAAGTCGATTTTGGCGGGGGTGGCGGTGATTGCCGCGAGCCTCATGCTAAGCGGTTGCGACCCCGATGAGCAGGATCGCGTGCTGCGCTATGAGAAGGGCACTTATTTGGGCAAGCCCGATCGCTCCCTGGAGGACGCTGAATTGGAGGCGCTGCGCGCCCGTGCCCGCAATCAAAGTATGCTTTGACCACCCGAGACTGCGGGTGAGCCATAACTGGGGATAACCAATGAAGTTGCTTGATCGCAAGGCCAAGTGGCGCGAGCGTGCCGGCATGCTAGGGATCCGCGCCTTCGGCCTGAGTTTCATGGTGGCGCTGAGCGTTCTGATTTCGCTACCCAGCGAAAGCATGGCGCAGACCCAAGGTCGGGAAGTTGTGCCGGAGCAGCCCGCTGGCGGCACGGTGCCCGGTAATACCTTGGGCAGCGCGAGCGACGCGGAGCTGTGGCGCGCGCTGCGTGGCGGCGCCCAAGGAAGCGTGTCCATTCCGGATCAGAAAGCGGGTGTGCTCATCCAGTCGGAAGGGGACAACTGGCGGGCCATCCGCAATGGGCCGCTGAAGACCTACGGCGCTTGGGTCTTGTTGGGAATGATCGCGCTGTTGGCGCTGTTCTTCCTGCTGCGCGGGCGGATCAAGATCGACGCGGGTCCCTCTCCGACAGGCGAAACGATCGAGCGCTTCGGCGGCTTCGAGCGTTTCGTGCATTGGATCACCGCCGTCTCCTTCATCGTACTCGCCATCACCGGGATCAACATCCTGTGGGGCAAGTACTTCCTGATGCCCTTGTTCGGGAAGGAGATCTTCGCGACCCTCACCATCGCCGGGAAGTATGCCCACAACTATATTGCTTTCCCCTTCATGCTGGGTGTGGCGTTGATGTTCATCATCTGGGTCCGCCACAACATTCCCAACAAGTACGACCTCATCTGGTTGGCGAAGGGCGGGGGCATCTTCATGAAGGGGGTCCACCCGCCTTCGAAGAAGTTCAACGCCGGGCAGAAGCTTATCTTCTGGCTCGTCGTGCTCGGTGGGCTTAGCCTCTCCCTTTCCGGGCTTTCGCTCATGTTCCCCTTCGAGATGCCGGTTTGGGCAAAGACATTCAACATCCTGAATAGCATCGGCTTCTCGCTGCCGACGGAAGTCTCGCCCATTATGGAGATGCAGTTGAGCACCGTCTGGCACGCCGTGGTGGGTGTCGTGATGATCGCGGTGATCCTTGCCCACATCTACATCGGCTCCGTGGGCATGGAAGGCGCCTTTGCCGCCATGGGCAGCGGCAAGGTGGACATTAACTGGGCCCGCGAGCACCACAATATCTGGGTCGCGGAAACCCTGGGCGAGTCGGCCCACGAACCGGCCGCTCATCCGGCGGAGTAATCGGGCGCGGGGGCCGGTGGCAGGGCAGCCATTCGGCCCCCGGTCCCAAATCCCGCTCTTGACTCCGGCTGGCCGGGCGAGGCCCACTTGCACGGGACCACGGCTATTGGGAGGGGAAGTTTGCGCCCGCGTATCAGGAACCTCACTTTCGGCCTTCTGATAGGTTTCGCCATCGCCGCGATGAACATGCCACTGGCTGTCGCGGAGCAGGGGGTGGTGAACGCGGCCCTTTACCGCAACTTGCCCGAAGGCTTTCCGATCAGCGTCGACTCCTATGACGATTCGGACCTCAGTTTGGGAGTCTTGGAGCGGGTGATCGCGGGCCTGCGCCAGAGGGGCGTGCTGGTGATGGATGATGCGCCATTGAAGCTGATGGTCGACACAACGATTCAGGATGGGCGGCTGCGCGTGCCGGGTCTCGACGGCACGGACACCTATACACAACGCGAGGGCATCAATCCCCGTATCCAACGGCAGACCCAGCTCAGCGATGAGCGCATTGGCGTTCCCCTATCGCGCCAGCAGATCGAAGGCGTTGGAAGCTTGACCGTCGACGCGGTCCTGCGCGATCTCGAAACGGGCGAGGTGATCTGGAAGGGCGATGCCACCGCCCCCATGGCCGACGTGGACCCCTCAAGGATCGGAAACGGCTTGGTGCCGGGGCTGGTTCGTAGCTATGGCAAGACCGTGCGCCGCGAAATCGTCGAGATTGAGTAAGGCGAAGCATCGAGGCAAGCATAGGCAGCGATGATCGATCAGACGCAATCCAAAGTCCGGAGCCGTACCACGGGCCGCTTCCTCTTAGGTTTTATCCTGCTCGCTGCGGCATTCGTGCTGTCGCCTGGGCAGGGGCAGGCTGAATTGCGCGGGCACGGTGGCTTCGTGACCTCGGTGACCGTATCGCCGGATGGCACCCGGGCCTTGTCCGGGGCCTTCGACTACACAGCGATCCTCTGGGATATCGAAAGCCAACGGGCGCTTGCCGTGTTGGATGGCCACAACGGCCCGGTCAACGCGGTGGCTTTCCTGCCGGATGGCGAGCGGGGGATTTCGTCGGGCGACGATGGCATCTTACGGGTCTGGTCGCTCAACGATGGTGCCGAGTTGGCCCGGATGGAAGGGCACGAGGGCAAGGTGCGGGACGTTGAAATCTCGCCAAATGGGCGGCTTGCCGCCTCGGCCGGGTGGGACCGGACCATACGCATCTGGTCCCTCGATAGCTTCGAGGAGCTTCAGGTGCTGCGCGGCCACGAGAATAACGTAAACGCCGTAGCGTTTTCCTCGGACGGTGACCTGCTCTTGAGCGTCGGCCATGACGGCACGACCCGCTTGTGGCGGGTGAACGACGGCACGGCCCTGGCTGTTTTCGAGGGCCAATCGGTGGCGCTCACGTCGGTCTCCTTCACCGGCGACGACCGGGGGTTTCTCGCGGGCGGTGTTGATGGCCGGCTGATGCTGTGGTCCCTGGAGGAAGAGGCCAGGAGCAATGGCCCGACGATCCTAAGGGAAGATGCCGAGCCTCTCTTCGCCGTGGCGATCTCTCCGGACGGCCAGCAGGCCGCCTCGGCGGGCAGTGATCAGATCGTTCAGCTTTGGGACTTGGAATCGGGTGAGACCACGGCAATTCTGCATGGACACCGCGGGCCGGTTTGGTCGCTGACGTATTCGCCCGACGGACAGCGACTGTATTCCGCGGGTGCCGACGAGGTGGTGCGGATCTGGAACGTTGTCGAGGGCAAGGAGGTTGGGCAGTCGCTGGAGAACGGGAACGGGACGGGCTTTGTCCTGGAGTCCGACGATCCCTTGGTGCGGCGCGGGGCTGAGGTGTATCGCAAGTGCGGTGTCTGTCACGCCGTGCGTCCGGGTGCGGGGCGGCGGGCGGGACCCTCTCTTTATGGCGTTTTCGGGCGCCGGGCGGGAACCGTTCCGGACTACACCTACTCAGACGCTCTTGACGGCAGCGATATCATTTGGGATGAGCAAACCATTGCGCGGCTATTTACGGAGGGGCCGGACGTCTACACACCGGGGACGAAGATGCCGATCCAACGCCTCGGGAACCCGGAGGACATTGCCGCTCTCTTGGCATACCTGAAGGTGGCGGCGGCTCCGGAAGACTAAAACTGCGTACTTGAGACGCTCTGGGTGGAAACAGTGGAAGGGGTATGAAATGAAAGCGTTTTTGGCTGGCTTGATTGGCGCGATCGCATTGGCCGTGATCGCCGGCGTTGTTCTTCAGCAGATCGAGCCCGGTGCCGGCGCGAATTTCTCCAGCCCGAACGTGCGCTTAGGCGATTAGGAAAGCTTTACGCCCAAAGCCGCTGTTTTATAGAACTTTCACAGCTATCGGACTAACGTTCCGCCCCGGCGGCGCGCAGATCTTGAGCGATCTCTTCGTCGCCGATCATCGCGGCGGCTTCCAGGGCGGTCCAGCCGTCGTTGGCTGTAGCGTTAACGTCTGCGTTCGCGGCGATGAGACGCCGTACGCCAGACAGGAACCCGCGGTTGGCGGCGTACATCAGTGGGGTATTTCCCTTGGCGTCGCGAGAGTTCGGATCGGCGCCTTTCTCAAGGAGGGTTTCCAGGATCGCAAGGTCGCCGATTTGGGCGGCGAGGTGCAGGGGCCGCATGTCCCGGCGCCCTGGCTGATTGGGGTCGGCCCCTAAATCCAGGAGCGCGCGCAGGCTGCCGGCCTCCTCAGCAGCCACCGCTTCGCCGATCGGGCTCGCGCCGTCCTCGTCGCGCGCGTCCAGGGGGGCGCCCGCTTCCACCAGCAGTTCGATCGCTTCAGTCCTGCCGCCGCCGGCCGCGAGGTGCAGGGCCGTGGCACCGGTGCCGCCGTGCGCCGAGGGATCGGCGCCCGCATCGAGCAGCAGGGCAACACTGCCGTCCGCGCCTGCCCGCGCCGCCGCCATCAAGGCGGTCATTCCGTCGTTCGCCTGGATATTCGGGTCCGCGCCGCGGGCGAGAAGTTCAGCCACTACCGGAACGGCGGCCCGGTCCAGGGCGCCAGCGATCAGGGCGGTGTTGCCGCGCGCGCCGTCTCGTGCGTCGATGGCGGCGCCGGCCTCCAGCAGGGTGGCAACAACCGGACGCCAGCCGCGGCGGGCGGCGATGATCAGAGGCGTTTCCCCGCGACGGCCTCCGGGCTTCTCGAGATCGGCCCCGGCGGCGGCCAGAACGTTGGCAACCTCGGCGAAACCGGCCTCGCTGGCAAGATGTAGCGGACCGCGCCCGTCTGGGGCTTCGGCATTGGGGTCACCGCCCTTTTCCAGGGCGAAGGCCGCGAGTTCCGCGTTCCCGGTCGCCGCGGCCTCGAAGAGCAGTTGGGTTGGCGCCGAAAGCTCCTCGATGCTCTGACCCTGAGCGGGGAAGGAAACTCCGAGGAAAAGGATAAGCGCCCAGGCTATGCGCCGGCCGGCTTCCTTCACGCCTCGACCGCCGCTTCCGCGCCGACTGGATCGATCCGCGCGGCGCAGAATTTGAACTCCGGGATCTTACCAAAGGGGTCAAGCTGGGGGTTGGTCAGCATGTTCGCCGCCGCTTCGTTGAAGCAGAAGGGAATAAAGACCATGCCCTCGGGCACGTCGCGGTCCTTACGCAGTTTCAGGCGAATGCGGCCTCGCCGTGTGGAGACCACAACATCTTGTCCAGGCTCGAGGCCTTTCTTCTCGAACTCCCGGGGATTGATGGAGGCAACGGCCTCCGGCTCCAAGGTGTCGAGCACCGCGGCGCGGCGTGTCATGGCGCCGGTGTGCCAATGCTCCAGCATCCGGCCGGTGGTCAGCACCCAGGGGAAATCGCTGTCCGGGAGCTCCGCCGGTGGCAAGACCTCCGTCGGCACGACGCGGCCACGGCGGTCGGCGGTTGGGAAGCCGTCGCCGAACATGATCTCGTTGCCAGGCTGGTCGGGTCCATCCACCGGATAGGTAACCGCGTCCTCCCGCTCCAGCCGTTCCCAGGTAATGTTCGTGAGCGAGGGCATGACCAGCGCCATCTCGGCGAAGACATCTGCCGGGCCGCCGTAGGACCAATCAAGGCCGATGCGCTGGGCGATTTCCTGAACCAGCTCCCAGTCTTGGCGGGCCTCGCCGGGCAGGGGCACGGCCGGGCGCGCGAGCTGCACTTGCCGGTTCGTGTTCGTGAAGGTGCCGAGCTTCTCCGCGTGGGCGGAGGCGGGCAGAACCACGTCCGCGTGCCAAGCTGTTTCGGTCAGGAAGATGTCCTGAACCACCAGATGCTCCAGCTTCGCCAGTGCTTGACGGGCATGGGACTGATCCGGGTCCGACATGGCGGGATTCTCGCCGAGGATGTACATGGCCTTGATTTCGTCGGCGTTGATGGCGTTCATGATCTCGACAACGGTGAGGCCGCGCTTGGGATCCAGTTCGCGTCCCCACAAGGTCTCGAACTTGGCCCGCACCTCGGCGTTCTCCACGGACTGGTAGTCGGGATAAACGATCGGGATCAGGCCGGCGTCGGACGCGCCTTGCACGTTGTTCTGACCGCGCAGGGGGTGGAGCCCTGTGCCCGGGCGGCCCACCTGGCCCGTGATCAACGCAAGCGAGATCAGGCAGCGCGCGTTGTCGGTTCCGTGGACATGTTGCGAGATGCCCATGCCCCAGAAGATGATCGAGCGCTCGGAGCGGGCGTAGAGACGCGCCACCTCGCGGATCTCTTCGGCTGGGATGCCACAGACCTCCTCCATGCGCTCGGGCGCGAAGGCGGCGATCTTTTCGCTTAGTTCCTTGTAGCCCGAGACGTTGGCCTGGACATACTGCCGGTCCACCAGGTCTTCCTCGACGATGGTGTGGATCATGGCGTTCAGCAGGGCGACGTCGCTGCCCGGCTTGAACTGCAGCATGTGGTCGGCGTAACGGGAGAGCATCTGGCGACGGGGATCCATGACGATCAGCTTGGCGCCGCGTTTGGCCGCGTTCTTCAGGAAGGTCGCCGCCACCGGGTGGTTCTGCGCTGGCCGCGCGCCGATTACGATGATGCAGTCGCTGTCTTGCGCGGCGGTGAAGGGCGCCGTCACCGCGCCGGACCCGATTCCTTCCATCAAGGCGGCGACGGAGGACGCGTGGCAGAGCCGCGTGCAGTGGTCCACATTGTTCGTGCCGAAGCCCTGGCGGACCAGCTTCTGAAAGATATAGGCCTCTTCGTTGCTGCCCTTGGCCGATCCGAACCCTGCAAGGGCCGGGCTGCCGTCGCGGTCGAGCACTTGCTTGAGGCCGCCGGCCGCGCGCTCCAAGGCTTCTTCCCAGGTCGCTTCGCGGAAATGGGTGAGGGGATTGGCCGGGTCCACCTGATCGTCCCAGCGCTTTGGCGCGTCTTCACGGCGAATCAGTGGAGTTTTCAGGCGGTGAGGATGGGTTATGTAGTCGAAGCCGAAACGCCCCTTGACACAGAGGCGGTTGCGGTTGGCGGGGCCGTCCCGGCCGTCGATCTGAACGATCCGGTCGTCCTTGACGTGCACCTTGGTCTGGCAGCCCACGCCGCAGTAGGGACAAAGCGTGTCCACCGTGCGGTCCGCGAAGACCGTCCGCCGGCCATCCGCGTCTAGCAGGTTGGCCTCCATCAAGGCGCCGGTGGGGCAGGCCTGCACGCATTCTCCGCAGGCAACGCAGGTGCTCTCGCCCATGGGATCACCGAAGTCGAAGATCACCTTCGCCCCGTGCCCCCGGAAGCCCATGCCGATGACATCGTTCATCTGCACCTCGCGGCAGGCCCGGACGCAAAGATTACAGTGGATGCAGGCGTCGAGATTGACTGCCATGGCTGGATGGCTGCTGTCCGGTGCCGGCTGAGTACGGGCCGGGAAGCGGCTTTCCGTCACCCCGATATCGCTCGCCCAGGTCCAGAACTTCGACTCCGGATCGTGGGCACGATCCTGCTTCGGCTGATCGGCGACCAAGAGCTCGAAGACAAGCTCCCTGGACTTCGTCGCGCGCTCGCTCGCGGTGGAAACTTCCATGCCTTCGGTCGGAACTCGCACGCAAGACGCGGACAGTACGCGCTCACCCTTCACTTCCACCATGCAGGCGCGGCAGTTTCCGTCCGGCCGGTAACCGGGCTCGGGGGAATGGCAGAGATGCGGTATACGGGTTCCCAGGCGCTGCGCTGCTTGCCAAATCGTCTCGCCCGGCAGGGCCTCGACGGTCTGTCCATCCAAGACAAAGCTGACGGTCTTGGCGATCATCGAACCTTCGGGCATCACAGCTCCTCCGGAAAATAGCGGAACAGGCAGAGCAGGGGATTCGGTGCGGCTTGACCGAGCCCGCAGATCGAGGCGTCCCGCATCACTTGCGCGAGTTCCGAAAGCAGCTCGCCGTCCCAGGTCTCCTGACTCATCAACGCGACCGCCTTCTCGGTGCCGTTCCGGCAAGGGGTGCACTGACCACAGGATTCATCCTCGAAAAACCGCATGAGGTTGAGCGCCGCGGCCTTCAGGTCGTCTTGGTCGGACAGCACCACGATGGCAGCCGAACCGATGAAGCAGCCATGCTCTTCCAAGGTGCCGAAGTCCAAGGGAATGTCGTTCATGTTGGCGGGCAGTATTCCGCCCGAAGCTCCGCCGGGAAGGTAGGCGCGGAACTCATGGCCCGGCGCCATGCCGCCGCAGTAGTTCTCGATCAGCTGAGCGACGGTGATGCCAGCGGGGGCCAGCTTAACGCCCGCCTCCCGCACCCGGCCAGAAACCGAGAAGGAGCGCAAGCCTTGCCGCCCGTTCATGCCTTGGCCCGCGAACCACTCAGCGCCTTTCTCGACGATCTCGCGGACCCAGAAGACCGTCTCGACGTTGTGGTTCAGGGTTGGCCGGCCGAAGAGCCCCACCTGTGCCACGAAGGGTGGCTTATGGCGCGGCAGCCCGCGCTTGCCCTCGATCGACTCGATCATGGCCGACTCTTCGCCGCAGATGTAGGCGCCCGCGCCCCGCCGCACCTCTAGGGGACAGTGGTCGGCCAGTCCCGCCGCCGCCAGCTTGGGCAGCTCGGTATCCAGGATTTTCAAGACGGCTGGGTACTCGTCGCGCATGTAGATATAGCAGTGCTCGCAGCCGGTAGCCCAAGCGGCGATGAGGGTGCCTTCCAGGAAGCGGTGGGGGTCGCTTTCCAAATAGTGCCGGTCCTTGAAGGTTCCTGGCTCGCCCTCGTCGCCGTTGATGGTCATCAGGCGCGGGGCGGGCTGCTCCTTAAGGATCGACCACTTGCGCCCAAGTGGAAAGCCCGCGCCGCCCAGGCCCCGCAGATTCGATGCGGACAAGGTGGCGATCATCTCATCGGGGTCGCGCTTTCCAGCGAGGCAGTCCTCAAGCAGGGCATAACCGCCGGCCGCCCTGTAGCTCTCGAAGTCCATGTAGCCCGGCACGATCGGGGAACGCTCGTCCGATTCAACGGTGCTGACAATGGAGTCCACCGTTGCCTCGTCCACGTGCCGGTGCCCGACCTCCGCCGTGGGTGCGGACTGGCAGCGGCCCATGCAAGGGGCGCGGACCACGCGCACTTCCGGGCCCAGCGCGCCGGGCAGGTCTCTCAGCAAGTCTTGGGCGCCCAACATCTCGCAGGTCAAGGAATCGCAGACGCGAACGGTCACGGCCGGGGGCGGTGCCTCGCCGTCCAGCACGATGTCGAAGTGGGCATAGAAGCTTGCGGTTTCGAAAATCGTCGCCATGGGCAGGCCCATTTCGGCCGCCAGAGCGGCGAGGTGGCTCGCGGAGAGGTGTCCGAATTGGTCTTGCAGCAGATGCAGATGCTCGATCAGCAGATCGCGCCGGCGCGGCCGCGCGCCCAAGAGGGCTTGTACCTCGGCAAGCGCCTCAGGTTCTACCTGCCGGCCCTTGGGCACCAAGGGTGCCTTTCGCCGGCCGGCCCCGGGGTGGATTTGACGTTGGATCGGTTTATCGCCGCTTTTCGCGTCCAGCATGGGCATCTTTATCGTTGGAGGTGAGGTTTTGTTCAAGTCGTGGGGCCGGACTCGTCGCTAGCTATCTCTGCTGGCGTCAAGCTTACCACCGAAAGGTCGATCAGCAGCTTTCCCATGTTCTCAAAATTGATCGTCGCCCGGTTGCCGATGACTGACTGAACTTGGCCGAGACCCCAGTCCGGCTCCATTGGATGCCTCACGAGCATCCCAGGCACAAGGTTCTGGGTCATCCAGTCGGTCCAGCGGACAAGAAACGGCCTCGCATCTTGCAGTTTATACATAGTGTATAGATCAGCGCTCCGCGCAAAAACCACCAAGAGCGACCAAAGTTGAGATTGCTGCGACAAGCATCGCCCGTCAGAGAATTAGGATGGTATTTCGTACCCTTATGCGCGTGGACTTGTGAAAACGGTTGCAATAGTGTGAGCCCAAGGGCGCTTGATGATAACGAAGGGAAGAGGCGGGGATGCGGCCGGCAAACGTCGATCTTTCGGTTCTGGAACTGCTGTGCTCCAAGCTGTGTCACGATCTGGTCGGTCCTGTCGGGGCCGTGAACAACGGCATGGAGCTTCTGGAGGACGAGGACGCGCAAGATATGGCCCGCGAGGCGGTTGCGCTCGCCGGGCGCAGCGCGCAGCAAGCCGCGACCGTCTTGCAGTTCTACCGTCTGGCCTACGGCGCGGCCGGCGGGCGCTCCGTTGAGTTCAGCGATGCCCGCAAGCACGCGGACGCCTTGCTCGCTCACAGCAAGATAGACGTGGATTGGCCGGCGCTCTTGCCGGACGGCGGCCTGCCCTTGGGTGTCACGAAGCTGCTGCTGAACATGCTGGCCCTAGCCGAGGAAGCCTTGGCGCGTGGCGGCCGGATTGAAGTCGTCATGCGCGAAGCCGAGGGCGCCTTGGAGGTGGAGACAATCGCGCGGGGCACGGAGGCGCGGCTGCGCGAGGAGACCCTGCAAGCCCTAGCGCCGGATTTCGATGTCGATGAACTGACGCCGCGCTCGGTCCAGGCCTACTTCACGGCCTTGGTAGCGCGCAGGCTTGGCGGCGAACTCGTCCTCGGGCTAGACACGCCGGACCAGGTTAAACTATCGGTGCGTCTCGCCAATTCCGCTTCGGCGGGCTGATCACCCACACTGCATTGGTTTAAAGTCACCCGGCCCGCCAGAAGACCTCCTTGGCAAAGCCGTCCGCGTCCAGATTGCGCGCATAAAGCCGGGGCAGGGCAAAGCGGTCGCTCCTGGCGGTTAGCGTGTCGAAGACGTTCGCTGTCGCATAGCGGAAGCCGAGGTCTCGGAGGATCCTCTGGCTATCCTGATTGTGATTTCCGAAGGGATAGGAAAACCCCGTGACGGGCCGGTTTGTCCAAGTTTCCAGAGCTTCCCTGCCGCCCTGGATTTCCGCTCGCTGTTCCTTCGCCGAAAGCCAGCTCAGATGCGGATGGGTGGCGGTATGCCCGCCAATTTCAATCAGTTCGTGGGCCGCGAGCCGAGCGACGTCGTCTGGTGCGAGAAGCGGAGGAGGGGGGCGGTTCCGATCCGAGCGGCCAGCCTGCTGCTCCAGATCCGTGATCCGCGCGTCGCGCTCTTCGTTTGGCAGTGGCGCCAGCCATTCCCACAGCGATTGGTTCAAGCCCTCGCGCGAACGCGCGCGCTCTTCCTCATCCGTCCAGTCCCGCGCCGCGCTGGGGGAGGAAAGGCGGATTGGCCCGGGTAGCGACGCTCTGTCCCCTTGCCAGGAAATCAGGCGGTCCCACCAGAATGCTGTGCCCCGACCGACGTCCGCACTTGCCACGAAGATAGTCGCCGGCGCGTCCATGGCTTCCAGGATGGGAAGGGCCGCTGTCGCATTGTCAAGGTAGCCGTCGTCGAAGGTGATGGCGCTCGCACCGCGCGGCAGCGTGCCATCGTCGAGCTTCCGAAGCAGCTCGCCGAGCGGGAGGATCGGTCCCCGGCGCTTCATGACCTCCAATTGAGCCTGAAAATGCTCCGGCGTGACGCAAAGGTCCCAAACATCGTCGTCACCGGGCCGCGCGATCCGGTGGTACATCAGGATCGCCGCTTGCCTAGGCCTCAGCCCACGTTCGAGAAGGGCTTTCACCCTCCACCGCGCAGCATTGAAGACCTTGCTAATCACAAGGCGTGGTTCCTATTAGACAGGACAGCTTCGGTCGCGGGCATTCGCCGGCCCCGGTTTGACGGTCGCGATATGGCATCGCGAGCGATATTGGCCCAAGAAGACAGGGGCCCGCAAGCGGTGGCGATCGGCTCGACCGAGGGATGCTGCCGGCGCTTGCCGCTTCGGTTTCCGGGGACGCCGGTTTCCTGGGCCGCGTATATCTCGTAAGAGGCGCTTGACAGTTGCGAATAATTCTCATTATATCTCGATCAAATGCGAGTGGTTCGCATTCGCAGCTTGCTTTAAATCATGGCTCACCCGTGGCGGGCGGGCTCAATTGCAGGACGAAAGACCCCCTTGGGAGAAAGAAAGACATGCACATCGTGAATCTTCGCCGCGCAGCCGCCGTGGCGGTCTTCGGAATAGGCCTCGGCGTGGCTCATGGCGCCTACGCCGCCGATGAGGTCAATCTTTATTCCTCCCGTCACTACCAGACGGATGAGCGGCTTTACTCGGATTTCGAGGCGCGAACGGGGATCAAGGTCAATCGCATCGAGGGTAAGGCCGACGCCCTGATCGAGCGCATCAAGAATGAGGGGGCGAGCAGCCCGGCGGACCTGCTTATCACCGTCGATGCCGGCCGGCTGTGGCGTGCCGAGGAGGCCGGATTGTTCCAGCCCGTCGAATCGGCCGAACTGGATGCCCGCGTTCCCGAGTACCTGCGTCACCCCGATGGCTTGTGGTACGGATTCTCAACGCGAGCCCGTGTCATCTACTACAACAAGGAGAATGTGGATGTCGCGGACCTGAAAGACTACGAAGATCTCGCGGATCCGAAGTACGAGGGCCTGGTCTGTATCCGTTCGAGCTCGAACATCTACAATCTTTCGCTGATGTCCTCGATGATCGAGCACCACGGTGCCGAGGAAGCGGAGAAATGGGCCGAAGGCGTGGTGGCGAACTTCGCCCGGGACCCGAAAGGGGGCGATACGGACCAGATTAAGGCTGTCGCCTCGGGCGAATGCGGAATCGCGGTTGGGAACACCTACTACTATGTCAGGCTGATGCGCTCGGACGACCCGGATGATCGCGCGATCGCCGAGAAGGTGGGCGTGATCTGGCCGAACCAGGATGACCGGGGCGTGCACGCGAATATCTCGGGCGCCGGTGTCGTGAAGACCGCGCCGAACCGCGAAGCTGCCGTCAAGTTCCTCGAATACTTGGCCAGCGACACCGCTCAGGGCTACCTCGCCAACGGCAACAACGAGTACCCCGTGGTTGCCGGTGTGCTGGAAAACCCGGAGCTTGAGTCGCTTGGCGATCCGAAGGTCGACGAGATTAACGTTTCCGTCTACGGCAAGAATCAGTCTGAGGCTCAGATGGTCTTCGACCGCGCGGGTTGGAAATAGGCCCGGGCGTTAAGAACAATCCAGACTGCCCCGCCCGCGTCACGCGTGGGCGGGGCATTTTTTTGAGCAGCGCTCGTCGGACTACCCGTGTCCCGCGCGGGATCGGGCGATCCCGTAGGACAGGAGCAAGACCGGGAGCAGGCCGACGGCCACGATGACCAGCGCGGGGGTCGCGGCCTCCGCCAAGCGCTCGTCCGCCGCCAGGTTATAGGCTTGAACGGCGAGGGTATCGAAATTGAAAGGCCGCATCATGAGGGTCGCCGGCAACTCCTTCATGACGTCCACGAAGACAATCAGGCCCGCGGTCAAAAGGCTTCCCCACATCAGCGGGGCATGCACTTGCAGGAGCGTTTGCGCGGGCGTGCGGCCAAGGCTGCGCGCGGCATCTTCCATGCTGGGCCGGATCTTGCCCAGGCCCGCTTCGACGGATTGCAGCGAGACCGCGAGAAAGCGCACGAGATAGGCGAAAATCAGGGCCGTGATCCCTCCGGTGAGAAGGAGGCCCGTGGACAGCCCGAAGGTCTCGCGCATCCAGGCATCGAGCGTGCGGTCGAAGAGGGCGAAGGGCAGCATCACGCCCACCGCGATGACCGAGCCTGGCACGGCGTAGCCCAGCCCGGCGATGCGTCCTGCGAAAATGCCGAGCCGGGTCGGACGAACGCGTGCGCCATAGGCGATGACGATGGCCAGGATCACCGCCAGGATCGCTGTAACCGCCGCCAGCAGGAAGGAGTTCCCGGCGAGTTCTAGATAGCGCGCGCCAAATTGGGCATCGCCCTGGAGCAAGGATAGGCGGAGCAAAATTCCGGCCGGCAGCAGGAAGCCCAGCAGCAACGGAAGGCCGCACGCGAAGAACGCCAGCAGGCCGCGCCAAGGCCCCAAACGGTAGCCCGGAAGCTCTTGATAGCGGTTTGTGGCCTGGTGAAACCTCCGTTCGCCGCGTGTGCGCCGCTCCAAGACCAAGACCAAGAGAGCGAAGGTCAAAAGCGCCGCGGAAAGCTGGGCTGCAACCGTCTGATCGCCCATGGAGAACCAAGCCCTGTAAATCCCCGTGGTGAAGGTTTTCACGCCGAAATATGAGACTGTCCCGAAGTCCGCCAAGGTCTCCATCACCGCCAAGAGCGCGCCGCCGAAAATTGCCGGGCGGGCCAGGGGCAAGGCGACGCGCAGGAAGCTCGACCAGGCGTTGCAGCCGAGGGTACGGCTAACCTCCAGAGCGCAGACCGATTGCTCGAGAAAGGCCGCGCGCGCGAGCAGATAGACGTAGGGGTAAAGGACCAGCATCAACATCAGGCCCGCGCCCTCCACGGAGTGCACATTGGGAAACCAATATTCCCTGGGGCCCCAGCCGAAGATGCCCCTCAACCCTGTCTGGACCGGGCCTGTGAACTGCAGGAAATCGGTGTAGGTGTAGGCCATCACGTAGGCAGGCACCGCCAGCGGCAGGGTCAAGGCCCACTCGAAGATCCTCCGCCCCGGAAAGCGGCACATGGTGACCAGCCACGCGGTTGTCGTTCCAATGACCAGCACCCCGGCGCCGACGATCAGAACGAGCCACAGCGTGTTCCATAGATAACTCGGCAGTACGGTCGAGAGCAGGTGCGCCCAGAGGCCTTCGGTCTGCGCCGGCAGGAAAATTTGCGAGAACACGGTCAAGACCGGAAGTGCGAAGAGGCCCGCGATCAGCGCCGCCGTCCAGGTGACGAGGCCTTGTCGGTGCCGGTATCGGCGTACGGACCGGCCAGCGGCCTCGGGAACCATCCCAGGCCCGAAGGAATTCAAGCTATCGGTCACGGTGCAAGCCGTCTCGCTTGCCGGGGTCGCGGATTACGCATCCGGGCAGATTAGCGATCCACGCCGTAAATGCGACTCATTCTTAGAATCATAGAGCGATGCCATTATGGCGCGAGCTGACACAATTTTTCCGAGTAATAGCATCTTAATGTGTTTCTGTGAGCGTGAGCTTTCCAGCCAGTAGAGCCAGCCCTGGCCGCGAAGGGAAGAGCAAGCCCCCATGGACGATCTTCTAAGCGAGTTCCTCACGGAGACGAACGAAGGCCTCGGGCTCCTGGATACGGAGCTTGTGAAGCTAGAGCGCCATCCGAACGACCAGGAGTTGCTGTCCAACATCTTTCGCCTGGTTCACACCATCAAGGGCACCTGCGGCTTCCTGGGGTTGCCGCGCCTCGAGGCGGTGGCGCACGCGGGCGAGAACGTGCTGGGCCGGCTGCGCGATGGCGAACTGGAGGTCACGCCGGAGATTGTCTCCCTGACGGGCGCGGGCTGAACGTCGCGAAAATCCGGGACAAGATCCTCTCGCAAGGACTGGCGAGCGAAGCGGATTTGGAGGGGCTGCCCGACCAGCAAATCATGCAGTACGTCTTCAAGCCGGGATTCTCCACCGCCGAGCAGGTCACCAGCGTCTCGGGCCGGGGTGTTGGCATGGACGTGGTTCGGACCAACATCGAGAAGATCGGTGGCACGATCGAACTGAATTCCTGGCCGGGCCAGGGCAGCAAGTTCACCATCAAGATCCCGCTCACCCTGGCCATCGTATCGGCGCTAATCGTCGGCTGTGCAGGTGAGCGTTTCGCGATCCCGCAGCTTTCTGTCGTCGAGCTTGTCCGCGCGTCCCCGAGATCGGAGTATCGGATCGAGAAGATCAAGGGCACGCCGGTTCTCCGACAAGTTCAAGACGATCGTCGGCCATCGGGGGATTTACGAGCCGGCTGGCGAAACCTCGAAGATCGCCGCTGCCGGCTGAGCCGCTATACGAAAAAAGCCGGCGCAAGTGGCCGGCTTTTTCCGATAGCGCTCCAGTGGAGCATGGTAAGGGAATTCAGCCCGCTAGGCGGCGCGCTTCGGCCGGTTTAGCCTCCGCCGGTTCCCGCAGTACATAGCCGCGGCCCCACACAGTTTCGATGTAGTTGTCGCCGCCGGTCGCGTTCGACAGCTTCTTGCGCAGCTTGCACACGAAGACGTCGATGATCTTCAGTTCCGGCTCGTCAATGCCGCCGTAGAGATGATTGAGGAACATTTCCTTGGTCAGGGTCGTGCCCTTGCGCAGGGACAAGAGTTCCAGAATGCCGTACTCCTTGCCCGTCAAGTGCACCGGATGGCCACTAACCTCCACGGTCCGGGTGTCCAGATTGACCGTCAGCTTGCCGGTCTCAATCAGGGAGTCCGAATGGCCCTTGGAGCGCCGAACGATGGCCTGAATACGGGCGATCAGTTCGCGCTTATCGAAGGGTTTGGTGAGATAGTCGTCCGCGCCAAAGCCGAGACCCTTGATCTTTTCGTCGAGGCCGGTCAGGCCTGATAGGATCAGGATCGGCGTCTTCACGCGCGCCGCCCGCAGCCGACGCAGCACCTCGTACCCGTCGATGTCGGGAAGCATCAGATCGAGGATGATGATGTCGTAGTCGTAGAGCTTGCCGATCTCCAGACCGTCTTCGCCCATGTCGGTGACGTCGCATACGTACCCGTCGGACTTGAGCATCATTTCTATGCTCTGGGCAACAGTCACATCGTCTTCTACAAGCAAAACGCGCATCGAATATTCCCTTGGAGCAAACTACGTCCCGTTGAAGTTAACCAACCTAGGTCCGGTTCGTTAAGAAATGCTTACCTGATGGTTTCGATAGCAGGCAAGCGATTTACCGAAGCTTTACGGCCGGGGAGCAAACTTTACCCACGACCGCGCGATCGGAAGTCGAAGGCAAATACGGCGTGAATTCTCCCCTCATCACCGCGGCAACGGAAGTCGACCGGCTTCCCGCGCACCGGCTCCACGGTCGCGTGACGGGCGTGCTGGGCATGACCGTGGAAGTGCTTGGGCTGGATCACGCTCTAGCGATTGGCGCGCGCTGCGAAATCGTACTGCGTGACGGGAAAAGAACTCTCTGTGAGGTCGTGGGCTTTCGCGAGCGCAAATCCCTTCTGATGCCTTTAGGTCCCCTTGAGGGTATCGGTTTGGGGTGCAAGGTCGAACTGGTGCAGAACGAGGCTGTGGTGTGGCCGAGCGACCTTTGGCTGGGCCGCGTGGTGGATGCCCTTGGAAATCCCCTGGACGGCAAGGGGCCGCTTTCGCCGGGCGATCGGCCCCGGCCCTTGTTGGGGGGTCCTCCGCCAGCCCATCGGCGCCGAAGGATCGCCGATAAACTCGATCTGGGTGTCAGGGCCATGAATACCTTCACAAGTTGTTGCGAGGGACAGCGCCTTGGCATCTTCGCGGGCTCGGGCGTGGGCAAATCCGTGCTGCTTTCCATGTTGGCGCGCCACGCGGGCAGCGAAGTGAACGTCATCGGTTTGATCGGAGAGCGCGGCCGGGAAGTGCGGGACTGGCTGGAGGACGATCTCGGCCCCGAGGGTTTGGCGCGCTCGGTCGTCGTTGTCGCGACTTCCGACGAGCCGCCGCTGATGCGACGACAGGCGGCGCATCTCACCCTCGCCATCGCCGAAGCGTTTCGCGATTCCGGGCGCCACGTCCTTTGCCTGATGGACTCGGTCACTCGGTTCGCCATGGCGCTTCGGGAAATCGGCCTGTCCGCTGGAGAGCCGCCGGCGGCCAAGGGCTATCCTCCCAGCGTCTTCGCCCAGCTGCCGAAGCTCTTGGAGCGGGCGGGCCCGGGCGAGGTGGGGCAAGGCGGCTCGATAACGGCAATGTTCACGCTGCTGGTGGAAGGCGATGACCACAACGAGCCCATCGCGGACGCGGTGCGTGGCATCCTGGATGGGCACGTGGTGCTTGAGCGCACGATCGCGGAGCGGGGCCGTTTTCCGGCTATCGATCTCGCGCGCAGCCTCTCAAGGACAATGCCGGGCTGCAATAGCGAGCGGGAGAACAGTCTGGTCGCCAAAGCACGGCGGCATCTCGCCACCTACGAGGACATGGCCGAAATGATCCGGATCGGGGCTTACAAGCCCGGCAGCGATGAATCTGTCGACGACGCGGTACGGCTCTACGAACCCCTGGAGGCTTTTCTGCGACAGGACAAGGACGAACCCGCCGCGCTGGACGAAGGCTATGCCATGCTGGAAGAAATCCTGCGAGATGAAACTCGCGATGCGGAGAAAAGCCAGTGAAGGCCTTGGCGGCGCTTACCCGCTTGTCGAGGCTTTCTCTCAATGAAAAGCGCCTGAAGCTGTTGGCGCTCCAAGCTGACAGAGACAAGCTTGCGGCTGCCCGCGACCGGCTGCTCAGGGAAATCGATGCCGAGAGAGAGGCTGCTGCCGCCTCCATAGAAGGGTCTTGGGGATTCTCCGGCTTTCTTGAAGACGCACGGCTGCGCTTGCGGGTGCTTGGCCGGGATTTCGCTGAACTCTATCTTCGTTGCTTTGCCGCGCGGGAAGAGGTGCTCGCCTCCTTCAGTGAGGTCAAGACCTACGAAACCATCCGCAAGAACCATCGGGCACGCGAACGGGCCGAGGAAAAGTTGCGAGAGCGCGGCGAGACGGACGAACTTGCTCTAGAGGTATTTCGCCGTGGCGCGTCGACTGGTCTAAGTCAAGCGAAGAATTAAGAATAGCCTATAAAATTCGGAAATATGATTGAAAATCAGGCTAACGTAGCCCGTTTTTGAAGCCTAACGAAGCGGCGGTCGTCAGGCGCTCGGCCGTTCACGGCGGCGGGCTCTGCGGGAAGAGGACCGTGCCGGAGCTTTGCCTTCGCCGTTCGCTTCAGCCAGCCCCTTTGCTGAGACCTCGCCAAGCTCCGCCACGATCTCTTCCAGACTTGGCGCGGCATGACAAGGCGTTGCTTCCAGGGCGGCCTTCATCTTGCGGATATGTTCCGGCGTGGTGCCGCAACAGCCACCGATGATCCGCGCGCCGGCGTCACGGGCGAGGACAGCGTAGCGTGCCATGAGTTCCGGCGTTCCGTTGTATTCGATCGAGTCGCCAACGAATTCGGGGATGCCGCAATTGGCCTTGGCGACCAGCACATCCGTGTCGCGTGCCGCGTCGTGCATCCGCTTGAGGGCAACCACCAGTTCGGCCGCGCCGGTCCCGCAATTGCCGCCAAACGCCAAAGGCGCGGGCGCGAGCTCGCCGGCCAGGGCCGACAACTGGGCGGGCGCCAACCCCATCATTGTCCGGCCGTTGGTGTCGAAGGACATTGTGCAGACGACCGGCAACTCCGCTTGAGCCGCTCCTTCCAGGGCTGCTTTCAGTTCCTCGGGCGCCGACATGGTCTCGATCCAGGCCACATCAGCGCCGCCGGCCGCCAGGCCCCGGCATTGCTCGGCGAAGGCGGCAACGCCCTCGTCATAGGTGAGGGCGCCCAAGGGCTCGAAGAGGTCGCCGGTCGGCCCGACGGAGCCGGCGCAGACCACCTCTCGGCCAGACTCCTCTATCACGGCCCGCAAGAGCTCGGCGGCGCGGCGGTTGATCTCGAAGACCCGGTCTTCCGCGCCATGCAGCTTCAAGCGGTTGGCCGTGCCACCGAAGGTGTTCGTCAAGACGATATCGGCCCCCGCCTCCACGAAGGAGCGGTAATGCTGGCTCACCAGATCCGGCCGCTCGAGATTCCACAGCTCCGGCGCATCGCCGTGCTGCAGCCCCAAGGCAAACATGTTCGTTCCCGTGGCGCCGTCGGCAAGAAGCCAGGGACGCTCCGCCAACAGCCGTTGAAGCAAGTCCGACACCCGCGCTCTCTAGAAAGTGAATACGAAGTATGAGTGCGAAATTATGGCGCCTTGTCAGGGGTGGTCAAGCAGACTTAAGGGGGGTTTTGCAGGGCCTCGATCCGGGGGATCCGGCGAGCCGCAAGCCAGCCGGTGCGAACCCAAAAGCCTTTCTAGCTGCGCGGCTTCAGGTTCTCCGGGTCGTAGAGGGGCTCATAGCCGACACCGGCTACCTCCACTGGGTAGGTTTCGCCGAAATACTCCACGCTCAGGTTCTTGCCTTTCACTGCATGCTCGTGGGGCAGATACCCCAGGGCAATGTTCTTTCCGATGCTGGGGCCATAGGCAATCGAGGTGGTGAAGGAGAGGCGGCCCTCGGAGTCGACCAAGGTCTCACCGGTTTGGGGGTCCATGATCGGCAGGGTGCCGACCGGGTAGCGGTCCACGCCTTGGGAATCCCGGTTTTCCGATATCACCAAGGTGCAGAGCGTCGCCGGTTGGTGATCCCGGGCACGCTGCGCGAGATAGGCGGCCTTGCCGACGAAATCCGCCTCCTTGACCTTGGGGCGCGCAAGATCGGCTTCCAAGAGATTGTACTCGGTCAACAGGTCCGCGTTCTGCAGGCGCAGGCTCTTTTCCATCCTGCGGGAGTTGGCATAGGTCTCCACGCCAAAGGGCATGACGCCCAGCGCGCGGATGGCATCCCACACCGCCAGACCATCCTCGTACTTCATGTGCAATTCCCAGCCCTGTTCACCGACGTAGGAAATGCGGAAAGCCGCCACATCCTTGCCCGCGATGGCGATGGGCTTGATGGAGGCGAAGGGGAAGCTCTCGTGGGTGAGGCTGTCGGGATCCTCCACAAGCTTCTGCAGCGTTGCCCTGGCGTTCGGTCCCCAGAGGCCGATTGTGGTGAACTCGGTCGAGACGTCGGTGATCTCCACGTCATAGCCCAGATCCTCGGCCATGTGCTTCATGTACACGAAGTCCCGGTTGCCCGCGTCCGCCCCGTCGACGAAGCGGAAGCGGTCGGCCAGGCGAAAGACCGTGAAATCCGCCTTGACCATGCCCTGCTCGTCGAGGAAGTGGGTATAGATGCCCTTGCCGACCTGGTTATCCCCGCCGACCTTCGCGACGCAGAGATATTCCATGAACTTGACGTGGTCCGGTCCGGTCACGTCGTAGATCGCGAAGTGCGAAAGATTGATCATGCCGACGTTGGCGCTCATCTCCAGGTGCTCGGCGTTGGAGACACGCCAGAAATGGCGGGAGTCCCACTCGTTTTCGCGCTGTGGCACTTGGTTGCCGTATTTCGCCAGCAGGTGCTCGTTGCTGGCGTAGCCGTGGGCGCGCTCCCACCCGCCAAGCTCCATGAAATAGCCACCAAGCTCCTTCTCGCGCTCATAGAAGGGGCTGCGGCGGATGTCCCGGCCGCCGGCGAAGGGTTCGCGCGGGTGGACTGCCGGATTGTAGATCTTCATCGCTGTTTCGGTGCAACGGGCATGGATGAAGGCTTCGTCGGTCTGGAAGGGATAGAAGCGCGCGTAGTCGATGGCGTGGTGATCGATCTCGGTGCGCCCATCGGTCATCCAATCGGCAAGCAGCTTGCCCATGCCAGGGCCATCCTTGACCCAGATCGCCACCGCGTACCACAGGCCGCGCACCTTCTGGCTTTCGCCGATCGAGGGGCCGCCGTCGGTGGTCACCTGCAGCAGGCCGTTAAAGGAGCGCTTTTCGTCGTAGCCGAGCTCCGCGAGGATCGGGGTCAGTTCCATCGCGCGCTCCAGGGGCTCCATGACCTGCTCGATGTCCAGGTCGCGCTGCGAGGGCGAGAGGCGGGCTTCGGTCTTTTCCAGGAGGTCGCGCGGGTGGCACAGGCGCGGCTCCGTTTCTTCGTAGTAGCCCCACTCGATCATGCCGCCTTCGGTGGTTTTGGGGTCGCCGGTGTCGCGCATGTAGGCCGAGTTGCCCTGATCGCGCAGCAGCGGGTAGCCGATATCCTTACCCGTGCCCGCGAACTCCTCGTAGGGGCCGAACCAGAGCAGGGGATGATCCACCGGCATGACCGGCAGATCCTCGCCGGCCATGCCCGCGATCAGCCGCCCCCAAAGCCCGGCGCAGATCACCACACGGTCGGCCATGATCGTGCCGCGCTGGGTTTCAACACCCTTGATCCGCCCGTTCTCTATGACGAAGCCGGTGGCGGGCGTGTTGGCAAAGGATTTCAGCTTGCCCGTCTTCTCAGCGTTCTCGACCAGGATGCCGGAGACCACCTGGGAGCGGGGCACCACGAGCCCGGCATTGGGGTCCCACATGCCGCCTTGGACCATGTCTTCCTCGATCAGCGGGAACTTCTCCTTGATCTCGGCGGGGGTGACGAGATGCGCGCCGGTGCCGAAGGCCTTGCCAGAGGCGACCTTGCGCTTGATTTCGTCCATGCGGGCGTCGTCGCCGACCCGGGCCACTTCGAGACCGCCCACCTTGGCGTAGTGGCCCATCTTCTCATAGAAGTCGATGGAATAGCGTGTGGTCCAACAGGTCAGGAAGTCGTGGCTGGTCCCATAGCAGAAGTCCGAAGCGTGAGACGTGGAGCCGATGTCCGTCGGGATCGCGGATTTATCGATACCGACGATGTCACTCCAGCCCCGTTCGATGAGATGGTGGGCAACCGAGGCGCCCACGATCCCCCCCAAGCCAACGATGACGACTTGCGCTTTCTCCGGGAACTCTGCCATGCGTACTCTCCGAAACTGAGGCGGTGGCGAGGTCCGAGCGACCCCGTCGGCATCCTCGCGATTTGGCGGATGCGCTCGAACTTGGCGAAAGAGCGGGGTGGGGTCAAATCGGATTGCGACACGCCGCGCATGGATTCCGACATGCCTTGTGCCAGTATAGCTTTCCGGCGCTTTTTGCCGCAGTGCTTGCCCTAGGTGGCGGCGCCTCCCGGAAAGGCTGCCGCGATTGCGCGTTTCCCTGTCGCTGCCTCGCTAGCGCGGGCGAGGCACGCGGCCGAAAACAGGCCTCTACGCGTGACGAGTAAGAAAGACCGGGACAATGGGTGATTCGACCAGCCAGAGCGAAACTGCCGCCGAGGGGGGAGAGCGGCGCGGCCGCCGACAGCGTGGCGGGGGCGGTGCCGACGCAAGGCGCGCCGCGCGGCGGGGCGGTGGCGTTCACGCGCTGCCCTATATCACCCGGAAGATCCCCGTCTTCCAGGTCTTGAGCGACGATGAAATCGAGACGATCGAGCACAAGGCCGACCAAGTGCTGGAGGAGATCGGCCTCGAATTTCGCGACGACGAGGAAGCTTTGGCCCTCTGGCGCGATGCTGGTTGCGACGTTCAGGGCCAGCGCGTTCATTTTCCCAAGGGGCTGTGCCGCAAGCTCGTGACCGAGAACGCACCGAAGGCCTTCACCCAGCATGCGCGCAATCCCGAGCGAAGCGTGCGGATCGGGGAAGGCTCGACGGTCTTCGCGCCGGTCTACGGCCCGCCCTTCGTGAGCGATCTGGATGGTGGCCGGCGCTACGCCACGATCGAGGATTTCCAGAATTTCGTGAAGCTCGCCTATTTGGCGCCGGCCATGCATCACTCTGGCGGTACGGTCTGCGAGCCCACGGACATCCCGGTGAATAAGCGTCACCTCGACATGATCTACAGCCACATGCGCTACTCGGACAAACCCTTCATGGGCTCGGTCACTGCGCCTGAGCGGGCGGCCGACAGCATCGCCATGGCGAAGATTCTCTTCGGGGAGGACTTCGTTGAGAACAATACCGTGATGATCAGCCTGATCAACGCGAACTCGCCGATGGTTTGGGACGACACCATGGTGGGGGCTTTGAAGACCTATGCCCGTCATAATCAAGCGGTGATCTGCACGCCCTTTATTCTATCTGGTGCCATGGCGCCCTGCACGGTGGCCGGCGTTCTGATCCAGAGCTTGGCGGAGGCATTGGCCGGCATGGCCTTGGCACAGCTTGTGCGCCCGGGCGCGCCGGTGGTGATGGGCTCCTTCGCTAGCTCCATGTCGATGCAGTCCGGCGCCCCCACGTTCGGCACGCCGGAGCCGGCGCTGACACTCTATGGTATGGCGCAGCTCGCGCGGCGCGTGGGCGTGCCTTTCCGTTCGGGTGGCTCGCTCTGCGGTTCGAAGGCCCCGGACGCCCAGGCCGCGTACGAAAGTGCTCAGACCCTGCTGCCGACCTTGCTCGGCGGTGTCAACTTCGTGCTGCATTCGGCCGGATGGATGGAAGGGGGGCTGGTGAGCTCCTACGAGAAATTCGTCATGGATGCCGACCAACTCGGAATGATGCAGGTGATGGCCAGCGGGATCGATACCAGCGAGAACGGCCAGGCCATGGATGCGATCCGCGAGGTCGGCCCCGGCAAGCACTTCTTGGGTTGTGCCCATACCCAGGCGAATTTCGAAACCGCCTTCTACCGCTCAAAGACCGCCGATAATAACTCCTACGAACAGTGGGAGGCCGAAGGGTCCCAGGACGCTGCCAGGCGCGCCAATGGGCTCTACAAGAAGATGCTGGAGAGCTACGAGGCTCCAAGCATCGACCCGGCCATCGACGAGGCCTTGCTGGAGTTTATTGCCAAGCGCAAGGACTCCATGCCCGACGCCTTCGCGTAGAGCTGGCGGGCGGCTGCCGTAAGGCTGTTGCGCCAGCACCCTCCGGCTTGCTCTCCACGCCTCCCCCGTGACTTTTTCCCGACCTCGCCCCGTGACGCTTGCGCACGGGGCGCCGCACAATAGGGTCGCCCGCCGGTGTGCCTTGAGCCCCTTGGTGGGTCTGGCATTGACAGAAACCCGGCCCATTACAATTGTATACGTAAAATTTCACTTCGTGAGAGCCATCGGAGAACCAATGAAAAATCTTGGGCGTAGAACCCTGCTTCGCGGCGGCGCGGCCAGCGCACTCGCGTTGCTCTTTTCGGGCCAACTCGATATCGCCGGCGCGCGCGCGGCCGGTCTGAATTTCGGGCCTCTAAAGCCCTTCGAATTCGAGGCCTTGGTGGACCGGGCGCGGGATATGTCCACGCGTCCCTATCAGCCGCCTTACCAGCCCATGCCCGAGGTGGTGTCGCGCATCGATTACGAGGTCCATGGGAAGATCCGTTTCGATACGGCGAAGGCCTTGTTCGGCGAAGGCCCGGCGGCTTTCCCGGTGACTTTCTTTCACCTCGGCAACTTCTTTCCCAAGGCAGTGAAGATGCATGCGGTCGAGCGCGGCTGGTCGCGCGAGATCCTGTATTCGCCCGATTATTTCGACATGCCCGAGGATAGTATTGCCCGCCAGTTGCCGAGCGACTCAGGGTTCGCGGGCTTCAAGCTGCACGAATCCCGCAAACGCTCCGACTGGAAGACGCAAGACTGGATCGCGTTTCTTGGCGCGTCCTACTTCCGTGCGATTGGGGAACTGAATCAGTATGGATTGTCGGCGCGGGGGCTGGCAGTGGACGTGGCCGCACCGCAGCCTGAGGAGTTTCCCGACTTCACCGAGTTCTATATCGAATCCGCGGAGAACGCGGAGGACCCGGTCATCATCAGCGCTATGCTGGACGGGCCGAGTGTCGTCGGCGCTTACCGCTTTTCCTTGCACCGCACCGAAGCGGTGGTGATGGAGGTGGAGCAGCACATCTTCTTGCGCAAGGACATCTATCGCCTTGGCATCGCGCCGATCGTCTCGATGTTCTGGTACGCCGAGTACAATCGCCGCTTCCGCGAGGATTGGCGGCCGGAGATTCATGACTCCGACGGCTTGGCGATCTGGACCGGCGGCGGGGAGCGTCTGTGGCGGCCCCTTAATAATCCGGACCGGGTGATCACCTCCAGCTTCCTGGACGAGAATCCGCGTGGCTTCGGGCTTTTGCAGCGGGACCGGAATTTCGAGCACTATCTGGATGGCGTGCACTACGACAAGCGCCCGACGCTTTGGTGCGAGCCGCTTTCGCCATGGGGCGAGGGTGCGGTGCAGCTTGTCGAGATCCCAACGAACGACGAGATCCACGACAATATCGGTGCGTTCTGGGTTCCGAAGGCGCCCGCGGTGGCAGGGAATGCCTACAGCTTCAATTACCGCTTGTTCTGGGTCGACCAGGAACCCTATCCGGCGGAAAATGTGGCCGTGAACACGGCGACGCGGATTGGGCGAGGGGGGCAGCCCGGCCGGGCGCGGCCCGAGGGCGTGACAAAGTTCATGCTGGAGTTCGCGGGCGAAGCGCTCGACGCGATTGGGCCCGACGACGAGCCGGAGGCGGTGATCAGCACCTCGCGCGGCGAAATCTCTTATGTCTTCAACGAGCCTGTTCCGGATACGAAGCGCAGGTGGCGCATTCAATTCGACCTTGCGGCCGAGGGTGCCGAACCGGTGGAGATGCGCGTTTATCTTCGCCTTGGGGATCGCCCCTTGACGGAGACTTGGCTCTACCAGTTCCAGCCTGAGTTTCCCGCCTAGGCGCTGCTGAACGATCGAAGCTAGCTCGTCGCGGCTTTCGGTGTGCCTTGCGGCTGTTGGGCGTTCTCGTCTTCCTCCGCTGCGGCCGCGGCGGCGCCGGCGGCTTCGGCGAGCTTGCGGGCCTGCTCTTCGTCGAGCTTGAGGTCGGGTGGCAGTTCCACCTCGACGCGCTTGCGCGCGAATTCGATGCCGGCTTCCTTGAAGGCCTGTTGAACCCGCGTGAAGACCTCCCGGCGCAGGGGCCACTGCGTACCCGGCTTGGCCATGAACTTCGCCCTCAGGATCATGGCGGAATCTTCCATGCGCATCACGCCTTGGGACTTCACGGGCTCGAGGAAGTTATCTCCATAGAGCGGGTGATCCAGAAGCTCGGCGCCAATCTGCTTGAAAATCTTCTTCACCTTCTGGATATCGGTGTCGTAAGGCACTCGGAACTCCAACTTCATGATCACCCAGTCGCGGCTGAAGTTCGTCAGGTACTTGATCTCGCCAAAGGGGATCGTGTGCAGCGGGCCGCGATGGTGGCGCAGCACCAGCGAGCGGACGTTGATGGCCTCTACCGTCCCCTTGGCGTCGCCAACGTCGACATACTCACCAAGCCGGAAGGCGTCATCCAGCAGGAAAAAGACGCCGGAGACGATGTCCCGCACAAGGGTCTGCGCCCCGAAACCGATGGCAAGGCCGATCACGCCCGCGCCGGCGAGCAGCGGGCCGATGTCCACCCCGAGCGCGGAGAGGATGATCATCGCGGCGAGCACGGCGATGGCGATCTGGAAGAAACGGCGAAACAGCGGCAAGAGCGTCAATAACCGGCTTCCGGCGCCGGAGCCTTCGCTGCCCCGTTCCGCGGGCTCGCCACCACCGGGTGCCTTGGCAAGCTGTCGGTCGATGCCAATGCGGACGACTTCCCACGCCACATAAGCGACAAGCAGCGTGAAACCGATGTCCAGCGCCACGCGCATGACCACGGCGCCCACGCCACGCTGGCTGAGGCTGAGCAGGTCCACACCCCAAAGGCTGGCGAAGAGCAGGACCACCACCAGGGCCAACACGATCCGCGATGCCCGCCGCAGAATGCGGATAAAGTCGAGATTTTCGTGCTCCTCGGCCATGGCAACGGCCTCGGCCTCGCTCTCGGCTTCACCTTCACCTTCGCCTTCAACTTCGAGGGGCTCTTCCTCCTGGCTTGCTACTTTCCGGTTCTCGCTCGTCCGCCGACCAAGCGCGTCGATCAGCGCGCCCACGGCCGCGTCCACGATGGGCACCGCGAGGATGAGGAAAAGGCTGGCGAGAGCGGTGGCGGCCCCCACCGGTTGGTTGGCCAAGGACTTCACGACCGCGACGATAAAGACGCCGGCGATGTAGAGGATAATCGGCAGGTGCCAAGTTCTCGCAAAGAGTTTGACAAGGGGCCCCGGGGGCCGCCCGGCCTCGTTCGGGCGCAGCATTAGCGCGCCGATGGGCTGTCTGAGCTGCCATACGGAAATGATTGCGGCGACGCTGAGCACCAGGCCGACAAGGGTCACCATCAAGGAATGAAGCTCGGGATCCAAGCCCAGAAGATTGAAGAAGCTGCACCCGAGAAACCCGAAAGCGCCAATCGCGAATAGCAGCACGACCCGGTTATGCAGACGCTTGGCGGCTTCATCATCCAGCGGGATTAGCCGCAAATCCGGGGCTGCCGGTGATACCAGAAAGCGCGAGGAAAAGTCGGCGAAACGAACGATCAGAACCGCGAAGAGATAGGTCATGAACAGCAGGCGGCTTGGCTGATGCCCCTGATACAGCACGAAGAAGCCGGCGAGTGTGGCGACCGCGAAAATCGCCAGCCCGATGAAACGGAATGCCGTCAAGGTCAGCAGGGTCGTCAGCTTTCCGCCCAGGTCCTCTGGTTCGGCCGCTCTTAGCTGTTCGAACTGTTCGGAGGTCTTGCGGCGAAATAGCCACTCGGCGGCCGTGCCGAGCAGGTGAAGCCCGGCCAGCGCAAGGACAATCCACAGCAAATGGATCGGTGTCCGGCCGGCGAGAAGCTTTTCCACGGCGAAGGACGGAACGCTGGGCAGGTTCTTGAACTCGGCCAGGAGCGCGTCGAGATTCTTCCGGATCGTCTGGGATTGCGCGCTGAGCTCCGTCAGCATGCTTTCGGGCGCCAGGCCATCGGCGCCAGCCCCGCGCGTGCCGAGGTAAGCCAGCAGCAGATCACGCGCCTGCTCGTCGCTCAGCCTTGAAAGGAGTTCGGCGCGCTCGGCGGGCGTGAGTTCTCCAAGGGTTTCCGCCGTGTCTTCCGCGTTCCACCCTTGCGGTTCGGCGGGCGGCGTCATCTGCGCGTTGGCGTAACTGGACGTGAAGAGTGCAATGCACCCAAGAAAGAGAATTGTCCGAAGAATTCCCAACAGCCGCTCCCGCCGCACGGAATAAGACGCACCTCGCCTGCTCGACACAATGTTCGCATGTCGCCGACGACGCTCGAATATTATTCCAACTCTTGGGGCGAGGCCAGCGAAAGCCCGAAATGCCGCCGTCTACGTCCTTCGCAGCGACTCTTGATTACTATTCCCGTTTTTCACATTGCGCCAACTGGATGCCCCTCTTCCCCGGTGGCTGCTGGTCTGCCAGAGTTAGGGTGAGCGACTCGGGGAGGGGAGGAAGCGGGACATGGTGGAGCGGGTTCTTTACGACTTGGCCGGACAGGACGACGCGGTGTTGTTCAGCCCGCATGGTTGGCGCGCGCGCATGGCCTTGGCGCACAAGGACCTGGATTTCCGAACCGAGGCGTGGCGGTTCACCGAGAAGGATGTTATTGCCTTTTCCGGGCAAGGTGCCATTCCCGTGCTGGTGGACGGCGAGCGCGTCGTGGTCGATTCCTGGAAGATCGCCGTCTATCTGGATGAAGCCTATCCCGATGCGCCGGCTTTGCTGGGCGGGCCGCAGGGTACGGCACATGCCTTCTTCGTGAAATCCTGGGCCGAAAGCGTTCTGCACCCCGGCATCGTCCGCCAGATCCTCCTGGACCTATTCGAAATCCTGCACGAAGGCGATAAGGCCTATTTCCGCGAAACCCGCGAGAAGCGTTTCGGCTGTACCCTGGAGGCTTTCGGCGCGGAGGCCGATGCGAGCCTTCCTCAATTCCGTGCATCATTGCAGCCCTTGCGGATGACCGTATCCCAGCAGCCCTATCTTGGCGGTGAGATGCCGAGCTTCGCCGATTACATCGTCTTTGGGGCCTTCCAATGGGCTCGGGTCGCCTCCGCCAAAGCTCTTCTGGAGGATGACGATCCCATCGTGGCCTGGCGGGCACGCATGCTAGGCTTATTCGGTGGTTTAGCGGAGGCCACTCCCGCCCGTACGGCGGTGGCGTGAGACCGCCGATGAGCCCTGGCGGGCGGGCGGTTTTGCCGGGCGGAAAGCCCACGATGGGCCAGATCTTCGAACTTTTATCTTTTTAGGGGTGTGGGGCAGCAAAGACTCGCGGCGGACGGGGAGTGCTGCCCAATAAGACATACAGGAATACCCCTTTTGATGCTGGAGACAGTCGCCTTAAGGCATTTTGACAAGCATTCCGCTGGATGGAATTCTGGCGGAGCGATTTCGGGGGCATGACTTAATGTTCAGTTTCTTGAGCGGCCTGTTCTCTTCGGATATCGGGATCGATCTGGGGACCGCAAATACGCTAGTAGGCACACGCGAGCGGGGCATTTTGTTTTCCGAGCCCTCGGTCGTGGCGATCAGCGAGATCGACGGCCGGAACCGGGTCTTGGCGGTGGGGGCCGACGCCAAACGCATGCTTGGCCGCACCCCGGGCAATATTCGGGCGATCCGGCCCTTGCGCGACGGCGTGATCGCGGACTTCGAAGTGACGCAGGAGATGATCCGCCACTTTATCCGAAAGGTGCACAACCGGCGGAGTTTCATTAGCCCCCGTGTGATTATTTGCGTGCCGTCCGGGTCCACGGCGGTTGAGCGGCGCGCGATCCGGGAGGCGGCGGATTCGGCGGGTGCGCGGCGCTGCCAGCTGGTGGAGGAATCCATGGCGGCGGCTATTGGCGCCGATCTTCCGGTGACCGAGCCCGTGGGCTGCATGATCGTGGACATCGGCGGCGGGACGACGGAAGTTGCGGTGATTTCGCTCGGCGGGATCGTCTTCGCCGACTCGACCCGCGTCGGCGGCGACAAGATGGACGAAGCGATCGTGGCTTATGTGCGGCGGAACTTTAATCTCCTGATCGGCGAAAGCTCGGCCGAGCGTATCAAGGTGGAGATCGGCTCGGCTTGCCAGCCCGTGAGCGGGGAAGGCGCCTCGATATCCGTGCGCGGGCGCGATCTGATGAACGGGATCCCACGCGAACTGGTGATGACCGAGCGGCAAGTCGCAGAAGCCACTTTTGAGCCAGTGAACGCCATTATCGAGGCGGTCAAACTGGGCCTTGAGCACGCGCCGCCGGAATTGGCGGCGGATATCGTGGATCGTGGCATTGTGTTGACCGGCGGCGGGTCCCTGCTCAGGAATTTGGACACAGTTTTGCGCGATGCCACGGGACTGCCCGTCTTGATTGCGGATTCGCCCTTGGAAAGCGTCGCTTTGGGAACGGTGAGATGCCTGGCGGAGATGAAGAAACTTTCGCCGGTGCTTGTGAACGCGGAATAAGTGGAAGACCGCTCTTTGGAAGTGAGAGGAGATCACGATGAAGCTGCAGGAACGTCTGCTCGAAGAGGTGGTTCTGGTTCCCTGCGTCGGCGAGCGCGAGGCCCGGCGCCTTTGCGTGATGTCGCTGGTCGCGGAGTTGGCTGGTGAAGCCCATGGAGATCGCCCGATCTGCGCATCGCCGGTGGTTCGCGGCTACGCCGTCGCGCTGAACGACTGCTTGCCGGACGATTGCCGGCAACTGCTGAAGCCCTTCGCCCCGGTGATCGTGGGCACACAGGATACCGCCGACCGCGAGCGGCGTGCCCTGCTGCTCGACGCGGTGCTTGAGGACGTCGCGCCGGCCGGTTTGCGGGCCTTGCTTGGCAGCGGTACGGCGCGTGAGAGCGAAACCGCCCAAGTCCTGCTGCATGGGTGGCCCTCCTTGGCCTGTGCGTCGAGCAATGAGTTGCTGGGTGTGTTGGCGAGCGGCAAGGCTTCCGCCTCGCCGTTCCTGTCGGCCTTGAACGGGGTGATTTCGCGCTTTGTCGAGGCGGATGACGAGGCCTTCGGAAAGGCCGTTGGCAAACTCTTGGGCCACGCCGCCGACGTTCAGCCGACCGAGAGAGGCAGACGCCGCGTCTGGCTCATGGGTATCGATATGCTCGATCGAATCAGCTCGCTGCGCGGCGATTGGATGGACAGCGATTTCTCGTCCGGCGAAGACACCCGGACGCTCGTCAGCCGGTCGGCGGCCAGTTAAGCCAGATCTAGAGGGGCGCGCGCGCCGTCCGCTCAGTTATCACCGCACTTCCATTCGGCGGGCGGCGGGAGCCCGTCCGGGAGTGCGGTGTCGCCGTCGCCGCAGGCGATGCTGATTTGCTCCGCGGTCAAGCCGGTAACGGAGGATAGGTCGACACCTTCGATGCGTGTCAGGTAGAGATAAGCACCGGTGAAGTCGGCGCCCTCTAGCTTGGCCCCGCGTAGGTCGGCGCGGGCCATGATCGCATAAGTGAAGTTCACGCCGGTGAGGTCCGTGTCTTCCAGAACCGTTCTGCCCAGGTCCGATTTCGCCAGGTTGGCGTCGGTGAGCGTCGATTCCGAAAGATCGGTGCGCGGAAGTTCCGCTTTCTCAAGGTTCGCGCCCGACAGGTTGACCGCCACGAGACTTGCCCGGTCGCCCTGCGCCTTGGTGAGGTTGGCGCCGCTGAGATCGGATTTGTCGAGCAAGGACCGTGATAGGTTTGCCCGCGTCATTTCCGCGTCCACGAAGGTGGCTTTGCTCAGGTCGCTCTTGCTGAGGTCGCTGCGCTCGAGATTGGCCCCCGTCAGATCCCGGCCCCGCAGGATGAGACGCGATTTGTCGCAGCCCTCCCAGTTCACGCCGGGTTTGGCGTTGTCATCGCAGTCCGCTGCCGCGACCCCCCAGCCGTAGGGCATCATAAAGAGCATTGCCCCTAGGGCCAGAAGCCTTCCTCCCTTGCCAAGCATTGGCAGCGTCTCCCTTATTCGATCCGTGTTTCTTTAAACATACTATCGAACGTCGCCGCGCTCCAATCCTTGCGTTTCGAAGCATTCAGGCTCAGATCACCCGGACGTTTTTGAATTGCCAGGGATCGTCGCGATCCAGATCTTCGGGGAACAGCGTCTCGCGCCCCTCTAGCGGAGTCCAGTCGCCGTAGGCGCCCACCACCGGGCCCAGATAAGGGCCGGCCAACTCCAGCACGCGCTCGTGATCCATCTCCTCTGGCTCGACAACACCGCGATCCGGGTTCTCCATTGCCCAGATCATTCCGGCCAGCACGGGCGCAGTCACCTGCAGCGAGGTCGCGTTGTTGTGGGGAGCCAGGTCCCTGGCTTCCTCGATCGAGAGTTGAGAGCCATACCAATAGGCGTTCTTCGCATGTCCGCAAAGCAGGACGCCCAGTTCGTCGATCCCCGACGTCACCTCGTCAACGATCAGCCGGTGGCGCTCCTGGGCCACCCAGTTCTTGCCCGCGAGCTCGTGCATGCTGTTCACGGCCGCATCGCAAGGGTGATAGGCGTAGTGCACCGTCGGACGGTAGGCCGCGACCCCTTGGGAGTCTTTCAGGGTCAGGAAGTCCGCTAGGCTGATCGACTCGTTGTGGGTGATCAGGAAGCCGTGAAAAGCGCCTTCCAGGGGAGTCCATGTTCGAACCCGCACCGAGGCGCCCGGCCGGTTCAAGTAGATCGCGGCATCGCTGCCGAAGGCGTGGTGGGCACCGTCCTCTGGCAGTATTTTCTCATGGGTGCCCCAGCCCATCTCGGCGGGCTGACAGCCTTCGCCGATGAAGCCGTCGACCGACCAAGTGTTGACGAACTCGCCGACTTCCTTGGGGCGGTCGGAAACCTGGGTATCGCGCTCGGCTACGTGGATCACCTTGATCCCAAGATCGCGGGCCAAGGCCGCCCAATCTTCCCGGGTTTTTGGCCGCTCCACGGCGAACCCGGTGTCCTGGGCGATGTTCAAGAGCGCGCGCTTGGCGAAATGAGACACCAAGCCGGGATTGGCGCCGTGGGTGAGCACCGCGGTTGGCTTTCCGTGGCCCTTAAGCTTAAGCGCGGTTTCGCGGAGGGCGTAGTTCGAGCGCAGGGACGGAGAGAGCTTGGCGTCCGTATATCCGCCGAGCCAGGGCTCGATGCAGGTGTCTAAGTAAAGAGCGCCCGCGGCCTGAGCGAGTTCGACCAGGGCCACGGAGGACACGTCAACGGAGAGGTTGAGAAGGAAATCGCCGGCTTCGAGTTGGGGCTTCAGAACGTCCTGATAGTTGCCGGGAGTCAAGGTTTGCTCCAAGAAGCCTACGCCGTGGCTCTCCATGACCTCGCGGCCCCCAGCGTTTGCGGAAATCACCTGGACGCGGTCCGCCGGCATGTCGATGTGCTGGCGCAGAAGGGGAATAACCCCTTGTCCGATCGAACCGCTGCCGATCATTACGATGCGGCCGGAAAACGGAATCTTGTGCGTGGCATCGGGCAAGATCAGCCTCCTGCGATTGGGGTTAGGGAATCTGGCGCTGCGTCAACGAACGCCACCGCCATCGGGGCTGATAGCGGCTCCTGAGTGCAAGCGCAAGGGCCGCAAGCACCGCACGCGCCAACGCTTGTCCTTGCCGTCTGACGTCGGCGCGCGCGGATGCCCTGGACCCTTTGAAAGCGCGGCGGCAGCGGTGTGGAGTGGAGGCACTCTTTAGAGGCACCACGCCTGGGGTTCACAAGGTGGTATGGATTCATTCGGGGCGGGTCCACATGGTAGGGAATTGTCTTCGCGTAAATCCAAAAGCGAGTCACTGGATCGGGGGAGAGCCAGCCATGAATTGGCGGGAAAGCATTAGTTTAATGGGGTTTCTCGTTGTTGCGCTCACCTGCCTGGCGGCCGCGCCGCCACTGGCGCTAAGCGCCTCGCCATTAGCGCCCACGGTGCTTGACTTCGGGGCGGTGCCGGACGATGGCCAGGACGACAGCGCGGCGTTTAAGGCAGCCCTGGAATCCGTGCCCCGCAATGGGCTGGTGCTCGTCCCAATGGGAACCTACACGCTCGATAGCCGCGTCGTGCTTGAGAACAAGCGCCTCACCGGGCTGGGTTTGCCAGTGCTGGAGTGCCGGATGGATGATGTGTGCATCCAAATCGCGGGTTGGCAGGGCGGTGACCGGGGCCAAGATTTATTCGGAAGCCGTTTGGAGCATTTTCGCATTCTCGGGAATCCCGGGCTGGACCGGGTGATCTGGGTGAGCGTCGGGGATTACGGGCACATCGAGGATGTCTACGTGCAGGGCAACGGCGGGGATTGCCTGGTGGCCGAACCGATGCGCGAATGGGCCTGGATCGAGAACCTGCGCGTCCAAGACGTGAAGTGCGAACACATCGACCGGCACGGGTTCGTCGTGCGGCTCCCGGCTAAGGGCAAGAACAATTTCGTGAATGAGACAATCTGGTCGAACATCGAAACGCGGAACATCAAAGGGCACGCCTTCTTCATTGAGAACCTTTCCAACAAAGGCGGTGGCGACAGCAAGATCAGCAAGTTGCAAATAGAATACAGCGAGCTCTCCGCCGTAGGTCAGGAGACGCCGGACATTATGCGCGTCCATACCCAGAACAGGGGCCTTGTGGAGTTCCTGCTGCTGCATTGGGTAACCGTGGAGGATACCTCGGCGAAACGCCCAGGGGTGTGCCTCAGTCTGGAGCCCGGTGGCGGAAAAGCACGGATCAACAACGTACGGATCGACGGGTCGATCTGCTATGGGGCCAAGAAAGGCGGCATCGCTAACGGCGGTGCGACCAATATCGAGGTCAAGAGCTCCGCGGGTTTCTGAGCCAGATGCGTTTACCGGGCTCTAGTTCTTCGACGATATGCCGGCCAGTAGATCGACCAAGGCGGTCCTGACGGCGGGATCGGCGAGGTTCGGATTTGGCATCGCCGTCCCGGAAACGACGGAGTCCGGGTCTTCGAGATAGGCAAGCAAAAGCTCCCGCGTCCAGGTTCCCGAGGCATCGCGCATCGCATCCGAATAGCCCGCGAAAGAGCTTTTGCCGATCGGGGCGCCGTAAATGCCTGCCAAAGAGGGTGCGTTTACATTATTGCCGGCGTCGAGCGAGTGGCATTCCATGCAGGCGCCGAGTGATGCCGCGACGCGCCCCTTCAAGCCGGAATCCAGCTGCATTTCGTTCGAAAGATAAGCTTCGGCAATAACGTAGCCCTCTCCGACCGCGGCATAAGATGGAGAAAGAAAGATCAGCTTGTTTTCGTCATCTGTCCAAAGCACGATCTCGCCGGTGTCATGCTGCAACACGTAGCGGATACGCAGGCCGACATCAACATCCTCGGTGAAGACCACGCGCCCATCGCGTATCCTCACACGGACCAGCTTTCTTGAGCGCAAGGTTCCTATCAGCAGGTCCCCGTCCCAGAGCTCATGAAACCCGCGCACGACTGTGAGTCCGCCCGGCGCGATCGATGGCAGCCAGGCAAGCTCCGGACGTACGAACTCGCTGTGGGCGCCAACTTCCTTAGTCCCGGGAAACGGGAACCCGGAATACTGCGTGCCGTAGGTTTCGAGGGGCCAACCGTAGTTGTTCCCCATGCGAATGAGATTGAGCTCGTCCCCGCCGTTCATGCCGTGCTCGACGACCCACAGACGGTCCAAGTCGTCGATCGCGATCCCCTGGGGATTGCGGTGGCCACGGCTGACGATCGTTCCGCTCCCGCTAGCAAGATCGATGCGAATGACCTTTCCGTACTCGGTCGACGGATCCTGAGCCATGGAAGTAACCGGGGAGCCCGCTTCAGCGGAGCCGTTCTTAGGCAGATTGCGCCCGAAATCGCCATTGGTCAGGTAGAGATTCGCGTGTCCGTCGAAGGTGATGCGCCCACCGTGGTTGTAGCCGAGGCCTGTGTGCCGCTCGTCCAAAACGATGCATGGAGAAGCTTCGAAAAGGGTCTCCCAGTCATTGGCGCCCAAAACCCATTCGTTGGGATCGGGGCCAAGATCGCTAACGTCCGCAACGCTCACAGCGTTAACGAAGCACTCTTCATCCGGCCGCCACTTGGTGAACGAGGCAGCGAGCTTATCGCGGCCCCCGAAACTGAGAAAAAGGATGTCGTTGTAGCGAAACGTGTCGAAGTCCGGATTGAAATTCTCATAGGCTGGAGTTTTGAACGCCGCCTTGTATTCGCGAAAGTTATTGATCGGGGGCTCAATGCCGGAGAGCCGAAAGCCGTCACGCGAATGGGCCATATAGATCTGGCCGTCATGGGTCAGCAGCAGGACTTGATCGCCAACGGATGTGAGACCGCCCCCACGCCCAGGCCGCCCGCGCTCGGGAAGTTGCAACGCGGTCATGGAGATCGGAAAGAAGGTTGAATAAAGTTGAGTGCCGTAATCGCGAAAATTCTCTTTAAAGAAATTGTCGTTTCCAACAGCTGTATTTTTAAGTTTTGAAAAATTATCATTTATAAAGCGCGTTATTTCATGAATTTTTGGATTGTCAGTAAATTCCGTCATATGACGGAATAAATAGCCAGAGAAAAAGGCGCCAAATACGAGTACAATTAAGATAGCAAAGAGGGACAGATATTTGAAAATTTGCGAGTTTGTCACCATTCAAACGCCCCTTTTGCGAGTAATTGTCAGTGTAAAAGACGATTTCTGCATATCTTGATAGGCGTTCTCGAATTGTGACCTGAGTCATAATCAAACCGGCGGGGATAAGCAAGAAACAAGCGCTGGACTTAGAGGTGGAGAGGGGTGGATTCTTGCGCTGACGAGGCGGGCGTTTATCTGGATTATTGCAGTTACGAGCGCCTTAGGGCTTCGAGAATGTCGCCGACGGGTATTTGCTTCAAGCGCGTCTATTCGATCTCTCAACGGCCCTTCATGCGGTTCAAGAAGCGCATCAGAATGAATTACAGGTACACGAACGTCAGAAGATCGGCGTGGGGACGTAGAGCGTCCGGTGACCGCCCTCTCCTATAGAGTCGTTTGGGGGAAGGGCGGGAGCTCTCGACAAAGTGACTTTCGGCCGCAATAGAAAATCCGGGAAACCTCGCGTTCAGCGGCGCTTTCGCTTCATTCAAATCATTTTAGTTACTCCCTAAAGGGCGGAGTGACGCTGCCCGCATCTCCCGATGGCGCTTATCGATGCCTTCAAGGAGGTATGGAAGAGGCGCGCCAAGCGAGTCTAAATCGCGATAACCGATCACTGGCCGGATATGGGGGGGCGATGGGTCTGGGTTCCCAGGGGCCTTTGGTACTTGGGAGCCTCGGGGTTTCGGGGGTTTTCTCCTGATAGCTCCTCCACGGCCCGCGCGATCAAGTGTATAGCTTTCACAACCGCTCGCACGAGACTAATCTCCCTCCATCGCGTGGAACCAGGGAGCGGATTCGGAAGACAAAGGGAACTCGCCGCCCCAGCGGGGCCAGGTGCCCATGAACGAGACAGCACTGGCGATTGCGCCTCCGCCGGGAGAGAAACTACTGGATCGCACTTCAGGCTTTCTTCTGTTCGCATTCACGTGCTTTTGCATGTCGGCTTACGGTCTTCACGCGACCGCTAGCCATGACGAATCCCAATACATCGTGGCTTCGCACCTGTGGCCGGAGCTCGCGTTCTATCGAGACTTCATCTATTCCCAGACGCCATACTTCGCGATCGGGTTGTCCTGGTGGAGCGACCTTATCCCCGTGACCTCGCCCTACATGGCGGGGCGATATTTCAACCTGGTCTGGACACTCCTTTTTTACACAGGCCTTTGGATTGGCTGCGTGTACTTGGCTCGCTCGTGGTTCCTGGGCGCTGTCGCGGTTTTCGCCGTCAGTGGAAGCGTCATGATCAGTTTGGCTCAATCGGTGCTGCGCAACGACATGATGGGCCTTGCGTGGGGCACGCTGGCCGCGCTCTGCCTGTTGTATCTGTCCCGCCCGCGGGACGCGGGTTGGGGCGCTTGCGTGGCGTTCCTGTGTGGACTTTGCATCGCGATAGCCGCCGGCGCGAAGCAGTCCTATTTTTTTCTGTTTCCCGTTGCCGCCGCGTTTCTTCTGCTGCAGCCCCCCGAATTCCGAGTGACGCGCCGGATCGGCTTACTAATCGTTCCCCTTGGCCTCGGGGGCTTGGCCGGAGTCCTTCCCATCTTGGTTTTCGCGTCAGAGAGTTGGTCGAACTTCGTCTTCTCCGTGGCTGAGTTTCACGCGACTTCCCACCCCGTCTCCGCCGCGCGCGGACTGGGCGCTCAGCCCAAGCACGCGGAGTGGGGATGGACGGTGATCCGTTCCGCGAAATTCATCATCGGCGGCACCACGCTTTTCCTTCTCCTTGTCTTTCTCTGTGGACTGGCGCTGCGGGTGGCCATTGCGGGCTGGAGGAGCCTTGCCGGGCCGGATGACCGGGAAGGCAGCGGCCTCTTACTGGCGATTCTGGGCTTGGCCTTCGCGCTGCCGCTTTGCCTGATGCCGCGGCCGCAGCACCCGCAGTATCTGGCGGGGCTCTTGCCCTTTTTGGCGCTTGGATTCGCCGCGGGCGCCGCCGAATTGCGCGGAGTGATGTTCGCTGTTGGACAGCGTGGCGTTCGGCTGTTCCGGGTGGGGACCGTCGCGGTCTGCGCTGGCATCCTGGCGGTCGCGCTCTGGAACCCGGTGGACATGTGGCCGACCTACAAGGGCGCCTATTTTCGGATGCTTCGCTTGGCTGAAGCGCCGGGCGAGTTCTGGGCGGACCGCAGGATGGCGCGGATACGGGAGAATCTTCGCGCGCCGCTGTGCGAGGAAGACCGCGAGGTCCGCGTGGCGACGGTGCTGAACGTCTACGCGATCGATGCGGGGTTCAACATCTTTCCCGAACTCGCGGCGGCGCCTTTCTTCTTTCGCGTGAACGACATCTATCCCGCCGAGCGGTTGCGTGTATTGAACGGTCTCGCGCCTGAAGAGGTTTACGATTGGCTTGAGGCGAATGATGTCAAGGCAATCTTGACCCGAAGCCAGATCGCCTCCGAAAAGCAGTTCGCCGACTACGCTGAGGACCATGGGTTCGAGGCCGTCGAAATCGATTTGAGCGATCATCAAGGCGCTCACGTTTCGAACAGCAAGGTCATTTTCTTCCTAGCACCCGGGCAGGGGGCGCTTGGTTGCCAGGCTTCTGAAAGGCAATGACCAAATGTGGGGGGAGTGATGAGTAGATTCCGCCGCGACGCGGTAAGCGTCATGTCATCCACCGTTGCCGCTTTCTTGTTCAATTTCTTGGGCGGGATTGTGTTGGCGCGCCTTTTGGGCCCCGAGGGCAAGGGGCTCATGGCCGCGCTGCTGGCTATTCCCTACATGCTGATTCCCCTATGCGATCTCGGAGCGAACCGTTCCATTGTCTACGTGCTGGGGCGCAAGCAGGCGTCTGAAGAAGAATTGATGCCGGCGCTGCTGGTCTTGTTCTGCATCACCCTCACAGTTGGGAACCTGCTGATCCTCGGTCTGATTCAGCTGATCGTTGAAACGGAGCTTTCTTCCCAACTGCTGTTTCTGGCGGCAGCCTTGTTTTCGATCCACATGGTTCACGCCTACGCACGCGGCATATTTCTGGGCCGCTCGCAGCTCGACCGTTTCAATCGCAGCCTTTGGATGGTTCCCCCGCTGCGGCTTGTCCTCATAGGCGTGTTTGTCTGGGCCTTGGGTATGGGTGTCGAGGGGGCGGTGCTGGCCGAAGCGATCAGTTTCGCCTGGGTCGCCTTTGTCTTGCTGCGCGGCCAGGGGCTTACCTTGCGGGGCAGGCGGATAGATTGGTCGGTGGTGGGGCTGCTGCTGCGTCTCGGCCTTGCCTTGTCGTTCTCCGTTTTCCTGCTGACGGCGCTTTATCGAGTCGACGTCCTGATGCTCGAACGCATGAGCACACTAGAGGAAGCGGGTGCTTATTCACTGGCCGTGAATATCGCCGAGCTGCTTTGGCAGATTCCCGGCGCAATCGGGCTTGTCGTCATGATGCGCACGGCCCGCGACACGGCGAAGGGCCAGTTTGCAAGACTGGTGCCCCAAATTACGCGCCTGGCTTTGCTTGCGAGCGTGTGTGCAGCCATTGGGATCGGCATAGTGGCTCCCTATCTGGTTGAAATCGTCTATGGGACGGCCTTTGACAGAACCGCACCCATGCTGCGCTGGATGCTTCCGGGAGTTGCTGGGTTCGCGGTCTTCAAAATCGTACAAACCGCTCTGACCGGCGATGGTAAGCCGTGGTATCCGGTCATAGCCACCGTGCCCGCCCTGATAGGGAACATAGCGCTCAACTTTATCCTGATTCCCCGGTACCAAGGCGAAGGGGCGGGGATGGCTACGACGATCAGCTATCTGGGCGGAAGTCTTCTCTTGGTGCTTCTCTACTGTCGGGGGCGGGATGTTTCACTGCTTCAAATGACGTTTCCGCGCATGGAAGACATCAAGCTTGCAGTCACGCAGCTGCGCGAACTGTTCGGCGATATCTTGCGGAAAATTCGCCCAGGCAAAGGGGCTTAAGCGCCTTCCCGGCGCGAGCGCCGCAGATAGGTGTGATGCAGGATTGGCGCGATGCTGTGTTCCCAGAGGAAGGGGATGCGCTCGAGCCAGATCAGGTGCGATAGCAGCCAGGTGCGCGGCGTCACGCATTCTTGGCGCGCTGCCCGCAAGAACGTCGCGCCGAATTCCTGCTGCCCTTTCACCATCAGCATCGTTCCCTTGCCCGCCAGTTTGTTGGCGATTCTGGGGGACCGCTGGCGCAGCAGAACCCCGGCCGGGCCATGCCGGTCCAGCATGTCCATTCCTTCGCTACGCCGGGCCAGAAGGCATTGCCTTGCGAACTCGGCAAGCAGGGTCTGCAGGAGAATCTTTTTGGGGTCCATGCTGATGGAGCCCGGGATGAGAGGCCGGTGGTAAAGGACCTCCGGGACGATCACTGCTTCGCCCAGCAAGCTCATCCGCAGCCAGAGATCGTAGTCCTGCGAGAAACGGAAGAAGCGGCGGTATCCGCCGACTTTCTCATACGCGTCCCTGCGGTACATCATTTCCCCGTGGTAGAACGGGTTGTCGCGCAACAGGGTCTCAATCAGTGTCGAATCGATCCGCGGCTTGTGGATCGTCACCTTTCCCGTGTAGCTGTCCTCGTTATCCACAAAGGAACTGCAGAGAACGGCTTTGGGATGGCCCATCAGCGCTTCGACCTGGCGGGTGATGCGGGTGGGATAGGATACGTCGCCGGCGTCGTGGAACGCAATGAACTCGCCGCTGGATTGCTCGATGGCGTCCTTCAGCGCGATGGTGAAGCCGCGGTTACCTTGCGTCAGAATTCGAACACGCGGGTCGTGCGCGTATCGCTGCAATGCCGCGAGCGTGCCGTCCGTTGACCCGTCGTCGACAAGAAGTATTTCCAAATTCGGGTAGTCTTGTTGAATAAGACTCTCAACAGAATCCGGTACGTATTTTGACCGATTGTAAAAAACCGTCACTGCCGTGACGTGTGGCCTGCCGCTTGAAACTTCATTGTTAAACATTTCACAAATGTCTTTCGAAGGCACACAGCGCTATATTGCGACCAGGAATAGTCTACTGAAATAGTGTTCGCGCCGCCACCAAAACCGTGAGCCGCTTATGAGTGTCAAAATTGGGGGATCGGATAGGGTCCACGCATTAGAGCTATATCCTTACGATGTGAGTATGCGACATTCCTCTTGGCTAATGGTGTTCAGAATGCGTTCAAGCGAGTGTTCTCAACGACTTTGCCCGCCACTTTTACTTGATTAACGAGTGGGTTTGAGCACTGCTTGCGCGCTTGGGTGGTGATCTCTCGATTCGATTTTGAGTTCTGGCGGCGGACGTTCGAACCAGGTGGATTTGAGCCGAATTCGGGAGAGCACCCAGGCAATGCGTGTCTTGTTGGTTTCAAACCTTTTTCCGCCAAATGTGGTCGGCGGCGCCGAGATCATGATGCATGCTTTGGCCGAAGGCCTCCTCGCGAAAGGCTTAGAGGTCGGCGTCGCCAGCTTGGCGGAGGGCGCGGCGGATTCCCGCCAGGAATCTTCCGGGCTCAAGGTCTGGTTTCTTGAAGCCCATCCCATGGGCAACTTGATGCTGCAGCCGAATCGGACGGCTTGGCGCAAGGTCGCCTGGCATCTCATTGGCGAGATTAACCCCAAGGCGCCACGATCCCTGTCGGCGCTCATTGGCGAATTCGAACCGGACCTGGTGCATAGCAGCAACCTGACCGGTCTCGGCACGGGCATCTGGGGGGCTTGCCGACAGCTCGGGCTGCCGATTGTGCACAGCCTGCAGGATTACGGCCTGCTATGTATCCGGGGCACGATGTTCAAGGGAGATCGCCGGTGCCTGGCACAGTGCCCGGAGTGCCGCCTCGCCACGTCGCGGCGACGCTGGGCCTCGAACGGTGTCGATGCCGTGGTTGGGATCAGCCAATTCGTGCTCAACAGGCACCTTGATGCGGGATACTTCGCCAAGGCGGCGGAGCGGCGCGTAATCCTCACCGATCATACCTCCGGCGACGCGCCGCCGCGGCGAGCGCGGGGCTCCGAAGAGCCGATACGGCTTGGATACCTTGGCAGGCTGCACCATACGAAGGGAATCGAGACCTTGCTCGACGCCTGCCACGCTCTGCCGAAGGAGGGGTGGCGCCTTAGTGTAGCGGGGCGTGGAAGCGACGACTATCTATCGGCGCTGAAAACACGTGGTGCGGGGCTGCCGGTGGACTGGCTTCCTTGGACCCGGCCCGAGGACTTCTTCGCGAGCACCGATCTATTGGTCGTTCCATCCCTTTGGGACGAACCGCTTGGCATGACGATTATCGAGGCGGGCTTCTGGGGTCTTCCCGTGTTGGCGCCAAAGCGTGGCGGTGCTCCCGAACTTATCGAGGCCGGCATAAGCGGGATGACGTTTGATCCCGAAAATCCGTCGGAGCTTGCTGGGATTCTGAATGGCCTTCTGGGCGATCGGCAAAGCTGGGAGAAACTTGCCCAAGGTGCGGCGGCGGCTCCGCGGAGTGGGGGCCGCGAGCGGATGGCGGCGGCCTACATCGACCTCTATTCGGCCCTCGCTCCCCAGGCCGCGCAGACGGCTCAAGGTGCGCCGCGAACGAAGAGCATGGCGGAAAGATGAAAATCGCAATCGTTGTGAGCGAGTTTCCAGCGCTCTCGGAAACCTTCATCCTTTCGCATGTCACGAGCCTGCTTGACAGGGGAGCGGAGGTCACGGTTCTCGCGCACCGGCCGCGTGCGGAATCGACCGTGCATCCCGAGATCGAGACTTACGGCTTGCGAGAAAAGACATGGTATTCGGGCCAGCCCGCGCGGCGATGGCCACGGGTGGCGGGGCTTGCGCAGCGCTTAGCGTCGGCAGCTTTCCGGCGGCGCCTGCCGGCCGCATTGGCGGCCCTCGACGCGGGTCGCTGGGGAAGAACCGCGGCCAATCTTGACCTGCTTTACGCGGCGACCGGAGCCTTGCCCGCGTCCCGGCGGTTCGACATCGTACATTGCCATTTCGGCGATTGCGCCTTGAGAGGGGCCTTCCTGCGGGAGGCCGGGTTAATTGAAGGACGCTTGGTCGCGACTTTGCATGGCGCTGACGACATCGTCGGTGTCGAGCCTTTGCGGCGGCTTTTCGAGCTTGGCGACGCCTTTTTGCCGATTAGCGAGTTCTGGTCGCGCAAGCTGGCCGACATGGGCTGCCCACAAGAAAAGCTGCGCGTGCACCACGTTGGCATCGACACCCGCAGATTCGCCTTCAAGGAGAGAGCGCGCGCGCCGGGTGAGGCTTTGCGTCTGGCCACGGTCTGCAGGCTTGCGGAGAAGAAGGGGCTTGAAGTTGCGATTCAAGCGATCGCGATGCTCCGGGAACAGCGGCCTGACGTCCCGCTTGGCTTCTCGATCGTGGGCGATGGCCCGCTGGAGGGCGCGCTGCGCGCCCAGGCACGCGAACTCGGCCTTACCGATAGTGTGGCGTTTCTCGGGCCCCGGCCTCGCGATGAGGTCGTGCGCGTGCTCGAGGACGCGCATGCTTTCTTCCATCCCAGCGTGACCGCGTCGAACGGCGAGCGCGAGGGCATACCGGTATCGATCATGGAAGCCATGGCCCGCGGGCTTCCGGTCGTCGCTACCTGGCACAGCGGGATTCCCGAGTTGGTGGAGGACGGCGTCAGCGGGTTGCTGGCGCCGGAGCACGACGTCGGAGCCTTGGCGCGGCACCTAGCGGCATTGGCGGACGATCCCGCGCTGCTGCCCAGGATGGGTAAGGCTGGGCGCGCGGCGGTCGAGAAAGGCTTCGATCAAGAATCGCTCGATCGCGCCTTGTGGGGGTTCTACGAGGAGCTGCTCGGCGCTGAACCTTCGGAGGCCGCTCCGCCCATGAAGATCGCGCGGTAGGATGCCTGCAGGGCTTCGGCCGAGTATTCCGCTTCGAAGATTCGTCGGGCGTCGTTGGAAAGCCGGGCATTGGTTTCGGGATCCAAAGCCTGTGCCATCAATGGGGGAAACTCCTCGGGCCGCTCGGCAATTAGGCAACCCAGGCCGTCGCGCAGCACCGTCCCTTCGATCCCCAACGGCGTAGATATGATCGGCAGGCCGTGCGCCAGCGCGTCGATGGTCTTTAGCTTGACGCCGGTGCCGATCAGAAGCGGAACGACCATTCCCGCTGCGCGGGCCAAGGCGCCGGCGAGGTCGGGGACGAAGCCCAGGAAGCGCACCTGCTTCCCGAAGGAGTCGCCAAGATTTAGAATATCTTGCGGAACGCCCTTGCCGATGACTTCGAGCTGCAGATCGGGAATGCGTTCGATCGCGCCGGGCATGACCTTCGCTAGGAAGTGCCGTAAGGCCTGCGCGTTGGCCGGATAATCGAAGTTGCCCAGGAACACGAAGATGGGCCGGCCGTCAAAGCTCCGGGCGGCCACGCGCGATGGCTCGTTCAGCCGTGGATTGATGCGCCGGATATTCGTTGCCCCGGTTTTCAGGCGCAGTTTCTCCGCTTCATGATCGCTGATCAGCAGAACGTCGTCGAAGAGGCTTGGCGCCAGTACCTCCTGCTTTGCCATGAGCTTCGACTCACCGGTAAGCAAGCGCCGGGCAAGAAAGCCGTCCTTGGCCATGCGCGAGAGTGCTGCGGGCAGGAAGCGGGCGAAGGTCCCCAAGGCGTCGATATCCGCGTCCGGGAAGCGCTTCATCGAGTCCAGAATCCGCAAATAGCGCTCGGAATAAAGATCGTCGAGATAGAGGACGCGGCGTGCCTGGCGAGGGGAAAAGGCCGATGCATAGGGCGCCATCCTGAGCGTATCCAGCAGCACCAGGCCCGGCTGCCAGGATCGCGTAAGGGCCGCCAGTTCTCGCTTGGCCCTCGGGGAATAGACCGCCATTTCCTGCAGCGCATGACGGCGAAGCAAAAGGGAGCCGCCTACCATGGCCAGGATCCGGCGCGAGGCGGGCCCTATATCGATTGGCGCCACCCGGAATGCCACCTCCGGCAGCGTCGCGTCCGGCGTGGAGGAGAGGGAGGCGAAACAGACGTTCTCCGGCCCAAGTTCCTGGACGAGGAAATCGACCATGCCCCCGAGCATCACCTTGCGCCCGATATCCTTGGGGTAGGGGAAGCTTGAGCTAACGATCAGCGCCTTGCGGCTCTGCCGCCCCGCACCTCGCGAGTCCTCGGTGGCCGTGCTTGTGGAGCGAGGCGAAGACGCCTTCGCATCGGCGCTCATTGCACGTAATAACCGCCCGCGGAGCCATGGTACATGCCGGAGTCCCGATAGCTGTACTTCGAGTGCAATCGCGGATCGAACTGGCTGAGTACGATGCCGCCGATCCTGGCATGCGACATGCGCAGGATGCGCAGACCCTCGACAACCTTGTCCTTGGGCGTATGAGCCCAGCGCACCACGTAGATAGTCGTGTCGGCAATTCGTGCCAGGAAGCGCGCGTCGGGAACCACCAGAACCGGCGGGGAATCGATGATGACCCGGTCATACCGCCGGCTCAAGTCTTGGATCAGCCCGTCGATCTGCTCGGAGTTGAGCAACTCCGCCGGATTGCGCAGGGAAGAAGGAAAGACAAGCTTCACAAGGCCCGTGTCCTCTTCGATCTCCAGGCATTCGTCAAGCAGCGGCCCCTGCTGGATCAGGGCGTTGTGCGAGGAGACGTTCCGGCGTTCCGGTGGTTTGCGGTAGCGCGAATTGTCGCGGCGCAGGTCCATGTTCACCAGCACCGTCTTGTACCCGGCGAGCGCCGTTTGGCGCGCCAGGGAAATCGACACCATTGTCTTGCCCTCGAAGGGAACGCTGGAGGTGATCAGCATGGTGCGCGGCTGGTGCTCGTCCACCTCGATCAACTGCAAGGACGTAAAGAGACTGCGCACCGACTCCGACGCCGCGGAGCGCGGCAGCTCCGTGATGGCGTCTTCCGGGCGCTCCCGAAATCGCTTGCCGGTCACGCGGGGGATCATCGCGAGCGTCGGCAAGCCGAACAGGCGTTCGGTGTGCTCCGAGCTGCGGACGCCCTTGTCGGCGGACTCCCGCACCAACACCGTGAGAAAAGCGATCGAGATAGCCGCGAAGGCGGCAAGGGCGGAGATCAGCTTGGTCTGCGGGAACGCGGGAGCGCGCGGGACAATCGACATGGCGAGAATTCTGGCATCGGGCGCCTGCATTTCTTCCACCCGCGCAACCTGCAGCGCTTGCGACAAGAATTGCTCGTAGACCAGGCGCTTGGTTTCCGCGTCACGCTCAAGGACACGCAAGGCCGGCAATTCCTCGCTTTGTGCGGAAATCTGATCCTGCAGGCCGCCGCGCTCCGCCAATAGCTGGGCCTCCCGGTCGCGCACCACGCGCACCTTGTCGATCTGGTTTTCCGCGATACGCGAAATTTCTGTCTGGATCTTCTGGCGGACGCTGCGCAGGCTGGATTCGGCGGCCATCATTGTGGGATGGCGCTGACCGTAGCGGCTGCTCAACTCCGCGCGCTGCGACAGCAGACCCGTCTCCTGGGCCCTCAGGTTCTGAATGACCGGCGAGGTCATTGTTTCCTCGGTGTTTTCGATCGCACCGCCGCTCTGCAAAAGCGAGCGCAAGCGGCGAAGTTTGGCCTCCTCGCGGATGCGCTCCTCGCGGACGGTCAGGATCTCGGAGGAAATCCGTGAAAGCTGTTCGTTCAGAATGCTCTTCGTGTCGCCGTCGAAGAACTCCATCTGCCGCAGCTGTTCGCCGACCGCCGCTTCCGCCGCTTCCATGTCGGCGCGTAGTTCGCCGATGCGCTCACCCACCCAGCCTTCGCTCTCGTTCAAGCGCTGATTCTTCAGTTCCACTTGGCTTTCGAGGAACAATTCCGCCGTGGTGTTCGCCAGCAGCGCCGCCTTGGCCGGTGCCTCGGACGTGGCCTCGATCGCGATGACGTGAGATCCGCCCCTGACGTTTGCCACCAGAGCTCCGCCAACAGCATCAATGGTACCCAGACGTGCCGGATCCACGCCCTCGAGTTGCGGCAGTTCCGGCTCCGGCGGCAGGAGCGCCTCTTTTAAGAGGTCTACCTTGATGTCCAGCCAATCCATGGCTTGGGTAAGGAGGGGCCGCTCTTCCGGGGGCACGAGGCTGGTGTTGAACTCCGGGTCGCTGTAAAGGTCCAGGCGATCCGCGATTTTCTCGTGCAAGGTCCAGGTAGCCAGCAACTCGACCTGATTGTTCATGAAGCTCGAGTCAATTGCCTTGCCTTGCGGTTGAGCGGTGCCTTCGGTCGGCAGATAGGGATCGATGTTCTCGACCAGGATTGTCGCGATGCCGGTATAGCGAGGCGTCACCACCTGGCAGGCGGCGTAGGCCAGTCCGCCGGCAACCAGGCCGATGACGAGAAGCCGCAAGGTATGCCGCTTCAGAAGCGATACGATCTCCGAAAGGGAAATCGCACCGGGAGTGCCCGGTTCCTGGAGTGGCTGAGATGATGCCGCGTCATGCATGCGTTAGTCTTTCCGAAGTCCCGCGAACCGGCGGTTCAGCGCGGCGGCGCGGGACGAGCGAGGGTGTGAGGGCGCCCGTGCCGGCGAGCGTGGCGATGGTCATGGGTAGGTAGAAGAACGGCAGATCCCGATAGCCGCTTACCAGAGCTTGGCAAAAAACAAAGGACAGCGTCATGACAAGTAAGGGACGAAATTCAGGATACTTGGATAGCCGCCAATAGCTCGGGAAGAAGATCAGAAGAGGTAAGTAAAGCGCGAGCGGCCCAAGGGTTCCCGTTTCCGCCATGGTGCGGATCACCCAACTATCGACACCCTTCCAAGCATGCTCGCCAAGCCAATCCCAATCCACCGTCGGATCAAGATACCTCTCGAAGAAGATCGTGTCCGAGACCCGGCCGAGGCCGGCGCCGGCGACGGGATAATCCTGATAGATCCTCAGCCCCACCTCCATCTTCTCCAGGCGATAGAGCGAGGAGTACTGCGCGTCGTCGGTCGCCAGACGGGTCTGGTAGAGCGGTATGAAAGCCAAGGCGAGCAGCCCGAAGATGATCGCGTTTTTTAGGTTGCGCCCAATAAACACCAGAATGCTCCGGCTGATCACGATCTCGTAAGCCAGAATGATGACCGGGAGCAGCATGATGCTCGACGATTTGGTGGCCAAGAGCCCGGCCCCGAGAAAACCAAGCACTGGGAGTGTCCTAAAGCGCCGGTTGAGGAAAGAGCGCTTCTCCCTGATTTCCGCGTAAAGAATGACGAACGCTGGCAACAGCAAGGTGGCCAGGATCGAAGCTTCGGGCGTGAAGCCCACGCCGCGCCCCGGCGGCGCGATCAAGAAGAAGTTTTCGTTGTTCGTCACCAGGAACTTGATTCCGAGGAAGGTCGAGCTAGCGAACTGAGCCAGGGCCACCGCGGATCCCACAAGCGCGCCAGCGATATAGGCGTGCAAGAAGAGATGTCGATGCAGGGGATCGGTCAATATCATTCCGAATGCCAGAGCGAAGACCAGCAGGTAGGCAATGTGGATCGCCAGATAGTTCATCGGATGGCCGGCATCGACGGCCATGACGGTGCAAATGGCGAGCGCCGCGACGTTGATCATGATCCAGCCGACGATGCCCAAGGGAATCCGCCGCTGCCCGATAACGGCGATGGCAACATACATCGCTGACAGGATCAGAACTGGCTGCAAGGCGATACCGCCGAGGCTGGCCAGCGCTATGCCCGGAAGATGAAGGGAAAAGCCCACAGCCGCCGCGAGGACCAGGATCAACATCACCCGTCTTCCAGGCGCCACTGGCCGCGAGCCATTCCGAGGTCAGTAGGCATTCTCGCCCTCCGCGCAAACGAATAACGTTCGCCATAGTATGTAAAAATCGAGGCGCATCGACCATTGGTCGACGTACTCCAGATCGTAGCGGATGCGGTTGACGAGTTGTTCCTCGGTTTCGGTGGTGCCCCGCCATCCATGAATCTGCGCCCAGCCTGTCATGCCGGGCTTCATGCGGGATCGGAAGGAATACTCGCCGAGAACTTCCTGATAGAGGGTCTTTCCGGCGCGCGCGAGCAAAGGGTGAGGGCGCGGGCCGACCAGCGACATGTCACCGCGCAGGACGTTGAGCAGCTGTGGAAGCTCATCCAGGCTGGTGCGGCGCATGAAGCGCCCAATCCGGGTGACGCGCGGGTCGTCTCGCGTGGTCAAGACTTCGGCCAGATGATCGCTGTGGTCGTCGCGCATCGTTCTGAACTTGATCATGCGGAAGACGAACTGGTTGTACCCTCGGCGCGGTTGCGCGAAGAAGACAGGACCCGGAGAGTCGAGCTTTATGAGCGCGGCGAGAACGAGGAAACATGGCGCCAGGAGCAGCAGAAGCGTGCCCGCGCCCACCAGGTCGACGACTCGCTTGGCCAGAGCCTGCGAGCTGCTGAGCGGCCGGTCGGAGAGGGTGAGGGTTTCCAAGGCGGCACTTGTTTCCGTGTGCTCGCTCGCCAGGAAGGAATTGTGACGGCCCATGAACAGGCTCAGCTTGGCGGGGAGCGCGCCAAGCTCCGTAAGCGGCCCGCGCAGGACCGAAAATTGGGCGGGCTCCAGGCAAAGAACGATCTCATCCAGATCGTGATGCCTGGACTCCGTGATGAAGCTCTCCAAGCGGTCCGTTGGGATGGGCGGCCAATCGATGGTCAGGCCGCGTTTGGCGAAAACGCTCTCTGGCAGGTCGGCGCAGGCGACGACCAGTCGGATCGAGTCCTGGGCTTTGGCCAGACTGCCGAGATAATCCTCCAAAGGCCGGCCCTGGCCGAACACGGCGATCCGGCGGCGAACGCGTTCGAGCAGGTTGGCCCGGCGAGCAATCGCCAAGAGGCAAAGGTGGAAGGCTAGCAAGCAGGACAGCAGCAACGCCCCCCAGCCCGGGAGCCAGCCCAAGGCCGCTTCGCTCGGTCCGACGGCGAGATACTCGGCGCCGGCCACCGCAAGCAACGCGCCCAGTCCGACGACCAGCGTTCGCTTCGCCGCCGCGCCCAGTCCGCCGCCGACTTGCTCGATGATCGTTTTCGGCCTCAGCGGCATCAGGAAGCCGGAAATCGCCATCGCAGCCACGACCGCCAGCAGGAATTCGGCCAGGATTTGGAACGCTACGTGCCTAGGGTCGAATTGCAGGGCCGCCACCGCCGTCAAGACGATGATCAAAATTTCCGCCGAAATCAGGAGGGTCGAGATGTTCGAGAGGGCGATGGGGCGCGAGGAAGGCTCCGCGATGGGATCCGAACGCGTTGTTCCTGGCTGCTCGAACGCCCGCATTGCCATCAGCAACAGTCTCCCTAAGGCACCCAGGGGTCACCCGAGCAGGAAGGTGCCCTATCCCCTAAGTGTTCTCTACCAACCTCAGTGCTGCGGGCAATTGCCTTCCAAGCTGCCTGCCGAACTACAAGCGTCTTGCCAACGGTCCCTGCCAGCCGCTTGCGAAGAGGTTTGATCGTACGATCGTAAGTCTTTGGACAGTCGGTATAAACTATCTTTTTCCGATCCCAGAAAGTGCCGGAGGCGCAGGGCAAATCAAGCACGCGGGGGGGCTAAACCTTTTGACTAAGAAAAAATGGAAATAAAGGATAGTTAGTTGCGCTTTTTAATGGAAAAGCCGCTCAGGCGCACCGCTTAATGCGGGAATTCTGTCCGAAAGTAATAGACGCAGGGAAGGGTCTGGGAAGGGTCACGAAGTGCGAAATAAGGCGTCGGCCGCCGGATGATCGCGCCCGAGGAGCGCAGAATTTGATCGATTGGAGGAGTCTATCCGCCAGTATTAAGTCCGCCAGTATCACGTGGAAGCGCCGGTTTCGCTTCGGCGCTTCCACGCGACAGAGAATCAAGAGCGCGTCGCTTAACCGGCCATCCGCATGTCGGGGCTGAGGCCGTGGGACGCGGCGAGCAGCGCCAGCTCGGTGCGGTTGCTCACACCCATCTTCGTGGTGACGGAGCGCAGGTGCGCCTTAACCGTGCCCTCGAAAATATCCAATTCGCGGGCGATGGCCTTGTTCGACAGGCCCCGGGCCACGAGGCGCACTACTGCCAGCTGGCGTTCGGTCAGGTTGAGATTCTGCTCTTCGCCGGAATCGCTCTCCATACCCTTGACGTCATGAGGCCGGGCGATGGGCGCGGGCTCCTGCGGGATAGCCGGGAAGACGCTCTCTCCGGCGGCGACAAGCGACAAGATGTGGCTGACGGCGGCGGGCGCGCTATGGCCGCTGATTACGCCGCGTGCGCCTGCCTTCACGATAGCACCGTACGTATTCGGCCGCGCTCCCAAGACCACCACTGGGATATCTCCGGCGTTCTCGACAACTTGTCGGAGAACGTTCAGCGATTCGGTCTCGGCGTGATGCATGCCGAAAATCAGAACGTCCGCGCAAAATGCATCGCATTGTAGGCTAAAGGAATAGTCCTCTGCGTCGATTTGCGCTTCCGGAAGAACGTTGGAAAGCAACAGGCTCTCCGCCTGCCTGAGAAGATTTTCGTTTTCAATCAAAAGGATACGCATTCTTGATTCTCCGATACCACTTGGGCCGACATAGGGGGTATCTCGCAAGAGGAATGCCAATTGACAGATATGGAGAAAAATTTTTTTCAAAGGCTCGGAATTTCATGGAATCCGGAACGCAATATACGGGCCACCTGTAACGCCTTAGCCTTTGTCACACTTATGTTTTTGGGGATCGGCGACCGACCCGGGGCCGGTGGGTGGACGGCGATGGCCTAAGCCGTCGCGCGGTGATTCAGGCGGCGCTTTCTCATACTCGCCAAGCCCGGATTGATGTTGCGAAATGCGAAAATTGAGTCATTTGCATCGCGGTCTTCGCGCAAATCCTGGGCCTCGCGGCCACCTCGCGAGATCTAAATTCTTCGTGTGCAAGGCTTTTCGCCCTTGCTGGATGAACCATTTCACGGGATATCGTTTTGTATGCGCTCCAGATTGTTAGCCCCCGAGACCGGCTCTCCCGGGCATTTTTTGTGAGGATTGCACGTGGTTTCAACTTTCGTTCCGACCTTGGAGGCCGAAAGCGGCAATGAGCGGAGGCGTTTGTCCGCGCGCCGCTACGCGTTCCTGGCGCTTGTAGTGTTGACCTGGTTTGGCATGGTGGGGTTCATGTCCGCGGTCCTAGGTCGGGGCGGCCTAACCTGGGTCGAAGCCGCGATGGTTCTGTGCTTCGCGATGACCGTTCCGTGGATCGCCATCGGGTTTTGGAACGCGCTGATCGGCCTTTTCCTCCTGAAATTCGCCCGTGACCCGCTGAAGGCGGTATGCCCCTTCGTGGCGGGGGGCGGAGAAGATGAGCCGATTTGGGCACGCACGGCGATCGTCATGCCGGTTTTCAACGAATCACCCCAGCGTGTTTTCCAGCACCTTGACGCGATTTCCCGAAGCCTTGAATCCGGCCCCTGGTCCGAGCAGTTCGAATTCTTCGTGCTGAGCGACACGCAAGACCCCGAACTCGCGGCGCGGGAAGAGCGCGCCTTCAACGCCTGGCGCCGCCGTCACCCGGCTCCCGAACGCCTGCATTATCGCAGGCGGAGCGAAAATCGCGGGTACAAGGCAGGCAATCTGCGCGAGTTCTGCGACACTCACGGGCCGGATTACGATTTCATGGTGGTGCTGGATGCGGACAGCCTGATGTCCGGGGAGGCCATCGTGCGTCTGGCGCGGCTCATGCAGCGCAACCCACGCTTTGGGATTTTGCAGTCCCTGGCGGTGGGGCTGCCCAGCGACAGCGCCTTCGCGCGAATCTTTCAGTTCGGCATGCGCCAAGGCATGCGCAGCTACACCTATGGAAGCGCGTGGTGGCAGGGGGATCGAGGACCGTATTGGGGGCACAACGCGATTCTGCGCCTTGAACCATTTCGGCTTTATTGCGATCTGCCGCGGCTGCCCGGGGGTCCGCCGTTGGGCGGCGACGTCCTGAGTCACGACCAGGTCGAAGCCGTGCTGATGCGGCGCGCCGGCTATGAGGTGCGCGTGCTGCCGGTTGAAGAGGGAAGCTACGAAGAAAATCCCCCGACCTTGCCGGACTTCATCCAGCGCGATCTGCGCTGGTGCCAGGGCAACATGCAGTATTTTCGTTTGCTTGGCTTGCCTGGGATCGGTGCGCTTGGGCGCGTGCAGCTGGGACTTGCGATCCTGATGTATCTTGGCGCGCCTTTCTGGATTGGCTTTCTGCTGTTGAGTTTTAGCCAGGTGATCTTCGAAAGCTTCGGCCTGGCAAGCGGCACGGCGGTGACTTTCTGGGGGGAACTGGGTGCCGGCGTGGGCCTTGGGCTCTTCATCGCGATGATGGGTATGACCTTCACGCCGCGGGTGATGGGCCTCTTGGACGTGATCACCAGCGCGCGCAAGCGCCGAGCCTATGGCGGCGGCTGGCGCGCGTTTGGGGCGGGCCTCGTTGAGATCGTGTTCTCCATGCTTCTGGCGCCGGTGATCGCCGTGGCGCAGAGCATTTTTATTGTCGGCCTCTTTTTGGGCCGCCAGATCACCTGGAACGGCCAAAACAGGGATGGGCACGCGATTTCCTTCGCCGAAGCTTGGCGCGGACTCTGGCCGCAGTTCTCGATGGGCGTGGCGGCAACAGCGGTGTTCGTGGCGCTTATGCCGAGCGTGCTTCCCTTCGCGGCGCCGCTTTTGCTGGGGCTGCTCTTGGCGATACCCTTAACCGTGGCGACCTCGAACCCCCGGCTTGGCCGATTTCTTGCCGATTGGCGCGTATGTTCGGTCCCGGAGGAATGGGCGCCACCAGCGGTCTTCGGCTTTCTGGAGCCTGTACCCACGCAGAGCCAGCCAGCGCCGGGTGGCGTGGAATTCGTTCCCGAAGAGGCCGTGGCGGCTCCAATACGTGAACCCTGAGCTGGGGATGCGGGGGTTGCGCGAGGGTTCTTAACATCGGACCATGGGTGCGGCCCCGCCACCTCTCCCTTTCCTACACCGCTGGCGGATCGGAGGATGAGCATGTCGCGCGCGCCCATCGTTCAAGCGTTCTTCGACGAGACCACCTTTACCGTCAGTTATGTCGTCTATGACAAGCAGGGCGGGCACTGCGTGGTGATCGATCCGGTGCTCGATTACCGGGCGAATTCCGGACGGACATCGACACGGTCCGCCGAGGCGGCCGCCGATTTCGTCACGCGGAACGATTTGAGTGCGGATTGGATCTTGGAGACTCACATCCACGCCGATCACCTTACCGGCGCCGCCTATCTTAAGGATCGTTTGGGGGCAAAGGTTGGCATCGGCGCCGGCACGACGGCGGTGCAGCGCAACTTTGCGGCGCTCTTTAACCTGGGGCCGGAGTTTCCGACTGATGGCCGGCAATTCGATGTACTGTTCGAGGATGGCGCCGAATTTTCCGCCGGAGAGCTTTCAGGCACCGTGATGGCCACACCGGGGCACACTCCGGGCTGCGTCTCTTATCTTATCGGCGACGCTGTCTTTGTGGGCGATACGCTCTTCATGCCGGATTTTGGAACCGCGCGCTGCGATTTCCCGGGCGGGGACGCGCGTGTACTCTACCGCTCGATCCGGAAAATCCTCGCGCTTCCACGCGAGACACGGCTCTTCGTGTGCCACGACTACAAGGCCCCTGGCCGGGACGTCTTCGCCTGGGAAACCTCCGTGGGCGAACAGCGGGACAAGAATCTGCATACGCATGACGGCGTGAGCGAGGAAGACTTTGTCGCGCTCAGGACGGAGAGGGACAAGAAGCTGGACGTGCCGAATCTCTTGCTACCGTCCGTTCAAGTGAACATTCGCGCCGGCGTCTTTCCACCGGCCGAGGGGAACGGCCGAAGCTATATCAAGATCCCTATCGACGCCGTTTGATTGTCACGCGCGCTTTTGGCCGGTCTTCAGCCAAAACAGGAATGCTAAGAATAGCAAAGCTGCAGATGCCTATCCGTGGCACTGGTAAAGAAACTGTCACAAAGCTATCGTTCGGTCATGAATGGCTTTGAGCTCTGGTCCGGTCTGCTCGGCGGCCTGGCGCTTTTCCTTTTCGGATTGGACATTCTCACGCGGGCGCTCAAGGTGCTCGCGGGCGACCGTTTGCGGACCTGGCTTGGCCGCCTAACGGCGAACCGTTTTCTCGGGGTTTTCGCCGGCGCCTCGATCACCGCGATCATCAATTCCTCTTCGGTCACCACGGTCTTGCTCGTGGGGTTCGTCTCCGCCGGGCTGATGACCTTCGCGCAAGGCATCGCGGTGGTGATGGGCGCCAACATCGGCAGCACCATGACCGCCCAGGTCCTGGCATTCAACGTCACGGCGCTCGCCCTGCCAATGATCGCGCCTGGTTTCGCGCTCTCCTTCCTCGGCAAGCAGGAAAGCTGGCGGCAGTTCGGATCCTTCCTGCTGGGGCTTGGCCTTGTGTTCTTCGGCATGGGGCTGATGAGCGAGGCCATGGCGCCGCTGCGGGAGTATCCGCAATTCCTGGAGATGATGGAGCGGATGGACCGGCCCTTGGCGGCGGTGGCCTTGGGGGCCGTCTTCACCGGCATCGTTCAATCCTCCGCAGCGACCACGGGCATCGTCATCGTTCTGGCGGGGCAGGGGCTGATATCGCTGGAGGGCGCCATCGCGATTGCGCTCGGGGCCAACATCGGCACTTGCGTCACCGCGGGTTTGTCCGCGATCGGAAAGCCGCGGGAAGCAACGCGGCTCGTTGTGGTGCATGTCCTGTTCAATGTGGTCGGCGTGTTGCTCTGGATTCCTCTGCTGACCTGGTTGGCCGATCTGTCCCGGGCGATCTCGCCCGCCGCCGACGGACTCGTGGGGCAAGCCAGGATCGCCGCCGAGACGCCGCGGCAGGTAGCCAATGCCCACACGATCTTCAATATCGCGAACACCTTTCTCTTCATCTGGTTCACACCGCAGATCGCGGCTCTGGTCACGCGGTTTCTTCCGGACAAGCCGATTGTTATTCCCGAGGCGGCCCGCCCGCGCTTTCTTGACACGGACTTGCTGAACACGCCCGCGCTCTCGGCCAATGCCGCCCGCTTGGAAATCGCGCGTCTGGGTAAGCACGCAAGGGACATGGTGGCCGATGCATTGGGCATCATCGTGGGGGGAACCGCCGAGGACCTTGCGCGACTTTCCGAGCGGCTTGGGGATATCGATCTGCTCTACGACGCAATTTTGCGCTACCTGGCCCAGACCCAACAACGCGAGACCGGCGGCAAAGTGGCCGACGAGATCACCGACCTCTTGCAGTCGGCCGGGAATTTCCAGGCAGTGGCGGACATCGTCGCAACGAATATGGTGCGCTTGGGCTATCGCCGGCTCGAAGCAAATCAGCACCCCTCCGCCCAAACCCTCTCGGATACGCGCGGCCTCGAGTCTCTTGTCCTGCGCGACCTGGACCGGACGATCGAGAGTGTGCGAACCCAAGACGCCGTGCTGGCGGAGGCTGTGCGGCAGTCCAAGCACGAAATCCACGCCGCGGCGCGGAAACTCACCGCCGAGACTTTCGAGCGGCTTGTGGTTCCGGGCGGGGTGGGGGCGCCGCGATTTGCCGGCTTCATGGATGTCATGGACAATTACTCGCGCATCCATCGCCTTTGCCGCAAGATCGCCCGCACCGAGCTTTACAACGGAAAACGCCGGTCGGGCGACGAGGCGGCTTCAAGCGGCGCCGCGGCTGAGTGAGGGAAGGGGCGCTCAACCGCTTCAGGACATCGTGCGTGCGATAGCCGCATCCCAGCCTGTGAGCAAGAGCTTGCGGGTGTTCTCGTCCATGCTGGGCGTGAAACGCGCATCCCGGCGCCACATCTTGGCGCAGTCTTCCAGGGAGCCGTGAATGCCGACCTGCAGGCCCGCCAGGCAGGCGGCCCCCAAGGCCGTGGTCTCGTTGACGGCTGGGCGGTCCACCGGAAGATCGAGAATGTCTGCGAGAAACTGCATCAGCCAAGCGTTGGCGGTCATACCGCCGTCGACCCGCAGTTCCTTCGGCGCGACGCCATCCTCCGCCATGGCCCGGAAGAGATCGCGGGTTTGGTAACATACCGACTCCAAGGCGGCGCGGGCGAATTCGGCCGGGCCGCTTCCGCGTGTCAGGCCAAAGATCGCGCCGCGCGCTTCAGCGTTCCAATGTGGGGCCCCAAGGCCTGTGAAAGCCGGCACCAGATAGACACCGGCATTGCTTTCGAGCTGTTTGGCAAGGGCCTCGGTTTCCGCCGCCGACTTGATGATCCCAAGCTCGTCGCGCAACCACTGCACCGCCGCTCCGGACACGAAGATCGATCCCTCGATCGCGTAGGTCGGCTTGCCGTCGATGCGATAGCAGATCGTGGTCAGCAGCCGGTTGTTCGATAGGATCGGCTGTTGGCCGGTGTTCAAGATGACGAAACACCCCGTGCCATAAGTGCTTTTGATTGTGCCTGGCGCGAAGCAGGCTTGTCCGATCGCCGCGGCTTGCTGATCGCCCGCGATCCCTAGCACCGGCAAGGCGCCATCGAGGATCTCCGGCCTGGTGGCGCCGAAATCGGCGGCGCAGTCTTTGACCTCCGGCAGGCAGGCGCGGGGCACCCCGAAGAGACGCAGCAGGTCCTCGTCCCAGTCCAGTTTATGGATGTTGAAAAGATTGGTGCGGCTTGCATTCGTGGCGTCGGTTGCATGGCTGGCGCCGCCCGTCATACGCCAAAGCAGGAAGCTGTCCACGGTCCCGAAGGCAAGCTCTCCGCGCTCCGCCCGCGCGCGCGCGCCCTGGACGTTATCGAGTATCCAAGCGGCCTTGGTTGCCGAAAAGTAGGGGTCGACCAGAAGGCCACTCTTCTCGCGAACCTCCGGTTCGGCGCCGCCCTCGCGTAAGGATCGGCAAAGCTCGCTGGTGCGGCGGTCCTGCCAGACGATCGCGTTGTAGATCGGCTCTCCGGTTTCCTTGTCCCAGATCAGGGTGGTTTCGCGCTGGTTTGTGATGCCGATGGCCTCGACGGTTTCACCGTGGGAGCGCGCCTCTTCGATCGCGGCCGCTGAAACCGCCACGGTGCTGCGCCAAATGTCCTCCGGATCGTGTTCGACCCACCCGTCGTTAGGATAGTGTTGCGGAAACTCCTGTTGAGCCTGCGCCACGGGCTCGCCCTCACCGGTGAAGACAATGGCCCGGCTGCTCGTGGTGCCTTGATCGATCGCGAGAATCAGGTTCCGCTGTGCCATTGGTCCCCCCTTCGTGAGCTTGCTTGCGAGCGGCTTGGCGCCACCTTCGCATTTTGAATAGCAGGCACGCCAAGGGGACGCTAGCTCCTTTCGCCGATTTGACTTTCACATATGAACATCGGCAGAATACGGGTGTCCGGGTAAAAATCAGGAATCCAATGGCAGAGATTTCGGCGCGCCAGACCCGCATCATGACTTTGGTTCACGGCCAAGGTTTCGTCAGTATCGACGAGTTGGCGGAGCGCTTCTCCGTAACGCCACAGACGATCCGGCGCGACATCAACGAACTTTGCGCACGCGAGCTTTTGCGCCGCTATCATGGCGGTGCCGGCTTGCCGTCCAGCGTGGAAAACACGCCCTATGATGCCCGGCAGGTGACCATGCCCGAGGAGAAACGGAGCATCGCCGAGTTGGCCGCGGCGCATATTCCCGATCGGGCGTCTTTGTTCCTTAATATCGGAACAACCACAGAGGCGGTTGCCCAAGCGCTCGTGGCGCATGAAGGATTGCGGGTGATCACGAATAATCTCAACGTTGCGAATATCTTATGCGGAAATCCCGGCTTCGAGATCATCGTGGCGGGCGGTCTTGTACGCAGCCGCGACCGCGGAATCGTGGGCGAGGCCGCAATCGACTTCGTCAAACAGTTCAAGCTGGACTACGGGATCATCGGTATCAGCGGAATCGATTTGGACGGCTCCTTACTGGACTTCGATTACCGGGAAGTCCGGGTGGCGCAGGCGATCATCGAGAACTCGCGGGAAGTCTGTCTGGTGGCCGATCACACGAAGTTTGGCCGAGATGCCATGGTGAGGCTCGGGCACGTCGACCAGATTCACTCGCTTTTCACCGACCGCGCCCCCTCGGCGGAGATGGGCGCCATGCTGGAGGCCGCCGGGGTCGCGGTCTACAGCGGCGCGGCGGATTCCGCCGAAAGCGGGACGGCGGCGACCGCTTAAGCGAAAGCGCGCAATTTTCACTTTCGAAATTAAAATTTTCGTTTATCATCGAAATCGAAAATCAGTGAAAACGCCGCAAGGGTCCTTTGCGAGGGTTCATTGGGCCCGGATGGAGGGAGGCGAGGTGTCCGAAGGTTCCGGCCAGATTGACTTGCTGGTCGTTGGTGGTGGCATCAACGGCGCGGGCATCGCGCGCGATGCCGCGGGGCGCGGGTTGTCGGTGACGCTTTGCGAGGCCGAAGACCTGGGCCATGCAACCTCTTCGGCGTCCACTAAGCTAATCCACGGTGGCCTGCGCTACCTCGAGTACTACGAATTCCGCCTAGTGCGCGAAGCCCTGATCGAGCGGGAGGTGTTGCTGGAGGCAGCGCCTCATATCATCTGGCCGTTGCGCTTCGTCCTTCCTCATGAATCGAGCTTGCGCCCTGCTTGGATGGTACGGCTTGGGCTTTTCCTTTATGACCATCTCGGCGGCCGCAAGCGTTTGCCTGGCTCGCGCTCGGTCAACCTTTCCCGTGATTCGGTCGGCGCGCCTTTAAAAAGCGATCTTCGCAAAGCTTTCGAATATTCCGATTGCTGGGTTGAGGATTCTCGGCTGGTCGTGCTCAACGCCATGGATGCCGCGGCGCGGGGCGCGAGGGTGCTCACGCGCACGCGCTGTGTCGCAGCTTGGCGGGAAGGCGGGATTTGGCTGGCCACGCTTCAGGATGCGGACGGATCGGTTCACAACGTCTCCGCTCGGGCCATTGTGAACGCGGCCGGTCCCTGGGTCACGGAGGTGCTTGGAAAGGTCGCCGGCGTGAACAAGCCAAGCGGCTTGCGCCTGGTCAAGGGCAGCCATTTGGTCGTCCCGAAGCTCTACGACGGCGACCAGGCCTACATCTTTCAAAACGACGACCGGCGGATCGTTTTCGTCATCCCTTACGAAGGTGATTTCTCTCTGGTCGGGACCACTGACGAAGGCTACGAGGGCGATCCGGGAGCGGTGGCGATTTCCCCCGCCGAGGCTGACTACATCTGCCGCGCGATAAACCGCTACCTTAGGACTCCAATTAGTCCCGAGCAGGCGGTTTGGAGCTATTCGGGGGTGCGCCCACTTTACGACGACGCCAGCGCGAACGTCTCGGCGGTCACGCGCGATTACGTCTTTGATGTGGATGCACCAGAGGGCCAAGCGGCTCTACTGTCTATCTTCGGCGGCAAGATCACGACCTATCGCAAGCTGGCCGAGCACGCCATGGAGAAGCTGCGTCCGCATCTTGGCTTTACGCAAGGGGAGTGGACGAAATCCGCTGTCCTTCCGGGTGGCGATATGCCTGGCGCGGATTTCAACGCTTATCTGGCGGCGCGCACGAAGGATCTGGAGTGGCTGCCCGGGCCTCTTTTGCGTCGTTATCTGCGCGCCTATGGCACGAGGGTCGATGACCTGCTGTCCGGGGCGCGGCGGCTATCGGATCTGGGCGAGGACCTGGGCGGCGGGCTTTATCGCGCGGAGGTCGATTATCTGCGCCGGGCCGAGTGGGCAATGACAGCCGATGACATCCTCTGGCGCCGTTCGAAGCTGGGCCTGCACGTGCCGGACGGCACCGAGGGGCGCCTCACCGGTTACCTCGATCATGCGCGGACGAGCCCGTTGGGCCAGGCGGCCGCGCGATGAGACCGAGATTGCGACATCGAGAGTTTCAACAGCTAAAGGGGAGGGCCGCCCGGACCACACCGAATTGACTTTGTTTCGTTGACACGCCGCCGCGGCGGTACCAACAATCTCTTGCTGCATGAGACAGCGATCAACACACCTAATCAGGGAGGAACAGGATGCGGAACAGTCTTTGCTGCGCGGTAGCGGCAATAGCCGTGATCGCAGCCTCGCCGAGCGCCATGGCGGACATGGCGGCGGCTGAGAAATGGGTAGATAACGAATTCCAGCCATCCGTGCTGAGCCGTGATGAACAGCTTGCAGAAATGCAATGGTTCATCGACGCGGCCCAACCTTTTGCCGGAATGGAAATCAACGTGTTGTCGGAGACGATTCCGACGCACACCTACGAGTCGGAAACGCTGACCAAAGCCTTTGAGGAAATCACTGGCATCAAGGTGAACCATCAGCTTCTCGGCGAGGGCGAAGTCGTCCAGGCCGTGCAGACTCAGATGCAGACCCAGCGTAATCTCTATGATGGCTACATTAACGATAGCGATCTGATCGGGACCCACGCGCGCCTGCAGCTCGCCTATCCCCTGAGCGACATGATGGATGGGCCCTGGGCCGACGTGACGAACCCGGGCCTGGATGTCGAGGACTTCATGGGCCGCAGCTTCACCACCGGTCCGGACGGCAAGCTCTATCAGCTTCCCGACCAGCAGTTCGCGAACCTCTATTGGTTCCGCAAAGACTGGTTCGACCGCGAGGATCTTCAGGCCAAGTTCAAGGAACTCTATGGCTACGATCTTGGCGTGCCGGTGAACTGGTCCGCTTACGAAGATATCGCCGAGTTCTTCACGGACCACGTTAAGGAGATCGACGGCGTGCGTGTCTATGGCCACATGGACTACGGCAAGCGCGCGCCCGACCTTGGCTGGCGCATGACCGACGCTTGGCTCGCCATGGCCGGCGCGGGCACGCAGGGCGAGCCGAACGGCGTTCCGATCGACGAGTGGGGCATCCGCATGGAAGCGGGTTCCTGTAACCCGGCTGGTGCTTCGGTGAGCCGCGGCGGCGAGGCCAATGGCCCGGCGGCCGTCTACGCGATCCGCAAGTGGGACGAGTGGCTTCGCAAGTACGCGCCTCCGGGGGCGGCGAGCTACGACTTCTATCAGTCGCTGCCGGCGCTGAGCCAAGGCAACGTGGCCCAGCAGATCTTCTGGTACACCGCCTTCACCGCCGACATGGTGAAGCCGAAGTCCGAGGGCAACAACACCGTGGCCGAAGACGGCACCCCGCTTTGGCGGATGGCGCCTTCGCCCCACGGTCCCTATTGGCAGGAAGGACAGAAGGTTGGTTATCAGGATGCCGGTTCCTGGACCTTCCTGAAGTCCACGCCCGAGGATCGTGCGAAGGCCGCGTGGCTTTACGCTCAGTTCGTGACCTCGAAGACTGTCGACACGGCCAAGAGCCACGTCGGGCTGACCTTCATCCGCGACAGCACTGTCCGGCATGAAAGCTTCACCGAGCGTGCGCCTTACCTTGGCGGGCTGGTTGAGTTCTACCGCAGCCCGGACCGTGTGCGCTGGTCGCCGACGGGGATCAACGTACCGGACTACCCGAAGCTGGCGCAGATCTGGTGGCAGCAGATCGGGGACGTGAACTCCGGTGCCTTCACCCCGCAGGAAGCCATGGACCGCTTGGCCGAGGAGATGGACCTGGTCATGGCTCGTATGCAGCAGGCCGACGAAGCGGCCGGCGTCTACGGCGGCTGCGGCCCGCGCCTGAACGATCCGATCGATCCGGCCGAGTGGCTGGGCAAGCCGGACGGCCCCAAGGCGAAGCTCGACAACGAGAAGCCCCAGGGCGAGACGGTCAACTACGACAAGCTTGTCGAACGTTGGGCCCAATAAGCGATCCGCTGAAGGATCCAAATTAGTGCGCCGGGGCGCCTTGGGGCGCCCCGGCCACTCCGATCAAGAATTTATGGACCGGTAGCTGACACGCCTGAAACGGCGCGTGATCTGTCGGGGTGCGGACATGTCGCTCGAACTCAGGAACGTTACGAAGAAAGTCGGGGGCGAAACCCACATCTACGAGACGAGCATCTCGTTCGATGTCGGCGGCTTCAACATCCTCCTCGGCGCGACGAACGCTGGCAAGTCAACGCTGATCAAGCTCATGGCCGGGCTGGAAAAGCCCAGCAGCGGCGAGGTCTGGGTCGATGGCGATAACGTCACCGGTGTCAGTCCGCAAAAGCGTAACATCGCGCTCGTCCATCAGTTCTTCGTCAATTATCCCCACATGACGGTTTTCGAGAACATCGCGTCTCCGCTTCGCGTTCAAGGTATCGCCAAATCCGAGGTCGAAGCCCGTGTGGAGGAGGCCGCTAATATTCTCCAGCTTGGCCCCATGCTGAAGCGCAGGCCGCAAGAACTCTCCGGTGGCCAGCAGCAGCGCACGGCTCTCGCCCGGGCGATCGTGAAAAAATCGAAGGCGATTTTTCTGGACGAGCCCCTGGCCAATCTCGACTACAAACTGCGCGAAGAACTGCGCGAGCAGTTGCCGGCGCTTCTCAGCGGCCGGGGCACGGTGGTCATCTATGCGACTTCCGAGCCGACCGAAGCACTTCTGCTCGGCGGGCGGACCGCCTTGGTCTATGAGGGGCGGATTACCCAAATGGGCGGGACGACGGAGATTTATCGAACCCCTTCGAACCTGACGTCGGCGCGGGTCTTCTCGGACCCGCCGATCAATCTCGCGCCGGTGACGAAACGCGGCGACCGCGTCTTCCTGGGCGAGCATTTGAGCTGGACCGTGTTCGAGAAAGCGGCGGCGCTTCCGGACGGGAGTTACACCGTGGGAATCCGGCCGCACTTCGTCACCCCGACGGAGCCCCTCGACCGCTCGGTTGCACTTCGCGGGCGGGTCCAGATCACCGAGCTCAGCGGGTCCGAGAGCATCGCGCACTTCGCGATCGGGGAGCAGACGTGGGTAAGTCTGGCAACCGGGATCCATGCATATCGGGTTGGCGAGGAGCATGAGTTCCACATGATCCCTGGTCAGTGCTTTTACTTCGCCGAGAACGGCGAACTGGCGGCTAAGGGGCGCGATCATGTCTAGAATCGCGCTCAGGAAGCTGCGGCATAGCTACATGAAGGCGCCCTCGTCGCCCGAGGATTACGCCTTGAAGGAGATCGACCTGGAGTGGGCGGATGGCGGCGCCTACGCGCTGCTTGGCCCGTCGGGCTGCGGCAAGTCCACGCTACTCAACATCATCTCCGGCCTTTTGGTGCCAAGCGAGGGCCAGGTGCTGTTCAACGACGAGGACGTGACGAGCCTGCCGCCCGACAAGCGCAATATTGCCCAGGTGTTCCAGTTTCCAGTGATCTACGACACGATGTCGGTCTACGACAATCTGGCCTTTCCTTTGCGCAATCGCGGCGTGGCGCATGACGCTGTGGACACCCGCGTGCGTGAGATCGCCGAGATGCTCGAACTGGGCGATTGGCTCAAGGTGCGCGCCTCGAATCTTGCGCCGGACAACAAGCAAAAGATTTCGATGGGCCGCGGGCTGGTTCGCGACGATGTGAATGTCATCATGTTCGACAAACCGCTGACCGTCATCGACCCCGAGCTGAAATGGAAGCTGCGCTCGAAGCTCAAGGAGCTTCATCAGCGGATCGCTGTCACCATGATATACGTCACCCACGATCAGACAGAGGCCCTGACTTTCGCCGATCAAGTGGTGGTCATGCAGGACGGGGTGGTCGTGCAGATCGGGACGCCGGTCGAGCTGTTCGAGCGGCCGCAGCATACCTTCGTTGGTCACTTCATCGGCTCGCCAGGCATGAACATCCTGCCTTGTGAGGTTTCGGGTGGGCGCGCTGTTTTCCGCGGGCACCCGGTCGCGCTCGAAGGCCCCATCACCGGTTCAGGCGCGCGGATGGAGATCGGCGTTCGTCCCGAGTTCGTTAAGATCGAGTCGGAAGGCATTCCGGCGGTCATCGAGAGGGTCGCCGATATCGGGCGCCATACGGTCGTTGAGGCGCGCGCCGGTGACGAGACCGTCAACGCGATCATTTCCTCGGAACCGCCCCAGGTGGGTGAAGAGGTGCATCTGGGCTTCGAGCCGGCGCAAACGCGGGTTTACGCGGACGGCTGGATCGCAACGGAGAAAGGGTAGCCATGAAGACCGAGACTCAACGTGGCTGGCTGTTCGTGCTGCCGGTGCTGGCGCTCGTAGCCTTCAACGCCCTTGTCCCCTTGATGACCGTGGTTAACTACTCGGTTCAAGAGACCTTCGGGAACAATCAGTTCTTCTGGCACGGGCTGGGTTGGTTCTCGGACATTCTGCGCTCGGAGAGATTCCACGCCGCCCTGGGCCGCCAATTGTTCTTCACGGCGACGATCCTGGCGATTGAGGTGCCATTGGGGGTCGCGATTGCGCTCGCGATGCCGCGGAAGGGTATTTGGGTGCCGGTTTGTCTGGTGCTGATGGCGTTACCCTTGCTCATTCCGTGGAACGTGGTGGGCGCGATGTGGAACATTTTCACGCTGCCTGATATCGGCCTCTTGGGATACACGCTGAACACCACCCTCGGCATCAACTACAACATGACCCAGAGCCCGGTCGCCGCCTGGGCGACGATCATTGTGATGGATGTCTGGCACTGGACCTCGCTGGTGGTTCTGCTCGCCTACGCCGGTTTGATCTCCATCCCCGAGGCCTATTATCAGGCCGCCAAGATCGATGGGGCGTCGAACTGGTCCGTGTTCCGCTACATACAATTGCCCAAGATGAAGCGCGTGCTGACCATTGCCGTTCTTCTGCGCTTTATGGACAGCTTCAACATCTATACCGAGCCCTTCGTCCTGACCGGGGGCGGACCCGGTAACTCGACCACGCTGCTGTCCATCGATCTGGTGAAGGTGGCCCTGGGGCAATTCGACCTTGGGCCCGCGGCGGCCATGAGCCTGATCTATTTCGCCATCACCTTGGCGGTTTCCTGGCTTTTCTACACCTTGATGACGAAGGACGAGTCATGAGACCGCGCAGCCTCGTTCCCCTGCTTTATATCATCTTCCTGTTCCTGCCGATCTATTGGCTCGTCGCCATGAGCTTCAAGACGACCAACGAGATCCTGGGCGGGTTCTCGCTGTTCCCGCAACAATGGACCTTCGACAACTATCTCACCATCTTCACCGATCCGACCTGGTACTGGGGCTACATCAACTCGATCATCTACGTGTCCATGAACACGGTGATTTCCTTGGCGGCGGCCTTGCCCGCGGCCTATGCCTTCTCGCGCTTTAGCTTCCTGGGGGACAAGCACCTCTTTTTCTGGCTCTTCACAAACCGCATGGCGCCCGCCGCCGTCTTCGCCTTGCCGTTCTTTCAGCTCTACTCCGCGGTGGGGCTTTTCGATACGCACTTGGCGGTCGCGCTTGCGCACTGTCTGTTCAACATCCCACTCGCCGTGTGGATTCTCGAAGGGTTCATGTCGGGCGTTCCCAAGGAACTGGACGAGACGGCCTATGTGGACGGCTATTCCTTCCCGCGGTTCTTCGTGACCGTCTTCATTCCCACCATCAAGGCCGGTGTGGGGGTCGCCGCGTTCTTCTGCTTCATGTTCTCGTGGGTCGAGCTTCTGTTGGCCAAGACCCTGACGGCGGTGGAAGCCAAGCCCATCGCCGCGGTCATGACTCGAACGGCGTCAAGCGCGGGCTACGAGCTTGGCTTGCTGGCGGCCGCCGGGGTTTTGACGATCATCCCGGGGGCCATCGTCATCTACTTCGTGCGCAATTACATCGCCAAGGGCTTCGCCCTGGGGAGGGTGTGATGAAGAAGCTGGCATCCCTGATTCTCCTCATCCCCGGCGTGGCCTATGCCCAGCAGGCCGGCTGGGGCAATGTAGGCCAGGCGCAAGAAGAGGCGTTCTCCTTAGCGAAGTGGTGGACCGAGCCCCTGTTCTCCGGGTTCTGGATGGCCTGGACCCGGGCGACGCTCGCCTTCTTTATCGTGATCTTCGCCATGATAGCGGTCATGGCCATCCTTGAGATTCGCCGGCCGGGCGGCGACAAGCGGCTGGGGATTCTCGGGCTGGAAACGACCCGCGGTGACCGGCTTTTCATCGGTTTGCTCGGGTCCGCCTATGTTTTTATCGCTTGGCTCGGATTGATTACGGCGCCGCTATGGTTTCCTTTGGCCATAGCGGTGGCTTGGATCGGGTTCTGTTTCTGGAAGGTCTGACCCGTTCGGCATCCTCGAATGCGCAGCCAAAGCATCCTCGAGTAAGGCAAACCTTTACAAAGTGATCTCTATTTTGGGGCGGGCCGGAGGATTCGCCTCGGTCCGGACCCTACGCGCGGGCGTTTTGGCGCTACCCACCCCCAATGTGCTCTTGTACTATTTTAAATAGAATATATAGAAGCGTATTATATCAATGATTGCTGTTCATTCGCGATGATGCAAAGCGGAAATGACAGAGACGTTGCATCCCGGCCTAACAAGGCGCTCGGCCCCGTGGAGAATGGATAGGCGCCGTGCGATCGTCGGGTTGCTTGTTGTTTTTTTGACGGCGTCTTTGTTTCTGTCTCTGCGCCTTATTGACGAGGGCCGCGCGGCGTTCGTTGCGTACCATGACTTCGCGGTGGATGTCAGGGGCTTCGAGGACGCCTATGAGCGGCTTCGCGCCGCCGCGCTGTCCACAGCCACTCCCAGAAGTGAAATTGCAGATCCGGAGCTCATTCTGGCGTGGGAGGCATTGCGGGAGGCACTGCCTTCAGGCATCGATAATAAGGCTTTGCCCCAGTTCGAGGATCAAGAAGCACTCAACCTTGCCCTGATCCGCGTGAAGATGGCGATGGCGGAGTTGGAGCGCGCGCTCGCCGGCCCTCAACGCGAGAGTGGCCCGGATTTCGATCAGGTGGGCGAGCGCATCGAGCGCCTGCGGGCCCCAACGACGCAGTTGCGCGAGGCGGTTGACGCCATGGGGCTTGCGCCGTTGGAGCATCGGCTGTTCCGCCAACTGTCCTCCTTAACCCTCTTTGGCGGATCGGTGATCTTTCTTTCCGGCATCTCCGTTTTCGTCCTGCTTCTACCGGCAGGCGCGGGACAGCAAGAGCCTCGCTGAGCGGACAAGTGCCGCCGAGCTTGAGAGCTGGCAAGTCCGCGGCCTCTTGGCGGACGCGGTGGAGATCATCTCGGAGGGCTTTCTGCTGCTCGATGCTCAGGAGCGGATTATACTGGCGAATACCCGCTACAAAGAGATGTATCCCACGATTTCCGACCGGATCGTGCCGGGTGCGACGTTTCAAGAGCTCTGCATGTTGAGCGCGCAGCGCCGCCAATTCAGCGATGAACTCGTGCTGGAGGAGTTTGTTGACCGGCGTCTTGTGCAATTGCGCAATCCCAAGGGTCCCTTTGAGCAGAACCTCTCCGATGGCCGGTGCCTGGTGGTCAAGGAGATGCGCACAGCTTATGGCGGCACGGTTTCGCTGGTCACGGATGTGACGGGCTTTCGGCGCTATGAGAATTTGCTGAGAGAGCGGCTGGCGGCAACCGAGGCTTCCGCCGATGGCATCGCGATTTGCGATGCGGATGGGCGCTTCACCTATCTCAACGAGGCGGCTGTCGCGCTGTTCGGCTATGGGCGGCGGGGCGAGTTGCTTGGGCGCGGGGTGGCTGTGCTCTTCGAGCAGGAAAGCGTTGAGATGCTCAGCCAGACCGCCATGCCGACGATGCGCGAGAAAGGGCTTTGGCACGCCGATGCACGGGCAGTGAACCCGGCGGGGAAGGGCTTCGATCTTGAGCTCTCCTTGACCGCTATGGGGAATCAGGGATGCATTTGCGTGATGTGCGACATCACCGACCGCCGCATAGCCGACCGTGAACGGGAGCGGTTGCAGTCGCAATTTTATCAAGCGCAGAAGATGGAGGCGATCGGCCGCCTGGCCGGGGGCATCGCGCACGACTTCAATAACATCCTGGCTTCCATCCTTGGCTATGCGGCCCTGCTGATCGAGGATCTGCCTCAGGATTCGCGGGAGTTGGACTTCGCCCGGCAGGTTTTCCAAGGCGGTGAGCGGGCGCGCGAACTGGTGCAGCAGATCGTCGATTTCAGCCGTGCGCAGGTGGGCGGGAAGAAGCTCATTGATGCGCGCGATATCGTCGAGGAAACCATCGAGTTGCTCACCGCCACCCTGCCGGCGACCATCGAGTTGACCTGCAAAATGGAATCCGAGCCCTTGTTGCTCGAGGCCAACGAAACGCAGATCGGGCAGGTTCTGATGAATCTTGCTGTCAATGCGCGCCAAGCGATCGAGCAGGAACGGGGCAAGATTCACATCGAGGTCAAACAGGTTTTCATCGACGGCGGCCGGGCACGAGGGATGATGAATCTGCCGGAGAAGGCCCCACTCGGGCGGTTCGAGATGGCATCCACGCCTCAGGGCGGGTCGCGCATGCTGGTGGGCGTTCTAGGATCCCCGGGGCCTCACCTCAAACTCTCCGTCACCGACGACGGCTGCGGAATCAGCCATGACGTGCTCTTGCACATGTTCGAGCCGTTCTTCACGACTAAGGCCCAGAACCAGGGAACGGGGCTTGGTTTGGCCGCGGTGCATAGCATCGTGATGAGCCACAAGGGCGCGCTTTCCATAGACAGCCAGCGTGGCGTGGGCACGAAGATCAACGTCATCATCCCACTTGCCAAAGCTTCCGCCGCCGCGATCGAGCTGAGGGCCGCGTCGAAGCCGGGTTTGCGGGGCCGGGGCGAGCGGGTGCTTGTCGTGGATGACGAGCCGCACGTCGGCGAGGTCATGTCGATTGGGTTGCGGCGCCTGGGCTACCGGGTGGAGGTGGCTGAGGGTGGGGCCGAGGGACTAAGGCTCCTCGACTTCGCGCGGGACACGGGCAAGCCCTTTGACATTGTGATCTCCGATCAGACCATGCCGGTCATGACCGGGGCGGAACTGTTGCACAAGGTAAAGGATCGATATCCCGGGCTGCCGGTCATCCTCATGACCGGCTTCAGCGAAACCATTAACGAGGAGGCGGCTTCAGCCGCGGGCGCCGCCGCCTTCTTGCGCAAACCCCTGAACGCCCGGAAAATGGCGGATATCGTCCGCCTCGTCCTGGACGGCGAAATGTCTCTTGGCGAGAAACCGGGTGAGATGGGCTGATGCTCAATACCCCAATGCGCAGCCATCCTTGCGAGGTTCGGACGCACCGGTAAGCACGCCGGTCTCCCAATCGATGTGGATTGCCTGCGCGCCGCCGATGGGTTTTTCCGCCGGGGCGAGGTCATGTCCCATCTCGCGCAGGCCGCGGGCCGCCTCTTCGGGAATGCCGCTCTCGATCTCCACGGGGCCGCCGGGGATCGGGAAGAGGCGCGGGCAGTCGATGGCCTCTTGGGGGTCCATTCCGTAGTCCAAGAGGTTGGTTAGAAGGTGCGTGTGCCCGACCGCTTGGTATTGGCCCCCCATGACCCCGAAGGGCATGACCGCCTTGCCATCCCGGCAGAGCATGCCGGGTATGATGGTGTGCAAGGGACGCTTGCCCGGCGCGATCTCGTTGGGGTGACCCTCCTCGACCACGAAGGCCGCGCCGCGATTGTGGAACAGCACCCCGGTTTCCGGCGACATGAGGCAGCTTCCGAAGGAGCTGAAGATGGAGTTTATTAGGCTGACCGCGTTTCGGTCCTCGTCCACCACGCAGAGATAGACTGTGTCGCCATAAGCGGCCATTCCCGTGGGCGGCAGCGCGCCAAGGGCGCGGTGCGGATCGATCTGGGCGCGCAAGCTGTCGGCATGGGCGCTCGAGAGCCAGCGCTCGACAGGGACGGGAGCCTTCGCCGGGTCGGCGAGCCAAGCGTCACGGTTGTTGTAGGCCAGGCGCCCAGCCTCGATCTCAAGATGGAGCCGTTCTGCCGACAGGGCGTCGAGGGACGCCAGGTCGTAGCCGGAAAGGATGTTCAGCATCTCCAAAGCCACGATTCCCTGGCCGTTCGGTGGGCACTCGTAGACCTCGTGGCCGCGATAGCTTCCGTGGATGGGCTGGACATAGTCCCCTTCGGCCGTGGCGAAGTCTTCCATTGTGTGCAGACCGCCACGGCCCTGCAGGTGCGCCACCATGTCTTCCGCCACGCGGCCCTTGTAGAAGCCATCGCGGCCTTGCTCGGCGATGAGTTCGAGAGTGGCGGCGAGGGCGGGCTGGCGATGAACGTCCCCTGGACGAGGCAGGCGGCCATTGGGCAGGAAAACCGCGGCAGCCCCATCGTCATACCGCAAGGCCTCGACCTCATGAGACCAGTCAAAGGCGACACGATTGAGCACGACGTAGCCTTCCCGGGCATAGCGGATCGCCGGCTGCAGAAGTTCACCAAGGCTCTTGCGGCCGTGCGCGGCGAGAAGCTTCTCCCAAGCATCGACGGCCCCCGGGATGGTGACCGCGTGGGGGGAAAGCCGTTCGATCTTGTGGATGCCTTGCTCCCGGAACCAACCGCCTGCCGCCGCCGCCGGGGCACGGCCGGAGCCGTTAAAGGCGATGATTTCGTCGCTGCCGCCAAGGGACATCAGGGCAAAGCAGTCACCACCGATTCCCGTGGATTGGGGCTCGACCACGCCCTGCACGGCGCAGGCAGCGATGGCCGCGTCGATGGCGTTCCCGCCCGCGCGCAAGACTTCGATCGCTGTAAGAGTGGAAAGGGGGTGGGACGTCGCCGCCATGGCGCCCGTTGAGCGGACCGGGGACCGGCCCGGCAGTTCGAGATTCCGCATCGGTTCAAGGTTCCTCTATTCGTCAGCCGGCTTCACGCCGAGCGATCGGCTAGGGTGCCGCCTCCGTCGTGGCCCAGCCCTTTATATGGGCCCGCCAGAGCATCAGCAGGCCAATCAGGATTAAGACACCGCCGATGATCGGCCTCACGACCCCGCCCATCATGAAGAGCGGGACCGACAAGGCAAGAGCGAAGGCCGGCAGGAAGGCAAGCGTCCAGCGGCGTTTGCCGGCTGCTGCCTGGTACCAAGGAAATACCAAGGAAAAGGCTGCCACCACAAGGAAGAACAGCGACCAGGGGCGTGTCACGAAAAGGGTGGGGTCGTCGCTCAGCGAGATCGCGCGGGAGAGATTGAGCTCGGCGATGTGCCCCAGCACCACGCCCAGGATCATCGGCGCCAGGGGAAATCCGAGCAACCGCATAGTGTAGCCGATGATGCCGAAGACGAACATCGACCAGATGTCGAAGGTGACGTTGTTGAGCGCGAAGACGCCTATGGCTGTGTAGGCCAGGATCACGGCCGTCAGCACGTACATCGGCAGCCGGACAATCTTCAGGAACGCGCGCAGGCAGACGGCTTGCACGGCCACCATGATGAAATGCGCGAGGAAGAAGGCTATGAAGATCGCGTAAGCGAGCTGCGCGTTCTCGATGATGAAGCTGGGGCTCGGCTGGACGTTATGGATCAACAGCGCCCCCAGCATCACGGCCGTCACCACGTCGCCGGGAATACCCAGCGCCATCATGGTGATCAGCGCGCCGCCGGCGGTCGCGTTGTTCGAGGCTTCAGGCGCGATGATCCCGTCCGGTGTGCCGCTGCCGAAATCCCCGGGCGTCTTGGAGGCCTTCTTGGCTTGATCGTAGGCCAGAATGTTTGAGATCGAGCCACCCGCGGCCGGAAGCATGCCCGTAAAGACGCCGATCAGGGACGAGCGGATAAGGTTCACCCAGCGCCCCACGATGGTCTTTATCGCTGCCCAATGTTGTACGCGTACGGCTTCCGCGTGCGTGTCCGTCATGGGCTGGCGCGCGCGGTCCCGATCCTCGATATCGCTCAGCAATTGCGAGAAGGCGAACAAGCCAACCAAGACCGGCAGAAACGAGAAGCCTTGCTCCAGGGAGTCGACGCCGAAATTCAGCCGGGCCACGCCGTTGATCTCATCCTCTCCGATCGCCGCAACCAATAGGCCCATGAGCCCGGCAATCAGCCCTTTCACCAGGTTCTCGCCGGACAGGCTCGCGGTTATGGTGAGCGCGAAAAGGACCAGTGCGAAATAGTCCCAAGGTCCGAATTCGAGGCCGATCCGCGCCAGCCGGGGCGCCAGGGCGACAAGGATCACCGCGGAGATGATCCCGCCGAAGAAAGAAGACCACACGCCAAGCCCCAGGGCGAGGCCAGGCTGGCCTTTGCGGGCGAGTGGAAACCCGTCGAAGGTCGTCGCCACTGAAGAGGGCGTGCCTGGTATTCCGGTCAGCATACCGGACATCAATCCGCCGGACAGACCACCCACGAACACGCCGATCATAGTGGCCAGCCCCTCAACCGCGCTGAGGCCAAAGGTGAAGGGCAGAGTGAGCACCACCGCCATGGTGATAGTGAAGCCAGGAATGGCGCCGGCGATCAATCCCGCCGAGACGCCGATCACCATCAGCAGCAGGTTGTGGAGCTGGAAGACGTCGCCGAAAGCCCCGATTACGTTCTCGATGATCATGACGGGCTCGCTTTCAGCTCAGAAGGGCAGAATGACGCCTTGGGGCAAGATGACCCTCAAGGCAAAGGTGAAGATTGCCCACATGGCGCCGATTGAGCCGATGGCGATCGCCAGATGCAGCGGCACCAGCGAGGCCTGTGGACGCCCGAGGACCGTCAAGGTCACGAAGACGAATAGGACACCGCCAAGCAGCATTCCCAGGTAGGGAAGGGTGACCAGGAAGAGGAAGAACAAGCCGTAGACGTAGGCGGCATTGCGGTAGCGTCCGGCCCAGGCCAGAAAGCCCCCTCGGCGCTTCTCCACGGTCTCCGCGCCGCGCAGCAATGCTTGGCCCAGTAGCAAGAGGCAGGCGCCGGTTAGCGCGGTCAGAACGATTCGGGGCCAAACCCAGGACTGAATGGTCCCGTAGTTCGTTTCCTCGATCTGGAAGGAGGCGTGGAAGAAAGCGCCACAGCCGGCCAGTAACAGCAAGGCGACGATCACGTCACGGTTTATTCGACCCACCGGGTACCTCCCCCCTATCGCCCGCCGGTGTCAGGCCTTGCGGACAGGCGGGCCGGAACACAGGCGGGGAAGAGGCGGAGGCAAGGGTGTATTCCTCCGAAAGGGAACGTTCCTTTGCCTCCGCCGAACTTCAGCGGGCGATTATTCGCCCTTGTACATGCCGACCTGCGTCGCGATGCGCTTCCAGTCGGTAAAGGTTTCGTTCAAATAGGCCTGGAACTCCTCGGAGGGCAGGAAGAGAACTTCCGTGCCTTTGCCCGCCATGGCTTCCACTACGGCCGGGTTCTCCGCCGCCGCTTGGAACAAGGCCTCGTAGTAGTCGATGATCTCATCCGGGGTGCCCTTGGGGGCCATCACGCCGCGGTCGGTGCCGTAAATCAGCTCCACGCCCTGCTCCGAGGCCGTCATCACGTCCGGAATCTGCTCGTTTCTTTCCGGGGTGGTGATGCCAAGGGCTTTGAGCTCGCCGCTGGTGATGTACTTCGTGGCCGCCGCGAGATTGATCTCGCCCATGTGGATGTTCTTGGCCAGCAGCGCCGTCATCCGCTCGCGGGTGCCGTCATAGGAGACGTAATTGAACTCCGCCCCGGTCCGGTCGGCCAGCAGCAGGTAGATGAAGTGGCTCGTCGAGCCCAACGTGGCCCCGACGTTGATGGCACCCGGATTCTCCTTCGCAAAGGCGGTCATTTCAGTCAGATCGTTGAAGGGCGCATCCGGATTCGCGCCGAAGATGGCCGGCGTGCGGGTCAAGAGCGCGATCGGCTCGAAGGCGTCGTAGGTGAAGTCCACGCGACCGTTGAGGTAGCTGGAAATGGCGCTTTGATGGATCGCGAAGAGGGTGCAGCCGTCCGGCTTCGCGTCCTTGGCTTCCTTCGCGCCCTTGTTGCCGCCCTGTCCGCCGATGTTGACCACTTGCAGCTCAGGGTCCGCGCCGGCCTCGTTCACCGCCTCGACAAAGGTGCGGAAGATGACGTCGGTGCCGCCACCGGCTCCCCAGGGAACGATCAGCTTCGCCGTGCGGCAGGGCAGATCAACCGCTTGCGCTTGGCTGGGAAGGGCGACCGCGGCCAAGATCGCCGCAGCGGCTGCTGCTTGAAGCAGCTTGATTTTCTTCATGTCGTGAAACCTCCATAGTGACAGAGTCGGGTATTGATCGTTTCCGCGCCCGGCACCCGACTTGGGGCCGAACCCACGTTTGACAGCTAAAGCAGCACCTCGCGGCCGATAATGCAACCCCGAAGGGATTGCAACGGGCCCTCGGGCGCGCCGGGATTGGCGAGGGCGGCGGAATGCCTTGGGCCGAGGGGCGCCAAGCGTGTAGATAAACGCTCGAGAGAACGATCACGGGCCCGGGCCCGGAGAACGCGAGAAAAAAGGGAGAGGTGAGATGAAATCCGACCGCAAGCGCGTCGCGGTGGCGGGACTTGGGGCCATCGGCGAGAAGGTGGCGCGTTGGCTCGACACCCAGGCGGAGGGGCTCGACTTGGTAGGGGTCTCCGCCCGCGACCGGCAAAAGGCTGAAGCCAAGCTGGCCGGCTTTCAGCATCCCGTTCCGCTGCTTACCCTCGATGCTTTGGCTGAGGCCGCCGACATCGTGGTCGAGTGCACTCCAGCGGCGGTTTTCGAGGACCTGGCCAGAAGCGTGATTGGCCGCGGCAAGATCTTCGTGACTGTAAGCGTCGGCGCCCTATTGCCACGGATGGACCTGGTTGACCTCGCCCGCGAGACCGGCGCCAGGATCGTGGTGCCGACCGGGGCGCTGCTGGGCCTGGACGCCGTCCGGGCCGCGGCACAGGGTAAGGTCGACCGGGTGTCCTTGGTGACACGCAAGCCGCCGGGGGGGCTGGCGGGGGCGCCATATCTTCTGCGGCACGGTATCGAGCTCGAGGGCCTCGCGGAGCCCTTGAAGGTTTTCGAGGGCACGGCCCGCGCGGGCGCCGAGGGCTTTCCCGCGAACGTGAACGTAGCGGCAGCCTTAAGCCTCGCCGGGATCGGCCCGGACGCGACAACTCTGGAGATTTGGGCCGATCCGGGTGTCACGCGCAATACGCACACCGTCATTGTGGAGGCCGAGAGCGCGCGCCTTGAGATGACGATCGAGAACGTGCCCTCGCCGGAGAATCCGCGAACCGGACTGATCACGCCTTTAAGCGTGATCGCAAGCCTGCGCCGCTTCGCCGATCCTCTGCAGGTGGGGACCTAGGGGCTTGGCCCTGGGCTACACGGATGCGCTTTCGTTCAGATAGCGCCTGCTGACAACCTCTAGATCGCCGTTCAAGGTGTAGGAGAGGGGCAGGCCAGTGGGAATTTCGACACCCGGAATTTCCGTGTCCGAGATATCTTCCAGATACTTCATTAAGCCCCGCAGGCTATTGCCGTGCGCGACGATCAAGACGGTTCGGCCGGCGAGCAATTCTGGCTTAATCGCCTCGTGCCAGTACGGCAGAACGCGCGCGACGGTATCTTTCAGGCTTTCCGTGGCTGGAATTTGATCGGGCGCCAAGGCCGCATAGCGCGGATCCTGCGCCGCGCTGCGGGCGTCGTCGCTTTCCAGGGGGGGCGGGGGCACGTCGTAGCTGCGGCGCCAGATATGTACCTGCTCCTCGCCCACCTTGGCGGCCATCTCGGCTTTGTTCAGACCTTGCAAGGCGCCGTAGTGGCGTTCGTTAAGGCGCCAAGAGCGCGTCACCGGCAGCCACATGCGGTCTAGCTCGTCCAAGGCAATCCACAGAGTACGGATGGCGCGCTTAAGCACGCTGGTGAAACAGACGTCGGGAATGATCCCATTTGCCTGCATCAGCCGCGCGGCTTCCATCGCTTCCGCCCGGCCTTTGTCGCTCAGATCGACATCGGTCCATCCGGTGAAACGATTTTCCATATTCCAGGTGCTTTGACCGTGTCGCAGCAAAACAAGCTGGGGCATTGCCGAGCCTCCATCATCCACTCATCGTCGTTGTTGCCGCCCTGAATAGCACAAAGTTCCGGCGCGGGAAGGCGCGAAGGGGGAGAATTTTCGATTGTTCGGGAACCTTTATCGTTCACGGGTGTACACGACCACAGGAGCGCGCCGTTTCGCCGTCTCCGGGCCAACTTCATGGGCCGACCTCGTGGGCCGGTGCCCACAAGCTGAAAAGAAAGGGGAATTTTAATGGCATCGAAATTTACTAAGCTCGCGGCCGTCGCGGTCATCGCGGTTTCGACCGCTGGGCTTTCGGCTTGCAGCAGCACCCTAAACGAGGATGATCGCGCGCTTCTCGAACAAACCCGCGACGCCGCCAACCGGGCGGAAGACGCGGCGACCCGCGCCAACACGGCCGCGACACGGGCTGAAAACGCCGCCACGCGCGCCGAAACGGCCGCCAACAGCGCGAACACCTCTGCCGAAGAGGCCGAGCGGGCCTACCAGCGCAGCATTCGCAAGTAGCTTATCCCGAGCACGGGGTTTCCGATTGCTCCAGCGGGTGCCGGCCAGGCTAGGCCGGTCACCCCGTTCGGCTTGGCCAATTCAGCTTGGCCCGTTCGGGTTGGAGTGCCCGGGACGGCCCACCGGGTTTATCGCGTCCTCAGCGCGTGATGCGTAGGGGATATCCTCTGCGCTCGACCGCGGCATTCTCGATCGCGCGCCAGTTCAGGCGTTTGGAATCTTCCCCAGCAACCTCAATGACTTGCCCTATGACGTTCTTTGGCAACTTGAGGTCGAACGCGCCGTCCATCTCGATCTGATCGGCCTGCTCCTGATTGGGGTGAACCTCCATGTAGAGTTCCCCGTCAATCCACGCGAGCTTGACCGGCTGATCGACCACGGTGACCGGCGTGCTCGGGTCTACCGTGGCGAACAGGCGCTCGATATCCTCGGGGTACATACGGATACAGCCCGCGCTGATTCTGCGCCCCACGCCGTCAGGCTGGTTGGTCCCGTGGATCAAGTAGCTTTGCCAGCCGAGATAAAGGGCGTGGCGGCCAAGAGGGTTCTCGGGGCCGGGCGGAACAACGCTCGGCAACTCGGGCTTCTCTTTCCTGATCGATTCGGGTGGGTACCAGGTCGGGTCGCTAAGTTTGCGCACCACCGTTGTCGATCCGACCGGCGTGAGGCGCCCGTCGCGGCCAATGCCGATCGGGAAGGTTTCCACGGGTCCGCCGTTCTTCGGAAAATGATAGAGCCGCATCTCCGAAAGATTGATAACGATCCCTTCGTGGGGGGCATTGGGCAGAAGGTGCCAACTGGGAAGCAGAACCTCCGTGCCATCGCCCGGCAGCCACACGTCGACCTCCGGATTGGCTGCACGCAGTTCCACGAAACCCAGGTTGAACCGCCGAGAGATATCCATCAGCGTGTCTTCATGCGCGGCGGAATAGCTGCCCATTTCGCCGATCGCCCCCGCATGGGCGGGTGCCGCCTGTAAAAGAAGCGCCGCCAAAATCGAAGCAAGAGCCCGTGACATTCCCAAGTAGCCTTCTAAACGATGATTAGACATTTGCTAATTCATTGATGCTATACTTTGCGTGCGAGTCGAAGTTTCTGTGTGACCTTTTTGGGTGGGGCAAATGTTGCGGTGTTTTCGAAGGTTTCTCGCGATCTTCCCTTTGGGCGGCGCGGCGCTAGCAGCATGTCTTGGTATGGCGCTGATCGCGCAGCCCTCTGGCGTTCATGCGGATACCCCACGGCTATCATATAACAGTAGTCTTAATAAAGCTGATCTGGTTTTGATTCGAAAGGGGGAGCGCCGGCTGGAGCTTTGGCACGGGCAGGAGTTGCTTCGTCATTACCGGGTGGCCCTGGGGCGCAATCCGGATGGTCCGAAGCAGCGCCAAGGTGACGGGCGCACGCCGGAGGGCCAGTACATCATCGATTGGCGCAACCCGGATAGCGATTTCCATCTCTCCTTGCATATCTCTTATCCGGCTGTCAGCGATATCGCCCGCGCCCGGGAGGCCGGTCATTCCCCCGGCGAACTGATCATGATCCATGGCCTTCCTAATGGGTTTAGCGCCCGCTACGTGGAGCATCCCCAGCGGGACTGGACCGAGGGGTGCATCGCGGTCACCAATGCGGAGATCGAGGAGATCTGGCGCATGGTGGACGATGGTACGACCATCGTCATCTTGCCCTAGGGGCCGGACCCAACCCCGGGCCCCCACCGCGCCCTCGCGGCGCGGTCGCAAGGGGGCTTTGCGAATTTCGCCGTTGTCTCACTCTGCACGCCGTGGTGATACTAAGCGAGTTTGGCTTGTGAGACATGGGGGAGCGCGATGACCCTCACCGTCGCCGTTTTGGTGTTCGAAGACGCGGCGGAAATGGATATCGTCGGCCCCATACAAGTGTTGGCCGCGGCCCGGCCGGGCGAGGGTGAGGCCTTACGGATCCTCACGGTGTCTCTGGATGGCGGCGAGGTCAGCTGTGAAAGCGGCCTACGCATCCTCTCCGACCGTACGCTCGATGAACTGGCGCAACCGGATATCCTTCTCATCCCCGGCGGATCCGGGGCGCTTCGGGCGGCGGAGGATCCGCGAATACTCGCCTGGCTGGCGGCCTGCGGCCCTGGCTGCCGCACTCTGGCCACCGTCGGCTGCGGCGCTTTTCCCTTGGTGGCAGCGGGCTTGGCGGCGGGGCATTGCATCACCACCCACCCGGCACAGGTGGCCAGCTTGCGGGTCTTGGGAGGTGCCGAGGTGGTGGAGGGTGTGCGCTTCCTTTGCGATGACCGCTTGCTGAGCTGCACTGGGGCGGCTGCCGCGGTGGATATGGGCCTCTGGCTCGTCGAACAGCTTCATGGCGAGGTTGCCGTAGAGCGGGTCCGCCACGCAATCGCGCCCGTTTCCGAGGCCCTGCACTAGCTCGCCGCTTCATCGACCGGGGCCTCCCCGGCTGCTTCGCACTGTTTGAGCGTGGTTCCTCGGCTTATGCCGAACGCGCCTTGCTTTTCAGGCGAGTTACCTCGCCTTGTCCGCCTGACGGCGTTTTGTGCCTTGGTCATAATTCCGTGCGCGGAAAGAATCAGCGGGAAACACGCATGCCAAGGATGGGAAGCGCCGGGACGCGGCTGGGGCAGGAGAGCCCCCTTTGGAAAGATCCCGAGTGGCTCGATCGTTTCGTCGCCTCAATCGTTCGGGAGCGGGGCGATGAAAGCGCGCCGCCTGGCGGCGGCGGGGTGAGCTTCGTTCTGGGTGCATGCGGCATGGGGAAAACCGCCGCGCTTAAGCGCTTGGCGGCTGTTCTGGGTCATGGCGGCGGAGCCGTGGAGCCCCTTTACGTTTCGGCTCCCGCGCTGGACAAATCGCTTCTGGAGCGCTTGGTCGCTCGCGCTCGCCGCGGCGGCGCGGTGTTACTGATCGATGACGCGGACCGGCTGGCTGACGGTGACCTCGCGATCCTTGTCGACTTGATCGAGACCGCGATCCTGGCCCGCGATGGACACCTCGTTCTCGCGGGCTCCCTCGACGCGGAAGAGCGCTTCAAGCGGGCATCCGGCAAGATCCCCAGCGAGTGTCAAACCGCCTACCGGCTCTACCCGCTGGGTGAGGAAGAGGCGGGAAGCCTGCTCGACCGGGTTTTTCATTCCGGGGACGGGCAAGACCCTTTCACCGTCTCCTCAAACGCGCGGGCCGAAATCCTGAGGCGCGCCGAGGGCGCGCCCGGGCGACTAGTTTGCTTGGCGAAGGCGGCGTGCGGGCAGGCGCGTTCGAGATCCAGCAATCTCGTGAAGCTGACCGACGTGATCGCGGCCTTCGATCGCTTGGGAAGCGTCGACCGGCGGGTGGCACGCGTTCACGGCGAAGCTTGGTCCGACCTTCTGGTTAAAGTGCCGCCGCCGGAAGAGCCTTCGGCCGACGGGCCTGCGCTTCCTGAATCGCGGCCGGAGCCGCTGCGTGCAGAGCGCCAGAAAGGCCGAGCCGTGTCAAAGCGGCTCGACACCATGGCGAAGGCGATCGCGGTCGATGGCCCCGACCGCGAGGCACTCCGAACCCTGTCAAGCGGCGCGAAAAGGCCGGCCGCCGCGGCGGGTTTCGCCATGTCGAAAGCCCCTGAGGCGCCGCGGCTGAGGTTTCGCCGTCTCGCGGGTTGGACGGGTGGGATTGTGGTGGCCGCCGCCACGGCTTGGTTCGCCCTGGTCTCGGATGCACGGGAAGATCGCCGTGGTGCCGCGCTGCCGGAATCGGAGACGCAAGAGGGTGTTCGCGCCACCACGAGCGGACCCATTGGGGAGGATTTGGCGCCACTGCCGACCGTGGAAGTGTCTGAGGTGCATCCGGGGCTGAAGTCCAGCGGATTCGAGGCGGAGCGCTCCACGATCTCGCCGGGCTACTCCCGGAATGATGAGGTTCCTAACTCCGTTGTGGAGCGGTCCACCCGGCCCGAGCCGTCAGTGGATAGGGCGACCGCGCCCGATCGCCCCTCAGTCGCGCCCCGGCCTGGGTTGAAGCGCCCCGCCGAGTTCGGCCGCGCCCAGCACGCAGCCCTAACGCGCCGCGATGCCCAAGGGTCCACACCCTTGATCAGAGCGGCCAAGGCTGCGCAGTCCGAGGAAGTGCGTCGGCTGTTGGGGCAAGGCGCGAATCCGGACCAATGGAACGATCAGCAAACCACGGCCTTGATGTATGCCGCCTGGAACGGCGACGAGGCCAGCGTCGAGGTCTTGCTTGCCGCAGGTGCCGATCCGCATCTGGGCAATCGGGATGGGCGCACGGCTTTGATGGCGGCTGTCATGCGCGGCGAATTGGCGATCGTGGAACGTTTGCTGGACGCTGGCGTAGCGGTCGATGCCTTGGGTCTGCAAAACACGACGGCGCTGATGTATGCGGCGGCCGTCGGGCACAGAAAGGTGGTGGCGCGGCTGCTGGCGGCCGGCGCCGACCCGAACTTGCGCAATTCGCAAGGGATGTCGGCTGTGGATTTCGCGGAGCGCCGGGGAACCGCCGATACGATCAGAATGCTTCAGGGGGCCGAAAGCATTAGATGACGTGGCTGGATTTCGTTTCGAGGGCGCCAGGGCGGATGGCGTTCCTCTTCCTCGCGCTGGCTTTGCCCGTGCTCTCGGGATGTGTTCAACGCCCCGCCGACAAGAAGGTGGAGGATTGCTGGCTGCTGTCGGCCGAGGCTTTGGCCGAAGCCAAGTCCCAGGGCCGCTGTCTGGATGCCTTCGCTTACGAATCGGGCCTAAAGCGGGCGGCGAGCTCTTTGGCATTTCGCAATAGCAGGCCCGTGTCGCTGCCCACGGCGACGAAGAGAAAACCGCTTTCCGCGTAGCCCCGCGCAAGGTCTTCCTGGCTCGTCAGAATCCCGGCCGGCTTTCCCGCGGCTTTGCAGCGCGCAAGACAATGGGAAATCGCTGCTTGCACCTCGGGATGGGTCGGGTTGCCCAGATGCCCGAGGGCCGCGGCGAGATCCGACGGGCCGATGAAGATGCCGTCAACGCCATCTACCGCCGCGATCTCGTCGATTGCGTCCATACCCTTGCGGGTCTCCACTTGCAGCAGAACGCAGATTTCTTCGGCGGCTCGGGCATGATAATTCGGGACGAGGCCATAGCGGCTTGCCCGTACAGAGGTCGCCACGCCCCTTACGCCGTCGGGCGGATAGCGGGTAGAAGCAACCGCCGCCCGCGCTTCCTCCGCAGACTCGATCATTGGAATGAGCAGGGTCCGGGCACCGGCATCCAGAAACCGCTTTATCATGACCATATCGTTCCAGGGAGGGCGAATCACAGGCTCACCGGTTCCGCTGCGCAACGCCATCATCTGAAGCATGGTCTCGGGCAGTTCATTGATTGCATGCTCGCTGTCGAGCACGATCCAGTCGAAACCCGCCTCCCCAAGGATATCCGCCACGATCGGGCTATTGAGGCTCGACCAAAGGCCAATCTGCTGGCGCCCTTCCTCTAGCGCTCGTTTGAACTCGTTCCTTGGCAACTCGGCCATTCGGTTTTCCTCCAATTCCGGGATGATTCGCCGGGCGGGCAGGCCAGAGCATGTGCCGATCCGGACGCGTTTCGCAAGCTTTCCGGATTCCGTTGGGGGCGGCGGCTAAAGCGGCCAGCTGAGGTGCAGAAAATCCTTGCAAAAATCAAGAAATAAGGATATCTTGATATCTGTATTTATCAGTCAATTTTGACTCTTTGGGGTGCGATGGACATTTTGCTGCAAGGATTGCGGGCGGCCGCCGAAGACACCCGATTGCGGATCCTTGGCCTTTGCGCGCACGCCGAGCTCACGGTTAGCGAGCTCGTGGACATCCTGGGGCAGAGCCAACCGCGCGTTTCCCGGCATCTAAAGCTCCTGGTGGAGGCCGGTTTGCTGGAACGCCAGCAGGAAGGCAGCTGGGCTTATTACCGGCTGGCTCAAGGGCGTGGGCAAGGCGATCTGGCGCGCCTTATTGTCGACTTGATGCCGACGCAGGGGTCCGTTCATGCCCTGGACCTGGATCGTCTTGAGGCGGTCAAGCAAGTCTGGGCCACCAAGGCCGAGGCCTACTTCAAGCGAAACGCAGCGGATTGGGCACGAATCCGCGCGTTGCACGTGGATCAGCAGGCGGTCGATACGGCGCTATTGGATCTTATCGAGGAAGCCCCCGTGCTGTCTCTTATACACATCTGACGCTGCCGA
>JARFRB010000138.1 GCA_029287455.1 Pelagibius litoralis | reverse complement strand
CCCGACAGATGCGGTGCCGCGGATTGGGACAAGGTGATAGGGGCGGTGGCGCGCACGAAAGCCGCGACCGGCCGGCCGATGGCGATCCTGGGCTCTCTGGTCGAGACCATGCCCGAGGACGTGGCACTGCGGCTCGTCGCCATGGGCATCGTTCCCTTTGCCGGCCTGCCCGAGGCGATCGAAGCCATGGGAGCTGCCGCGAAACTGGGTGAGGCGCGCCTCGCGCAAGAGCCGCTGTTGTTGCCAACGCAAGAGATTTCAGGCCACACGCTGACCGGAGTCGAGGCAAGGGCGGAGCTGATCCCCTATGGCCTGCGCATGCCCGCCTCGGCCCGTGCCGACAGTCCGGCGGCCGCGGCGGACCTGGCGGCGGAATTGGGCTTCCCGGTCGTGCTGAAAGGCGAGGGGATTGCTCACAAGACGGAAGCCAAGGCGGTGGCGCTTAACCTTGCGTCGAAGGCCGAGGTCGAAGCTGCTGCTCGAAAGATGCCTGCCCAGGATTTCTCGGTGGAGGAGATGATCCTTGGCGCCCAGGCCGAGCTCTTGGTTGGCGTGGTTCGCGATCCGGCCCACGGCTATGTGCTGACGCTCGCGGCGGGGGGCACTTTGACGGAGTTGCTGGAGGACAGCGCGTGCCTGTTGGTCCCTGCACCGCGGGAGGACGTGGCGAAGGCATTGCGAAGTCTCAAGTTGGCTCGTTTACTGTATGGCTACCGCGGCGCTCCGGCGGCGGATATCGAGGCGATCCTGGACACCGTGATGGCCGTGCAAGCCTATGTCGCGGCGGCCCGTCCACTGGAAGTCGAGATCAACCCCTTGATGTGCGGCCCGGGCATGGCCATCGCCGCCGACGCCTTGATTCGAATTGGAGAAAACCATGTCTGAGGGCCCAATCAAGACCCGTCGCGAGGGCTATGTCCTGGAGGTGACCCTGGACCGGCCGAAGGCCAACGCGATTGACCTCGCCACCAGCCGGATCATGGGCGAGGTGTTCACCGATTTTAGGGACGATGACAGCCTGCGGGTGGCGATCGTTACAGGGGCGGGTGAGAAATTCTTCTGCCCCGGCTGGGACCTCCACGCCGCCGCCGGCGGCGACGCGGTGGATGGCGATTACGGCAAGGGTGGATTCGGTGGATTACAGGAACTTCGGGGGCTGAACAAGCCGGTGGTCGCAGTGGTCAACGGCATTTGCTGTGGGGGAGGGCTGGAGCTGGCCCTTTCGGCCGACATCATTCTGGCGGCCGAGCACGCGACCTTTGCCCTGCCCGAAATTCGCTCCGGCACGGTCGCCGACGCGGCCACGGTGAAGCTCCCCAAGCGCATTCCCTATCATATTGCCATGGAGATGCTGTTGACGGGCCGCTGGATCGACGCCGAGGAGGCAGCTCGCTGGGGCCTTATCAATCATATTTATCCGGCCGCCGATCTGATGGAGGAAGCCCGTAAACTGGCCGCGCTGCTGGCGTCTGGCCCGCCGCTTGTCTACGCGGCGATCAAGGAGATCGTGCGCGAGGCGGAGAGCATGACGTTTCAGGACGCGATGAACCGGATTACCAAGAGCCAGTTCGCCTCGGTGGAGAAGCTCTACCGCTCCGAGGACCAGAACGAAGGCGCGAAAGCCTTCGTCGAGAAGCGCGATCCCATCTGGAAGGGACGCTGACGAGCGGGGGAGGCTCGCTGGCTCGAGTCGGCCCGGAATGAAGGTGCAGGCAGGTAAGTGTTTTGCCCGAGGCGATCACGCGCCTTCGCGGCATTGGCTGGAAGCGCTGACGGCGAGCGCGGGCGCCTACGACGCAGCCGTGCTGATCAAGGTCGAGTATAACGTCAAGGCCGGAGCGGAGGACGATCTGGGCCATCATGCCTGCGTGAGCGTCAGCGATCAGAACTTACAGATAGCCATCGATCAGGTCCTTCCCAGCAGTTTTTGTGAGTTGTTATACTTATACTAGTTTATATAAATCTAATATCTCGATATAATTGATTTTATGTGAGTGAAAGCGGCCTCTGAAACTGGCCCTTCCCCCTTCATGCCAGCGGGCGCGTCGCCCACAAGCAGAACCAAGAAAGCCGAGGACACCATCCATGATTCGCTTCGACAATGTCGCCGTGAGCTGCACCAATATCGAGACCTCGAAGGCCTGGTACATGAAGATGTTTGACTTCAAGCCGGGCTACTCCACCTATCTTCCGGACATCGGCGCCGACTTTCTGGTGCTGAAGCGGGATGATCTGAAGGTCGAGCTGATCTCGCAGAAGGGCAGCCGGCGTTCGGAAACCGCCGATCTAGTGCCGCCGGCCCACGTGAGCGTCGCCTATATCATCGCCATTGTGTTCTCTAGCGATGACCTGGAAGCGGACACCGCGGCACTCGAAGCCAAGGGCGCGGTCTTCGTATGGAAGAACCTGCAGCTCTCCGATGACGGGTTGAAGTCTTCAATGCTGCGCGATCCTGACGGCAACATGGTCAACGTGCTGCAGTGTCCGTCATAGCTGTAGCGGCTCGAATCTTAGAACGCCAGGGCAGCCTCGGCTTCCGCGGCTTCCGCCTCGGTCCATTGGCGAACCGGAGTTGGCGCGGCCACGCGCGTGAGCGGAAGGAAGGTGCCCTCGCCAGGCTCGTCCAGAACCACAGATCCGACGGGCGAGATCACTTCGATTGCACCTTCGCTCACCTGAAATCCGTAGTGCGGCTGGCCTGGCGGCATGCCAACGGTCAACTCGCCGCCCAGAAACACCGTGCCGCGTATTCCGACGGCCGCCACCGGCGTCGTAAAGGCGATGTCGCTTGGCCTTAGCTTGCCGATCTGGCCGGTCGCGAAGCGGAACACGCCCTGAGCGATAGCTAGGGCCTGCCGAGAGCCGCCGTTCTTCACGTAGACGAATTCGTCAATCGACAAGCGGGCATTCTCGCCCAAGGTGAGTGCCGACTCGTCGTCGAAGCGAATCAGCAACCGTGCATCCGGCCCGGTGCGAATCTCGTCGCCGATAAAGACTTGGCTCCCCTGTGCCAAATCATTGGCGCCGGCGGCCACGACCCGGCTGGCTGCCCCTTTCTGCCGCTCGACATGGCCGACCGCTTCCTGGGCCCAGACCGGCGGGCCGATCAGCAAGGATAGGGCGAGGAGCCCCAAGGCGAGTGCGAAACGACGCATTATCCGAGACTCCCCGAAAGGCTGTGGACAATAATTCATATGAATACAAAGGAGTTGATTCGGCAATCTAGAACTTGTCCGCGGCCCGACATCGCGCGTTTAGATGTTGATCTTGCCATCCTGCGAACACACGATGAGTTCGTGGCGTCTCTTGAGCTTGTGGGCCGAGAAGGCGAGAGGGGCGCGGCGTGCGGCAGGGCAGCGGGCATTGACGCCCAATCGTGCGGTGATGTGGAGGTTTTGCTATGAGAGACAGGGAAGTCCTGACAGCCGAACAGGTCGCCTTCTACCGGACGCAGGGCTACATCTTGCTGGAAGAGCGTGTCCCAATGGAGGTCGTCGAAGGGCTGCGCGCCGAGATTGCTCGCATCGTCGAGGAGGCGCGGGGGCTCGAGGCTTCCAACGACCGGATCGATCTGGAAGACAGTCACAGGCCAGATGATCCCAAGGTGCGCCGAATCAAGCGCCCCCATGCTCTCAGCGACGGCGTCGCGGATTTGATGCGATCCGAACACATTCTCGCACCCGTCCGTGATCTGCTGGGCCCCGATGTCCGGCTGCATGGCACCAAGCTCAACATGAAATCCGCCGGCTATGGGGCCGCCGTCGAGTGGCACCAGGACTTCGCCTTCTATCCGCATACCAACGACGACCTGCTTGCCGTTGGCGTTTTCATAGATGATATGGAGATCGAGAACGGGCCGTTGATGGCAATCCCGGGGTCCCACGCCGGGCCGCTTTACGACCATCACGCGCGGAATGTTTTCGTTGGGGCGCTGGATGCCCGGCGGGATGGCCTCGATCTCGAGGACGCGGTTCCCTTGGTCGGACCGGCGGGCACGATCTCCTTACATCACGTCAGGCTCGTGCACGGGTCGGCACTTAATACCTCGGCCCGCGACCGCCGCTTGCTTCTCTATGAGATGGCGGCCGCCGACGCCTTTCCGGTCATGGGGTCCATGACAAGCTACATGGACATGGAAACCTTCGACTCCTTGATGCTGTGCGGGGAGCCGACCTTGCGGCCCAGGCTTAGCGACGTTCCCGTGCGCGTCCCTCAACCGCAGCCGCCGGAGAACGGCTCGATCTACGAGGTGCAGACCGGGCTAAGCGCGCGGTCCTTCGATCGCCTGAATCCGCGCTAGATCGATTCCCAGCGCCCGCCTGCGCGATGCGAGCGAACGGCGGCGTGGATGAATCGCACCCCCTCGGCGCCATCCTCCACACCGGGCAGGCCAAGCCAATCCGCTGGCGCCTTCAATCCGTCCTTGCGCGCGGCGACGGCCAAGGCGAATTCCGTGTAGAGGTTTGCCCAGGCTTCGATCAGGCCTTCCGGGAAGCCGCGTCCGGTCCGGACGAAGCGCTCGGTCCGGGGCGAAACGCCATGGCCGTGGCCACGGCTGATGATCTGGTCGGGTTCGCCGAAACGGTTCAGCTTCAACCGCTCGGCATTCTCCATATCCCACTCGAGGCCTGCCTCGGAGCCAAAGACGCGCAGGCGCAGTCCCCCCCGGTTACCCGGTGCGAGGCGTGTTGCCATCAGCGTGCCGGGCACCTCGCCCTCGTACCGGGTTGACATGAACACGGTATCCTCGAGTTCCTTAGGCGCGCCACAAACGTAAAAATCTGCCCTAAGGTCGCTCATACGCAAGCCGGAAACGAAGCCGGCGAGATGCGCGGCATGGGTTCCGATATCGCTGGTGCAGCTCGTGGGGCCTGAAATCCTGGGATCCAGACGCCATTTGACGTGAGGCGCGTCATGGGCGCCTTCCGGGATCATCCAGTCCTGCATGAACTCCACGTGAATTTGGTTGATCCGGCCGCGCGCCCCGCTGGCCAGGATTTCGCGCGCTTGGCGCACCATCGGAAAGCAGGACATGACGTAGGAGACGCCGAAGATACGGCCCGACTGGGCGGTGCGGCGGACGAGATCCTCCGCCTCCTCCATCTCGTTGGTGAGCGGTTTGTCGCAAAGCACGTCGATGCCCGCATCCAAAAACGCCTGCGCGGCGGAATGATGCAAATGGTTGGGGGTGGTGATCATCACGGCATCGACACCGTCGGCGCGCGCCGCCTCGGTTTCCGCCATCTCGAAGAAGGACGCGTAGGCGCGCTCCGGCGCGAGATAGAACGCCGCGCTTTTCGCCCGCGCTTTCTCGGGATCGGAGGACAGCGCCCCGGCCACCACATCCCAGCGGTCGCTCAAGCGCGCGGCCATGGCCTGGGTGGCCGCGATCCGGCCGCCGCCAACCACGCCGAGGCGAAGCCGTCGCGATAGCCTGGGAAACGGCCCCTCGAAATCGAAGCCTGCCGGAAGCAGCGTTTCGGTCATCTGTTGTTCCTCAATCGGGCGGAGTGGCGCCTTCCGGCAATATTTCGACCGCCATGAAGATCGACGGCGTGATCGTCTCGAACTGGTGCCAGGGATAACTGCCTTGGGCGTCGTACATTGGGCGGTGGGTGGTGCCGGGAGCCATCGGCTCCTCCAGGTAGAGCGTCGAGACGTCTTGCTCGCGGCACTGCTGCATCTTTCCGAAGCCGACGATCTGGGTGTGCACTTCACGAAAGCCGGGGACCGGGCAGAAGGCATGATCGCGATGAAGGCCGACGTTGAGCGGCACGGAGCCCGAGTGATACAGGGTGAAGCCGTACTGCCCGATCCAAACCTTCGGCGACATGTAGTGGCTGATGCCGCGCAGGCGTTCCTCGCCGCGTACGTCGAAGGCCGAGGGCCAGATCTTTTTGACCTGGTCGAAGAGCGCAGCCTCGTCCGGATAGTCCGCGAAACGCTCGACAATGACGGCATGGTTCAGGCCGCCGAGTTCCACATCCGCGACGATAACCGACTGCAAATGCCCAAGGCTTTGTTGACGGATAGCGATTGGCGTTTCGGACAGGTTCAAGAGGATCACCTTGCCCGACACCTGATAGGCCGGCTCGTCCCTGATAATTCGGATCGTGAAAAAGGGTTCGGCGATATCGAGGGTTTCGATTGGCATCAGTCCCTGCCTTTGGGAAAGGTCTCCGGTAAGGGATCGGGCCGGGTACAGCGGCTTTGGAGCTCGACGAACCGGCCGAGCCCCGGTGAGGCAAGCATAGCCTCCATCGCTTCGTAAACATGAAAAGCCATCTCGCCGCTTGCCCGTGGCGGCCGTCCCTCGCGCACGGCGTAGGCGAGGTCGAGGAGGCCGAGCCCTCTTGCGTCGTAATTGAACCCATGGGTGTTTTCGGCGATCTGCCAAGCCGCGCGTCCGGTGGGGCGCGGCTGGTGCGTCCAGCGTGCGGTCTCGCGCGTGCGGTACCACACTTCGCCCTGAAAGATGTTGGCACCATGCACGGGGTCCGGGTCGGCTATGCAGATCGTGCCCTCTTCGCCGTAAATCTCGAAGCGGGGAGTTTCGCTATCCCAAACATCGAAACTCACCATCATCTGGCCGATAGCGCCGCTGTCGAACTCGATCAGGCTCAGGCAGTGCGTATCGACCTCGACCGGCATCATGGTACCATGCCGCGGGCCGTTCTCGATCATTCGATGGTCGAAGGTTCGACGGGACAAGCCCGCGACCCGCGCCATGGGGCCGAGGCAGAAGACCATGGCCGTCAAGTAGTACGGCCCCAGATCCAGCAGCGGGCCACCGCCGGCCCGATAGTAGAAATCGGGGTTCGGGTTATGGCGTTCGGTGCCGTGTGTGGGCACGAAGGCGCAAACGCCCGTTGGCGCGCCGATCACTCCCTGGTCCAATAGCTTGCGTAGCGTTTGCCAGCGCCCCCCAAGAAAGGTATCGGGCGCGTTGCCAATGGTCAGGCCCCTTTCGGCGGCGAGTGCCATGAGGGCGCGCCCGTCGCCCAGATCGGTGACGAACGGCTTTTCCGAATAGACGTGTTTTCCCGCCTCAAGCGCGCCGCGGCTGATCTCGTAGTGCGCCGCCGGTATGGTGAGGTTCAGCACCGCCTCGATAGACGGGTCGGCGAAGATCTCATCCGGCGTGCAGGCCTTGGGGATGCCGTATTGCGCGGCCTTTGCACGGCTTTCCTCCATGTCGAGGCTTGCGCAGGCGGCGACCTCCAGCAATTCGAAGGTCGCGCAGTTCTTGAGGTAGATATCGCTGATTCGCCCGCAACCGATCAGGCCCACTCGAAACTTGCGCATCCGCTCAACATACTCGGCAGCCTACAAGAATAAGGTCACGATCGATGGCCAGATCAGAAGCACCGACAGCGCCATTATCTGCAGAACGATGAAGGGCAGGAAGCCCCTGAAAATCGCCGTCAAGGTGATGTGCGGTGGAGCCACGGATTTCAAATAGAACGCCGCGGGCCCGAAGGGCGGGGATAGGAAGCTGACCTGCATGTTCATGCAGAACACCACGCCGAACCAGATGGCCACCAGCTTCGGATCCAACGTGCCCAGGAAGCCGATTTCCTCGGGCGGAAGCTTCAGCACGATGGGCAGGAACACCGGCATGATCAGCAGCACGATGCCAATCCAATCCATGAACATGCCCATGATCAGGAAGATCAGCATCATGACCAGAATGATGCCCATGGTGGGCAACTCGGCCGAGACGATGGTGTTCGCCACGTAGGTTGGGCCGCCCGCCAGCGTATAGGCGGCGGCCAGCGACGCCGCACCGATCGTCACCCAGATGATAGTCCCCGTGGACTTCAGGGTGCGCATCAGGCTGTCCCAGACGATCTCGAAGGTCATCTCGCGCCGCAGGACGCCAATGACGAAAACCGCGACAACACCCATCCCGGCGGCCTCGGTGATGCCCGTGATCCCCATGTAGATCGAGCCCAGGACAACGCCGATTACGACGATTGGCGCCACCAAACCCTTGCCCAGTTGCCAGCCCTTGCTCGTCCGCTCGCGCCCGACAACGCCGAAGATTAGCCCAAGCGCTATGGCGAAGGCTGCGACGATGTAGGGAATGTCGCTCACCATGCCCAGCGCAATCGGTTCGACGCCTTCCTGAACCTTGTTATCGCCGGTGATGGTGAAGAAGATGGCGCGCAGCGCCAGGAAACCGGTCACCCACAAGGCAAAACGCGATAGAAAGCCGACGAACAGGAGAAACTTCTCTTTGCCCCTCGGTGCGTCGGGATCTTCTTCCGGCAGCGGCGCCAGACTTGGGTTCAGGTTGGTCCGCACAAGGATGTAGATGATGATGAAGGACGCGAGCATGAAGCCGGGCAGGAAGGCGGCCGTGAACAAGGCCTTGATCGAGGTCTCCGTTACCAGCCCGTAGAAAATCAAGACGATCGAAGGCGGGATCATGGTTCCCAGCGAGCCCGACGCGCAGATCGTCCCGATTGCGAGGTTCTGATTGTAGCCGAGGCGCAGCATTTGCGGCAGGGCGATTAGCCCGAGCAACACCACTTCGCCACCGATGATCCCCGACATGGCCGCCATGATCACCGCCATGATGGAGGTGACGATGGCGATTCCCCCGCGCGTCCGGCTGAGCCAAATATTCAGGGAGTTGTACATGTCCTTGGCGATGCCGCAGCGTTCCAGCAGGGCCGCCATGAATATGAACAAAGGCACCGATATCAGGACATAGTTCGTCATTTGTCGGTAGACCGCCTGGCCCACCACTGAAAGCGGCCCGTGTCCGAAACGGCTGAACAGCAGCTCCGGCCCGAACTTCATGACCAGCACCACGATCGCCAGGAAGGCGGAGGCAAAGCCGAGCGGCATGCCGATCGCAAGCAGCACGAACATCGCAAGCAGCAGAATGACGCTAAGCGTCGCGATGTCCGGCACTTTCATCCATGCGAAGAGCTCGAGGAATTCCATGGTGTTATTCCTCCAGCGTCCGGCGGATGTTTTTGATCTCCGTCTCGTCGATTTCGTCGAGGGGAGAATGATGTTCGGGCTTCTTGTTCCAATCGGCGATCAAGTTGGAAACAGCCTGAATCGCAACCAGCACGATGATGATCAGAATGGCGGGCTTCAGGGTGCCGGGAAGCGGGGGGTCCCACGCCGTGCCGAAGGTCTCCATCCTAAGCATGCGCCGCATAGCGTCGGAATAGCCGCCCCACACCAGCGCGAAGGTGAAGCAGAGAAGCAAAGTTAGCGAGATGACGTCCGCGGTCTTTTGCATCCAGCGCGGCATCATGTCGTAGATCACGTAGATGCGGATATGGCTGCGCTGCTGCATCGCGTACTGGCCCGCGAAGAGGAAGACGAAGCCCGCGATCCACAGCGACAACTCGTTCGCCCACAGAGTGGGCCTGGAGAAGACGTAGCGGGAGACAACCTCGTAGAACATGACGATCACGATCAAGGCGATCATGATCATCGCCATGCGCGAGGTGATCAGGGAAATGATGTCGAAGAACCCGTCCGGCGGTGCCTCAATGGCCCCCTTCTGGTCCGAGAAGTAAATCGACGCGAAAAGGATCGCGCCCGACAGGGAGATCAGCATCGTCCAGACGATAATCCGGCCTTCGGGCCGGATCATGTCGAACATGTCGATGGCATCCTCGAAAACGAGGGTGTTCACGAAGAGCCAAACATAGGTGACCGCGGCGACCGCCGAGAACGCCAGGGTGGCGATCCGAACCGGTTGTTTGAGCGGCCCCAGCCACAAGCTGTCCGAGCTCATGCCGCACTCCCCCAAGCCCTTGCGTGTCTGTGACCCGTCGATCCGGAGGTGAGCCCCACGAGTTGGGGCTCACCTCTTCAAGTCTTCGGATCGCGGAAGATCCCGAGGGGCCTACTCGATAATGCCGAGTTGTTTCATGTAGGCCTTGTGGCTCTCGACCAGGTCACGGGTTTCGTCGTTCTTCTCGGCCCAACGCTCCCAAGCGGACTGTGCGGCGGCCCGGAAGGTCGCGCGATCTTCCGGCGACCAGTCGTAGAGCGTCACACCTTCGGCCTGCAGCTTCGCCGCGGCTTCGGCATTAAGCTTTTCGTTCGCCAGGGCGACCTGGAAACCCAGCTTCTGCATGGCCGTGTCGATGATGCGGCGCTGCTGGTCGGTCAGGCTGTTCCAGACGTCGAGGTTGCAGGCCAAGTGGTCGGACGGCATCGAGTGGAAGCCAGGATAGGTCGCGTGCTTGACGATGTCGTAGAGGCCGAGGCCAACGTTGTTGTTCAGGCCCGAGGCATCGGCGCCGTCGATGATGCCGGTTTCCAGAGCGGTGAAGATTTCCGTGAAGTCCATGACGATCGGCGAGGCACCAAGCTCTTCGAAGATCTCGGTCTCCATGCCCGGCGGGGAGCGGAACTTCCAGCCTTTGAGATCATCGAAACCTGCGATCGGGCGCGAGGACGACAATGATTCCTGACCGTAGATCGTCCAGCCGACCAAGTACATGTTCTGATCGCCATAGAGTTTCTGCGCGGCATCGTTGCCGCCGCCATAGTGGAACCAGCTATACTGCTGCCAGGGTGTGTCATAGCCGCCCATGATGTCGCCGACGAACTGGAAGGCCGGGTTCTTGCCGGTCTGATAGGCGCCGCCGGTCATGTCGCAATCGAGAATGCCGCTGATGGCGGCGTCGAAGGTTTCCGTCGTCGCCACCACAGAGGATGCATAGAACATCTCGATGGTGATATCGCCGCCGGACATGACCTGAACGTCATCGACGAACTGGGCAATTGCCTTGCCCATGGGATGCTCGGTCCCGTAGTGATTTTGGATCCGAAGGGTGACCGGCTCGGCCGCCGCGGCCGTCGCCAGAAACGCGGCCGCCCCGGCCAGCGCGATTGCGGGTTTAAGGCTCATGGTTTTCCTCCCTTGGCGGCTATCGTTTCCGCCTGGTTTTGATTTTCGCGGTCTTAACCGCACTTCCCGACAGATGGACCTCTATTCCAAATTAAAGAACCAGCCCTGTCTATCACAATCGACACGCGGCACGGCATAAAGGGCCTTGAGTGTCGGTGCCGTTTGGTTCACCTTGACTGGTATAATGACTGATACGGAAAAAGGCAAACGATCCAAGCTCTCGCACGCGGTGCGCGAGCAAATCCTGGAACTGATCAAGACCGGCGAATTGCGCCCCGGCGATACCTTGCCTTCGGAAAGGGAGCTAATGCGCTCGCTTGGCATTGGCCGGCCTGCGATCCGGGAAGCGCTCCAGGCGCTGCAGTCTCAGGAGCTTGTCGAAATCCGGCATGGGGGTCGGGCGCGGGTCGCATTGCCGTCCATGGCGCGCGTGGGGGATCGCATGGCGGAAACCATGCGCCATCTGTTGGCCCATTCCCCCGCGAGCCTCGAGCATCTCAAGGAAGCCCGCGCGACCTTCGAGATGGAAATGGCGAGAATCGCGGCCCGAACCGGCTCTGGGGGCGACATACAGCGCCTTCGCAGTGTCTTGCGGAGCCAGCGGGAAGCACTCTCCGAGCCGGCGAGGTTCCGGGAACTCGACGGCCAGTTCCATAGGGAAGTCGCCGCCGTCAGCGGAAATCCGATCTTTACCGCGCTCGCCGAGGCCATCTTCCGCTGGCTTTCCGATTTCCACGTAGATCTGGTTCAGGCACCAGGCTTGGAGCAGCTTACGCTCGAGGAGCATGAGGCCGTCCTCGCGGCCATCGAGGCGCGCGACGCCGGACGGGCCGCGAAGGCGATGGGCGATCACCTCAACCGTGCCAACCGGCTGTATCATGCCGCACACCTGCAGCGCCCCGGCTCGGCGGAGAGTTAAGCCACGCTCAGCTTGCCAGATCCAGCCAACTGGTATAATCTCTTTTCCGACCGTGATTGAATCGCGGCCAAGCAATGTCTGGGAAAGGAAAGCGCCATGGCGGATGTCAGCCTTCGGCGAATGGCAAGCACGAATGCGCTCAAGGTCGGTCACTTCATTGTCGAGTTCGCTACCCCGGGGATCGGCCACATCCTGAAGAACGCCGGCTGCGACTTCGTGCTGTTCGACACCGAGCACTCCGGATTTCACAACGAGACGATCAAAAACGCTGTCCGCTATTTCGAGGCCGCTCGACTGCCGGCCATCGTTCGCGTCCCTTCCAAGGAGTATCATCACATTGCCCGGGCGCTCGACATGGGGGCGGAGGGCATCATGGTGCCGATGGTGAATGACGCGGAGGAAGCTGAGAGCCTCGTCTCTTCAATGAAATACGTGCCCAGAGGCGGGCGCGGCGTCGCCTTGGGCGTGGCTCACGACAACTACATGCAAGGCCCCGTGATGGAGAAGCTGGCAGCGGCAAACGCCCGAAGCACGCTTTTCGCCCAGATCGAGACGGCGGAGGGGGTCGAGAACGCGGAGGCCATAGCCGCGGTCGATGGCGTCGACTGCCTTTGGGTCGGGCACTTCGATCTTTCCAGTTCGCTCGGTATCCCGGGCCAGTTCGACCACCCGGACTTCAAGGGCGCGATCGAGCGCACAATCAAGGCGGCCCGCAAACACGGCAAAGCGGCAGGCCGCCTGGTGCCCGATGTGAAGCAGGGTGTGGAGCTCTTCGGGGAGGGGTTCGACTTCATCTGCTATTCGGGCGATGTTTGGGTGCTGCAGTCCGCGCTGGCTGCCGCGGTGGCGGATATCCGGTCTGGTGCCGGGAAAGGCGCGGCGGGTGGCGCCAAGCGCGGGGCGGCGAAGGCGCGCGCAAAGAAAAGCAAAAGGAAGAAATAGGGGGCGAGGATGGATAAGTTCCGGGTTGCTCTATCCGGGGATTTCCGAAAGGCCGACGGAAGCCCCACCTTTCCCAGCTTTGACCTCTCGCCGCTCACCGAAGATCCCGATATCGAGATCGTCTGGGCCGATCCGGTCGAGGATGCGATTCCAGCCAGCGCGCTGGAGGGTTGCCACGCGCTCATTCTATTGATGCCGCGCTTCACGCGGGCGTCCGTGCCTTCGGGCGGAAGCCTTGCCGCGGTGGCGCGTTTCGGCGTCGGCTACGACAACGTCGATGTGGCCGCCTGCAGCGAGAACGCAATATCCTTGATTATCACGCCGGACGGCGTGCGCCGTCCGGTTGCCGTCTCGGTAATCACCTTTGTCCTGGCGCTCTCCCAGCGCCTGCTGATCAAGGACCGGCTTTGCCGGCGCGGGCCGGAGGGGTGGGCCGAACGCTCCGATCACATGGGCGAAGGCTTGATTGGCAAGACGCTTGGCCAGCTTGGGATGGGAAGCATCGGGGCGGAGGTTTTCCGTCTCGCCGTTCCCTTTGGGATGAGGTTCATCGCGCATGACCCCTATGCCGATGAGCAACTGGCCAAGAGCTTGGGCGTTGAACTGGTGAGCGCCGAGGAACTCTTTGCCCGTTCGGATTTCCTGTCCGTCAGCGTTCCCTACTCTGAGGCGACGCATCACTACGTCAATGCCGCGCGCCTTGCCGCCATGAAACCGACCGCATTCCTGATCAACACCGCGCGTGGGCCAATCGTCGATCAAGAGGCTCTCCACCAGGCGCTGCGGTCTGGAGCTATCGCGGGCGCTGGGCTGGACGTCTTCGAGCAGGAGCCTTGCCCGGCGGACGAGCCCCTGTTGAAGCTTGAAAACACAATCGTCACGCCACACGCGCTATGCTGGACCGATCAGTGCTTCGCCGGCAACGGCGCCGCGGACGTGGCGGCCCTGCGCGAGATCATGCGGGGCCGCGAACCGCGAGGGATTGTGAATCGCGATATAGCCGAGAACGCCGAGTGGAAAGAGAAGCTTGCGAGATTCGCCGAGAGGTTCGGAAAGGCACGCTAAGATGAGCACTCTCAAATTGACGGCTGCTCAGGCGACAACTCGGTTTCTCGCTGCCCAGCTCGCCGCGGACAATTCGCCCTACATCGCGGGAGTCTGGGCCATTTTCGGGCACGGCAATGTCGCCGGGCTGGGCGAAGCGCTGCAAGCCATGGGCGATAGCCTGCCCACCTGGCGGGGTCACAACGAACAGGGCATGGCCCATGCCGCCATCGCCTACGCCAAGGCAACGAACCGCGATCACGCGATGGCGGTCACCACCTCCATTGGGCCTGGCGCCACCAACCTGGTGACGGCGGCGGCCTTGGCGCATGTCAATCGCCTGCCCGTTCTGCTCCTGCCGGGCGACGTCTTCGCCAATCGCTTTCCCGATCCCGTATTGCAGCAAGTCGAGAGCTTTCAGGATGGTACGGTTAGCGCCAACGATTGCCTGCGGCCCGTGAGCCGCTACTTCGACCGCATCACCCGGCCTGAGCAACTGCTGCAAGCCCTGCCTCGCGCCATGGCGGTCATGACCGATCCGGCGGACTGCGGGCCGGTGACCCTTGCGTTTTGCCAGGACGTGCAGACCGAGGCCTTCGATTGGCCGGAAAGCTTTTTCGCGCTCAAGGTCTGGCAGCGGCGGCGCGTCCGACCGGACCGTCATGAATTGGCCGCCGCTATCGCGGCCGTGGAGCGGGCGAAGGCGCCGCTGATCATCGCCGGCGGTGGCGTGCATTATTCCGGGGCCTGCGACGACTTGGCGTCATTCGCGCAGACGCACAATCTGCCCGTTTGTGAAACCCAGGCGGGTAAGTCAGCCCTGCCCTGGGATCATCCGCTCAATGCCGGTTCGATTGGCGTCACCGGGGCCAGTGGTGCGAACGCCTTGGCCGCGGAAGCGGACCTTGTGATCGCGGTCGGAACCCGGCTGCAGGATTTCACCACTGGCTCTTGGTCGCTTTTCAAGAACCCCGGAATGCGGATTCTAACCCTTAATGTCTCCCCGTTCGATGTCGTCAAGGGGAATGCCATTCCTCTGCTCGCGGACGCTGGGGAGGGATTGCGCGCCTTGTCCGAAGGCCTTGGCGGCTACCGTGCCGGCGGCCTTCCGGACGCCGTCCGCCGGCCCTGGGACGAGGCGGTCGAGGCGGCGACGGCACCGCCGCCGGGCAACGCAAAGCCCACGGACGCGCAGGTAATCGGGGCGGTTCAACGCGGGCTCGACAGTGATGCGATTGTCGTCTGCGCCGCCGGGGGCCTGCCCGGCGAACTGCAAAAGCTCTGGCGCGCCAGCCGGCCGAACGGCTACCACCTTGAATATGGCTATTCCTGTATGGGCTACGAGATCGCCGGCGGCCTTGGCGTCAAGATGGCCCGCCCAGACCAGGAGGTCGTGGTGATGCTGGGCGATGGCTCTTACCTCATGATGAACTCGGAACTGGCGACCAGCGTGATGCTAGGGCGGAAGCTGGTGGTGGTCGTGCTGGACAACCACGGATTTGGCTGCATTGATCGGCTGCAACAGGCCACCGGCAGCGAGAGCTTCAACAACCTTTTCGATACCGCGCGCCATGTCGTGCCCCCCAAGATCGACTTCGCGGCCCATGCGGCCTCCTTGGGCGCGAGCAGCGAGAAGGTTGCCTCCATCGCCGAGCTCGAGGGCGCCATGGGACGTGCCCGGGCTGCGAAGTCGTCTTATGTGATTGTCATCGAAACTGATCCCCTGGCCAGCACCCAAGAAGGTGGACACTGGTGGGACGTTGCGGTGCCCGAGGTTTCGGACCGCGAGCAGGTGCGCGAAGCCAGAAAAGCCTACGTCGCGGCGTTGCGCGAACGTGACTCGGGCTGAAGGCCGGAGGCGCGATGGTCCGCTTTGGCACCAATCCGATCGCCTGGTCGAATGACGATGACCGCTCGCTCGGGGCGGACATTACGCTGGAGCGGTGTCTCGGCGATGCCGCGCGTATCGGTTTCGACGGCATCGAGAAGGGCCACAAGATGCCTGGCGAGGCGGCTGCCCTCTCGTCCCTGTTGAAGCCGTACGGGCTGGCTTTGATCTCCGGGTGGCACGGCCTCAATCTGCTTGCCCGTTCTGTCGAGGAGGAAAAGCGCGCCCTTCAGCCACATCTGGACCTCTTAAAAGCGATGGGGTGCGCGGTCTGCATTGTCTGCGAAACCTCTAATGCCGTTTACCCCAAGCGCGAGGTGCCGGTTTCGCGCCGGCCTAGCCTGGCGGCCGAGCGCTGGGGTCCGTTTTGCGATGCCTTGAGCGCGGTGGCGGCCTTCACCGCCGCGCAGGGCCAGCGCCTTGCCTACCACCATCACGCCGGCACGGTGATCGAAACGCCGGAAGAGATCGGCCGGCTTGTGTCCGGAACCGGGTCCGAGACCGGATTACTGCTCGATACCGGACACGCCTATTTCGGCGGTGCCGACCCCCTCGACCTGGCCGAGCGCTATGGGGAGCGCATCGTCCATATCCATGCTAAGAGCGTGCGCCGCGAGGTCCTGGACGCGGTGCGCGGGCACGACCTCCCGTTTCTGGAGGCCGTGCGCCGAGGGGTGTTCACCGTCCCGGGTGATCCGGAAGGCGCCATCGCTTTCGAACCGCTTCTTGGGCGGATGGCGAAGGCCGGCTACGACGGCTGGCTCGTCGTGGAGGCCGAGCAAGACCCGGAGGCGCGAGATCCCTTCGCGTATCAATCCCTCGGCTTGCGCGCCCTGAAAGAGGCGGCGCGCGCCGCCGGCTTGTATAAGGAGACGACGAGGTTATAGAGCCTGCGCCTGGCCCAAGACCCGTGACAGGGTGGGACAAGCGGTTTCGAAAGGATGGGAATATGCAGCGTGTCGGGGTTGTCGGGCTAGGCGATATGGGGTCCGGACTTGCCAAGAATTTGATCGACAATGGCTTCGATACCCTAGGGATAGACCTTAGCGAGGCCCGGATGGCGGCATTCGCCGAGATGGGTGGCACGCCGGCCTCGAACGTTGGCGAGGTTGGCCGCGGCGCAGAGGCTGTCTACGTCATGGTCATGAACGGCGCCCAAGCCCGGTCCGTCATCCTGGGGGAGGATGGGCTGGTCGCGCACATGCCCAAGGGCGGGGCCGTGATCTTGACGGCGACCATCAAGCCCAGCGAGGCACGAGACCTCGGCGCGGCCATGCAAGGTTCGGAACTTCACTTGATCGACAGCCCTGTCTCTGGCGGCTACGCCGGGGCGCAGTCCGGGACATTGACCATGATGGCGGCCGGCGATGATGGCGTGCTAGATCGCTATGACCCAGTCATGCGCGCGGTGTCGCGGACAATCCACCGCGTCGGCCGCGACGCTGGAGACGGCCAGGTCGTGAAAGCCTGCCTGCAATCGCTGATCGGCGCGATCTTCTCCGCGACGTTCGAGGCGGCCGCACTCGCCGCCAAGGCGGGCGTGAAGGGCGAAACGCTCTACAATGTCTTCTCCACCTCCGGCGCGGGCTGCGGTGTCTCGAACACGGCGCTCGAAAACATCATCGACCGCAGGTTCGAGGGCACGGGCAGCCACATCGCGACAATGCATAAGGACCTGACCATCACTTTGGATTTGGCGGAGGAACTGGGTGTGCCGATGCATATGGCTTCGGCCGCGATGCAGCTTTTTCACGCGGGCAAGTCCAAGTATCCCGATGGTGACAACTGGGCCGTTGCCCGGGTCATCGAGGACATCATCGGCGCCGAGTTGCACCGCTAGGCCGGGAGGGAAAACATGAAGCTGGGAGTCATCTGCGACGGCATCAGCCGCGATCTTGCCCATGCGCTGAAAGTGATGGATGAATTCGGCCTGGATCACGCGGAACTGCAGTTCGTTGGCGACAAGGAGGTCGGCGATCACTCCAAAGCCGAGATCGCCGAGATGAAGGCGCTTCTGGCCCGTCATGGCAAGCCTGTTTCCTGTCTCTCGCGCCATGTCTTCGCGGGCATGACCTCGGCCAATCGCCCGGGCGATGAGCTCCACGCCCGGCACATGGATGCGCTGAAGCGCGTGATCGACATGGCTCATGAGGTGGCATCTCCGCTTGTGCGGATCATGACCCCGAAGAAGGAGCAGATTCTTTGGGGCCACAACGGCGCGGAGCAGTGGAATGTCGCCAAGGGCGCCTGGGATGCGATGCTGCCCCTGATCGCGCCCGCTGTCGAATTGGCCCGCTCGGAAGGCGTCACGCTCGTGGTCGAGACAGGTAACGGCACCATGGTGAATTCGAACTACACCGGCCGTAAGCTGATCGACGACCTGGACGCCAAGGGCGTGCTCGAGGTGCTTTGGGATCCGGCCAATAACTGCTGGTGCCACGAGCTTGCCTATCCCGACGGCTACGAGGAACTGCGTGGTGGCTATCTCGGCCATATCCACATCAAGGACGTGAAGGTGGACACGCCGCGCGCCACGCTGGAAGTGCGCAGGATGGGCGAAGGTCAGCTCGCCGGCCTCTTCGAGCCTATGGCCGAGGCGCTCCGGGCGGACGGCTACGACGGAGTCATTTCCTTCGAAAGTGTCTACCACCCGGGCAACGGCGACTTCGAAGCCGGCTTTCGCCAGTGCATCGGGCGGTTCAAGGACCACTTCGGCTAGCTTCGCCGGATCCCGCCACTCCCGACCCCGCGATGGCTTCGCGGGAGACGGACAGGCCCCTTACGTCGCCGTTTTAGAGGGCGAATCTGGATGGGCCCGGGGGAGGTAGTCGAATGCCCAGGCGTTGTAGCTTCCCTCGCCACGGTACCATGGCACCTGATCGCCTGGGGCTTCGCCGTGGTTCCAGCGGATGGGCGCTCCTTCCTTGTGGGCGCCGAGGATAAGCCGGCGCCGGCGCTGGCTTTCCAAGATGCGGTCGGTCAGCTCCCGCTCGTCCCATTTTGCGCGCACCTCCGCTTCGAAAGTTGCCGTCAGCCCCGCGTGCTCGGGCTTCGTGGCCAGATTTTCGAGTTCCAGCGGGTCCGCCTCCAGGTCGAAGAGCAGATTGGGGTCGGCCGAGGAAGAGATGAACTTGTAGCTGCCGCTGCGGATCATGAAGATGGGCGCCACGGTGGCCTCGGCCAGATACTCGGCATAGACGCTCCGGTTCGGCGGTGAATCACCATCCCCGAGAAGAGAGGTGAGATCCATGCCGTCCAAAGGCTCAATAGCGTCTGCCGCGTCGCCGCCGGCCAAGCCCACGAAGGTTGGCAGCAGGTCCACCAGCGAAGCCAGCGTAGCCACGCGCCCGGGTTCGATCCAGGGCGCGGCGATGAGGAGCGGAACCCTGAGCGCCGGCTCGAAGAAGTGCTTCTTGAACCACATTCCGCGTTCGCCCAGCATCTCGCCGTGGTCGGAGGTGAACACGATTGCTGTCTTGTCGGCGGCACCCGTGGCCGCGAGCGCGTCGAGCACCTGGCCGATCATGCGATCGAGATAGCTTATGGCGCCGAAGTAGGCGCGCCGCGAGCGCCGAATGTCCTCTTCGGCGAAGGCATGGTCCAGCATCCCGAAATCCGCGAGAAGGCGCCGTGCGTGCGGATCGTGGCGCTCCTTGGGCAAGGCGCCGACGCTGGGCAAGGGGATCTCCACGTCTTCGTAGAGGTCCCAGAACGCCTGCTTGCAAAGATAGGGCTCGTGAGGGTGGGTATAGGAAACCTGCAGGAAAAACGGGCGCTCGTCGTCCGAGCGGGCGGTGTCGTAGAGATACCTAATGGCCTTGAAGGTGACCTCTTCGTCATACTCGATCTGAACGCTGCGCTCGCAGATGCCGGACACGGTCACGCTGCGCGGATCGTTGGTGTCGCGCTTGCCCTCGTCACCCCAATTTGGGACCCAGCTAAAGTCCGCCGGATAAAGCTCCGCTGTCAGGCGCGTCTCGAACCCATGGAACTGGTCCGGACCGATGAAATGCATCTTGCCCGATAGCGCGGTCCGATAGCCGAGCCGCCGAAGATAGTGGGCGTAGGTCGGGATCGAGGCGGGAAACTCCGCCGCGTTGTCAAAGGCGCCGATCCGGGAGCAGAGCTGGCCGGATGCCATTGAGAAACGCGATGGTGCGCAGAGCGGGAAGTTACAATAGGCCGACTCGAAGACGACGCCGCGCTCGGCCAAGAGATCCAGGTTTGGCGCCTTGCAGAAGGTGTTTCCGTAGGCTTTGAGCGCCAATGCGGTGAGCTGATCAACTTGAATGAAAAGGATGTTGGATTTGATCATCTCGTGAGCCCCTGGGGAGGAATTGCGCGAGAAACGCGAAGCTGTCGAATACCCGCCGTGGCGCGAGGCCGCGTCGTGCTCAAATCTTCGGATTGCGCCGCAGCGTCATGCGGCCTTTCGCATGCGCCACGGCGAGGCCGCTCAATATGATCAGCCCGATCCCGATCCAGGACAGACTATCAGGCAGCGTTCCGAACATCACCAGCCCAATCAGCACCGCTGCCACGATCTCGGAGTAGGTGAAGGGGGCAAGCTCGGAGGCTGGCGCCCGCGCCAAGGCGAGGATGATCATTGTCTGACTCACCGCGCTGAGGATTGCGGTCAGGGCCAGGACACCCAACTGCCCGGCGCTGATCGGGGTCCAGAAAAAGGGTAGCGTCGGGGTGAGGATCAAGGCCGCGATCAGTACGCCCCAAATGGCGATCACGGAGGGATCCGAGAGGAACCCGAGCTTGCGATTTAGCAACATCTGCAGGGCCACCATCAGCCCGGTGCACAGCACGAAGAGCGCGTAGGCATCCGCGCCGCTGAAGTCCGGGCGGATGACGACGAGCACTCCGAAGAACCCACCGAACACGCCTAGCCACCCAATTAAGCCGACCCGTTCTCCCAGAACCGCTGGCGCCAAAAGGGTCATCAGGAAGGGATAGACGTAGAGGATGGAAATCGCGTCGGCGTAATTCAGCTTGGCCACACCCAGCATGAAGAGAATGTTGCCGATGGCGAGCAGCAGCCCGCGAATGACCTGAACGCCGATTCGTGGCGGCTTGAAGGTTTTCAGCCCGACGCGGGCCAGGGCGAAGGGCAGCATGACAAGAAAGCAGCCGGCGAAGCGGAACCAGGCGATCAGAAAAGGCGACATCTCCGTCGTTAGGGTCTTCATCAGCGCGCCGGTCAGCGCGGCGACGCTAAGCCCGGCCACCATGAGAAGGATGCCGCCGCCGTGATGGGCTTTGTGGCCCGGATTTTCGTCCAAAGACATACGGTTTTCGATCAAGCCTGGTGGGGCGTTTGCCCTAACGCCATGGGATGCCCGGAGTGATTGGGTGAGTTCCGAAGATACGCGAAACCCATTTCATAAAAGGCCCTTGTTCGCTCGATCGGTGAGATCATCCATCAGCGCCCGGTCGTCGTGCCGCTGTAGGGAGAGCGCGCCCGCGTGATCGGGTAAGGGGCGCCCCAGCACCCACTTGGCGCAAAGTTCACCCGCGGCGCAGGCGGCCATTGTACCGAAGCCGGACATGGCGCCCGCCAAGAAAGCGCCGTCCATGCCCATCGGGCCGATCAACGGCCAGTTTTCCTCCGTCATGGTGTAGAAGCCGCCATAGTGCACCGCCCCTCGGGGAAGGCGGCCGTAGTAGGCCTTCAGCTTTGGGTGGAGCCGCGCCGCCCCTCGCAGGACGATCTCGGGGAAACTGTCATCGAAATTGGGCTCGAAGCTTGCTTCAGTCGGCTCCTCATTGAATGCCCATCCGAGCTTGATCCAGGTTCCCTTCTCGCCTCCGTCAGGGCGGCAGTGAATGGCGCCTGGCATCTCTCCGGCGAAACGGGCCATCCGCGGATCTTGGAGAAGCAAATCCCTTTCCTCCTCGTCCCAATCGAGAAACTGCGGATCGAGGTCGATTGTGAACGGCATACGGCGGGATATGGCTCCCCGAGAATCCTCAAAGGCGAGCTTCTGCTGCACCACGTTGCGAATTGGCAGCTCGAGATTCAGCATTCCGGCGATCGCGTTGACAAAGGGCCCCGCGGCATTAACGAGGACTTCGCTCGTGATCGTGGAGCCATCTCGAAGGTCCAGCGCGAAACGGCCGTTACTAGCGATGTTCACCACTTCAGCAGTCTCGCGCGCGCCCCCCAGTTCGCGAAAGCGCTCCAGCATGATCTGACCGAGCTGTTGGCCGCTAATGTCCCCGCCACGGCGAATGTGAATGACGGTCCGGACCTCCCGGTCGAGCCAAGGGAAAACCCGTTGGACGAGTCCGGAATGGGTCACGATATCGACGCCCTCCATAGCGCCGGCCTGGTCCGAGGTGACGCTTTCCTCGTAGCGCGGCTCCCGAGCCTCGCCATGAAAACGCAGTCCACGCTCTGGTGTCTCGTCGTAACACTCTTGCAGTTCGCCGAGATACGCCTCGATGTTGGCCTGACGGGTGGCGAGAGCATAGCCGCGCCGCGTCATGGCGATGCGATTGTCCGTTTCCGCCGCCAAGCCCTCCATCAATTCGATGCTGCGGTCCATGAAACGCTTCATAACCGGATGGGGCCACCAGTTCCGATAGTTCTCGCCGGACTGGGCGGAGGTGAACGACAGAGGCTGGCCACGGTCAAGCAGGACAACGTGCTTGGTTGGCGCCATTGCCTTCACGTGGTAGGCGACCGAGATGCCGATGTTGCCGGCCCCGACGACCACGATGTCTGTCTCTTGCTTTCGCATGCTCACACCACCAGCGCCCGTGCCCCCGAATTTGTCAAAGCCCAAAAGGCATTTCCGTTCACCAATTCGAAAGCTCGGCGATGCCGATCCCGCTCTCGCCGGCGCCGCAATAGAGCAGATAAGTCGCGCCGTCGGCGTCCTGGAACACGCAAGGGTCCCTCAACTCGCGCACGCGTCCCATCTCCGCGCCCATGGTGGACTTACGAAGAGGCAGGTCAGCGCCCTCCCACTCAAGCTCGGGCTCCAGCAGATCCCGCACGCCCTCGGCGGTCCATTCAAGCCATTCGTCCGAGAGTTTGACAGTCGCGTGTAGAATTCGCTCCGGCCGATCGCCCATCTGGGTGAAGAATACGTGAAGAAGGTCCCCGCGCCGGTGCACCTCCCCATGCCGGAAGCCATGGCCCACGCCCTGCTTTACCGCGAAGGGCAGGATCGCGGGACCGCGCTCGAAAGGCGCTTCCCAGGAGTCCGAGTGCCAGATCTCGCCACCCCAGGTGATGGTGTAGATGTGATTCTTGTACTGAAAGGCGCGAAAATAGGGTGGACCCAGGATCGGCTCCCTCGGGGAGAAATTCAGACCGTCATCGGAAACCGCCAGCCTGGTCCCCTGATCGCCGTTCCATAGAAGGCCGTGGTAGTACATCCGAAAGCACCGCGCCTCCTCGTCCACGTGGATATCCGGCGAGGCGATGTGCGCGTAAAGATATCCACCCTTCAATTTCGGTGCCCAGGCGGGGCGATCCTCCGGCGCCGGTTCCGGCGGATCCTCCGCTGGGAAGAGCGAGTTTTCGAGATCGAGCACGCCGGGCGTGTGCATTCGCCAGGGCCCTGTCAGGGAATCGGCGTAGGCGAGGCGGATGTAGTCCCCTTTGTGATCCGAAAAATAGAGATGATAGGTGCCAAGTTTGCCTTCGGCCCAGTCCGGCATGCGGATCAGTGCGGGGCCGTTGATGTTGCTTCCCATCCGCTTGTCCATATGCGGATAGACAATGGGGTCTCGACTTAGGCGGATGGCGCGGCAGGGCATCGATTTCTGCTCCATGACAACCCGGAATGCCCGGCCGGAATCCCGGGCGGCCTCGGTGCCATGATATCCGCGCGCGCCAACCTGCCTAGCCTTTATCGAAGGCGTCCGGCGCCGCCTTGCCGGAAAGAAGATGCGCTGTTCTCGCGAACGTTTGGAGTCGCCTGCCATTCGCGCGAGTGGTAAAGCTCCAGGACCATCGAGATGCATACCTTCGTCCCACCCGGGGGTCAGCGACGTGAAACTTAGCACTCTTCGGCTGGCTTTGGCCCCGCGCGGTGAGACAGCCCACCGGCCGATCGTGGGCGTTGCCTGCATGTTGCTTGGTTGTCTCATTCTGACGGCCAACGATGCCCTGATTAAGCGCCTCGTCGAGGACATGAGCGTTGGGCAAACCATTTCCTTGCGAGGCCTGATCGGTTTCGTGATGACCGTGCTGCTCGCCCAGGCACTCGGCGGCCTAGGGCGCCTGCGGCCACGCAGTGTCCGCAACGCGAGCGTGCTGACCGCGATGCTGGTGGCCAATCTCTTCCTGTTCCCCATGAGCCTGCGCCACATTCCGCTGGCTGAGGCCATCATGCTGGCCTACCTGAGCCCGATCGTGGTGGCGGCCCTTTCGCCCTGGCTGCTGGCCGAACATGTCGGCTGGCGGCGGTGGAGCGCGGTGGTCGTCGGCCTGATCGGCGCGGCGCTGGTAATCGACCCGGCGGGTGGAACCCTTCATCCCGCAGTGGCTCTGCCCTTGATCGTCGCGGTCATGGTGGGGCTGCGCGATATCTTCACACGAAGATGGATTCGCGGCGAAAGCGCCTTGGCCTTGGTCGCCGCCGCCAATCTGTGCGCCTTTGGCCTAGGCCTCTTCACCGTTCCCTTCGGCTGGTATCCGCCGACGGCCGAGGAATGGCTCTATATCGTCCTGGCCGCCAGCTTGTTCACCGCCGCGCAGTTTCTGCTGGTCACCTCGTTCCGCTTCGCCGAGGCACCGGTGCTGGCTTGTCTCAAGTTTTCGGCGATCGCCTGGGCCGCGGCCTTCGGGTGGATTTTCTGGGGGGAGGCCTTGAGCGCCGCCGATTGGATCGGTGCCCTGCTGATCGCTGTGAGCGGCGTGGTCATCTCGCTCAGGACCAGGACCGGTAAGGACGAAGACACCCCAGCGCGCCAATCGACCACCTTTTAGGGCGGGCCGGCTGGGTCCCCATCCCCGCCGAAGGTTCCAACGGAAAGGCCCGGCGCCACTCTTGGGAGCGACGCCGGGCCCATTTTCCCATGACCCGGCCGGATCCTAAGGATCGGTCGGGCCGCGAGATCCGTTTAGGGCAGCCAAGCCGTCTCGTGAATGCGGAAGCCGTCCCCTTCACCAACGGGGTGCGCGCTCCAGCCGTTCAGGTTCTCAGCACGGGCATCCAGCCAGCTGGTGAACACCGGGATCACTGAACCGCCTGTGTCGTGGATCATCTTCTGGATGTCGCAGTAGGCCTGCTTGCGCTCCGGCCCGTCGACCATGCCACGGGCTTGGATGATCAGTGCGTCGAGTTCCGGCGTGCCGTTGTGGGACTCGTTCCACTTGGCGTCGGAGAGGTGCACCAGGCTGAACCGCAGGTCGGCGGTCGGCCGGGGCATCCAGTTCGACATGTGGAACGGCCGCTTCATCCAAACGGCCGACCAGTACCCGTCCGCGGGCTCGCGCTGAACCTCGATGTTGAAGCCCACCTTCTTGGCGCTCTCCGACAGGTGAAGGGCAAGGTCCGGGGCCGGCGGCCCGCCGGCGGCTTCGGAGGTATGCAAGGTAACGGTCGCACCTTCCATGCCCGCCTTCTTCAGGTGGAACTTCGCCTTGTCCGGGTCGAATTCCCGCTGCGGGATATCGGCGCAATAGTACTTGTCGAGCTTGCCGATCGGCGTGTCGTTGCCGACCGCGCCATAGCCCTTCAGCACCGAATCGACCATGCTCTGGCGCTCGGCCATGTACTTGATCGCGAGCCGCAGGTCGTTGTTATCGAACGGCGGGGCATCGGACATCATCGGGAAGGTGATGTGGCGCGAACCGGGCGCGCTGGCCATGGTGACTCCCGGAGCCCCATTCACCAGATCCACCAGTTTCGGATCGACGCGGGTGACGAAGTGAACGTCGCCCGAGATCAAGGCATTGATCCGGGCCGCGTTGTCGCCGATACCGAAGCTCTCGACCTCGTCCACGTGGGCGATGTCGTCGCGATAGTAATTCCCGAAGCGCTCCGCGACCATGCCGACGCCGGGCTCGAAGCTCTTGATCTTATAGGGACCGGTGCCGATGCAGTTGTTAAAGTCCGTGAAGCCGTCGGGAATGATGCAGGCGTGCATATCGCCGAAGTAGAAGGGAAGGTCGCCGTTCGGGCCATTCAGGGTGATGACGATAACGTCGTCGCCGTCCTTCTTGATCTCGGTGATAGGTTCGAGCCACGCCTTGATGATCGAATCGCTCTCCTCGCCGCGGTGGCGGTTGATCGAGTAGATCACATCATCGGTGGTCAGGGTCTTGCCGTTGTGGAACTCGACACCCTGGCGGATCTTGAATTTCCAGGTCTGGGCATCGTCGCTCGCCTCCCACTCGGTCGCCAGATCCGGCTGCACCGAGAGATCGTTATCGTAGCGCACCAAGCTTCCCATGGTCTGGAACGCGCGCTGGAAGTCCAGCGAAGTCGTCAGACGATTAGGGTTGAGGGTGTCCTTCGCGGAATGCGAGTACCAGCCTAGGACGAGGCGGCCGCCCTTCTTTGGCGTTTGAGCGATCGCCCGCTCGGCCGAGAGAAGCACGGAGCCTGCCGCCGCGGCCGTCACGCCAGCGGCGCTCATGCGCCCAAGGAATTCGCGGCGGGAAATCCTTCCCTTGATGAATTCCGATCTCCAGAAATCTGTTAGCTTTCTCAAAACGTTATCCTCCCAGTGTGATCAACGAAGATGGAACCGAAGCGAAGTCGCCTCTCGGCTTGCCGGTTTTGCCCGCTGAAAGCCTCCTCCACTGTCCTCGTTCCCCCGTGTGAGCACAGGTGCCCCACAGGGTTGCTTTGAGACCGATACTGCGCGACAGACGGTGGGACGTCAACGTGTCTGGAGCCCGCAGGGAGGCCGGACCGCCGCCAGCCTGCCCCGCCGTCCAGCCTTTCGCCAAAGTCGAGTTGGGTCGGGCAGGGGTTTGGGGTCGGCGTTCCCCCCCAAGATGTGTTCGCCTCCCGGAAGTTTCTTGTTTATGTTGCAAATCCGAAGATGTTAAGTGGTGGGCCTAGGAACCCCCGCCGAAAGAGGGGTTGAGGGGGGACCAAAGGGAGGGTCAACTGCTTACAAAGCTGATACTTCGCCGACTGGCCCTGGGCGCCATCACGCTCTTGGTCGTCTCGCTGATCGTCTTTGGGGGCACCGAAATTCTGCCCGGCGATGTCGCCAACGCGATTCTGGGTCAGGGCGCGACACCGGAAAATCTGCAAGTCATCCGCAAGGAACTTGGCCTCGATCGTCCGGCTTACATTCGATACTTCGAGTGGCTGGGCGGTTTGTTTACCGGCGACCTGGGCAACTCCCTGGCGACGCAGCGGCCAGTCAGCGATATCTTGGCGCCCCGCCTGCCTAAAACGCTTTTGCTCGGCGGTCTGGCCGCGCTTATCGCCGTTCCGCTCGCCGTTACGCTTGGGCTCTACACCGCCATGCGCCCGGGCAGCTGGTTCGACCGCTCGCTAACCACCGGCTCCATCGCGATGGTGTCGGCCCCCGAATTCCTGATCGCCACGCTTCTGGTGCTGGCCTTCGCCGTCGAGTTGCGGTGGCTGCCGGCCATTGCGCGCATCTCGGAAAGCTCCAGCCCCGGGGAGGTGTTCATAGCGCTCGCCATGCCGGTGGCCACGCTGACCGCGGCGGTCTTGGCCCCGATGATGCGGATGACCCGCTCGGCGATCCTCAATGTCCTGAGCCATCCTTCGATCGAGATGGCGATCCTCAAGGGCGTGCCGCGCCGCACCATCATTCTTAAGCACGCCTTGCCCAACGCCATCGCGCCGATCATCAACGTGATTGCGGTGAACCTCGCCTACATCATCGGCGGCGTCCTCGTGGTGGAGACCATTTTTTCCTATGACGGTGTCGCCAAGCTGATGGTTGACGGCGTCGCGGCGCGCGATCTGCCGGTGGTGCAGGCCTGCGCCATGTTCTTCTGTGCGATTTACATCGTCTTCAATTTGATCGCGGACGTGGTTTCGATCGTCGCCAACCCCCGACTGAGGCACAGCAAATGAGCGATACCTCGATCTCTCCGGCCCCGTCGAAATGGCATCTACCGGAACTGGGCTTCCTGGGGTGGATGTCAGTCGGAATCCTGGTGTTTTGGGCCTTCGTCGTCATCTTCGCGCCCTGGATCGCGCCCTACGAGGAAAGCACTATCCTGACGGAGAAATCCTTCGATCCGGGAGACGGGTCCGCGTTCATGCTGCTGGGATCGGACTATCTCGGCCGCGACGTTCTTAGCCGCCTGATCTATGGGGCCCGGGTCACCTTGGGCCTGGCCTTCGCCGCGACCGTTCTGGCTTTCGTGCTTGGGGTCACGCTTGGTTTTGTCGCCGGCATCCTTGGCGGCCGGACGGACGACATCATGAGCCGCATCAATGATGCCTTCGTCTCTTTTCCGTCGATCATGCTGGCCTTGATCCTGGTTTCGGCCTTCGGTTCTTCCCTCTGGCTGCTCGTGCTCACTATAGGATTCATTGAGGCGACGCGTGTTTATCGCATCGCCCGGTCCCTGGCTCAGAACATCATGGTGATGGATTTCGTGGAGGTCAGCCGCGCCAGGGGCGAGTCGCTCTGGTGGATCCTGAAGAACGATGTCTTGCCCAGTGCCTTCGTACCCTTGTCCACGGACTTCGGGCTCAGATTCACCTACTCGATCCTGCTGCTGTCGTCGCTATCCTTCCTCGGGCTGGGCGTTCAGCCTCCGCTTTCCGACTGGGGCTCCATGGTCAAGGAGAACATGGCGGCCCTGAACTACGTGCTGTTCTACGGCCTGAAGGTCGCGCTCGCGCCGCTGTTGCCGGCGGTCTGCATCTTCTCGGTCACGCTGGCCAACAACTTGCTGGTGGACTGGAACCTGTCTCGTTCGCAAAAGGATATCTCCGGGGAGCTGATCGCGTGAGCGCACTGCTGCAAATCAACGACCTGCGCGTCGAGGGGCGGCGAAATACCCGCAGCCCCTATTCACCGATTGTGAAGGGGGTTTCGCTAGAGGTGAACCGGGGCGAAGTGCTCGCCCTGATTGGGGAATCCGGCGCCGGCAAGTCCACGATCGCCGTGTCCTCCATGGGCTACGCCAAGCCTGGCTGCCGTTTCTCGGGCGGAGAGGTCATTTTCGACGGTATTAGCGTTCTCGACATGACGCTGGAGCAAAAGCGGGTCGTGCGCGGTGCCAGGATCTCCTATGTGGCGCAGTCCGCGGCCGCGTCCTTTAACGCCTCACTGCGCCTCGACGATCAGATCACCGAAGTCTCCATGGTTCACGGCGTGGGCACAAAGGCCGAGGCCGAAACCCGGATGGTCGATCTTGCGCGCCGCATGCAGCTTCCCGATCCCGAGAACATCATCCGCAAGTACCCGCACCAAGTTTCGGGCGGTCAGCTTCAGCGCCTGATGGCCGTGATGGCGATGAATGCCCAGCCCGATCTTCTCGTGCTTGACGAGCCCACGACGGCCTTGGACGTGACGACGCAGGTCGAGGTGCTCGCGGCCTTCAAGGATGCCATCCGCGATTCCGGGGCCGCCGCAATCTACGTAACTCACGACTTGGCGGTGGTTGCTCAGGTGGCCGACAGGATCCATGTGCTGCTTGGTGGCGAAACCGTCGAAGAAGGCCCGACCGAGCAAATTCTCCACGACCCGCAAGAAGACTATACCCGCAAGCTGATGGCGGCCGTGCGCCCGCCCCCGAAGCGGACCGGCGAAGGGGCCGGAAGCCGCGAGGCAACGGACGATACGGTGATCGACGTGGCGGCTATCGATGCCGGCTATGGAAAACGCATCGGCGGTGGTGTGGTGGTTCAGGTTCTGCACGATGTGTCTGTCGACATCCCGCGGGGCTCGGCGGTCGGCGTCATCGGTGAATCCGGATGCGGCAAATCGACCCTCGCCCGCGTCATTTCGGGGCTTCTTCCGGCGGCGTCCGGCGAGATCTTGCTCGATGGCTCGGCGCTTCCGAGCGACGTCAAGGACCGCACGCGCGAACAACTGCGCCGGGTCCAGATCGTCATGCAGATGCCCGACGTGTCCTTCAATCCCTTGAAGACCATCGGGCAGGCGCTGGAACGCCCGCTGGAGTTCTACCTCGACATGCCGGCCGATAAGCGGCGCGAACGGGTCGCCGAACTGCTCAAGATGGTCGATTTGCCTGCCGAGTTCGCCAACCGCCGCCCACAGGCTTTGTCCGGCGGCCAGAAGCAGCGCGTGAATCTTGCCCGCGCGCTCGCGGCCGAACCGGAAGTCATCCTCTGCGACGAGGTGACCTCAGCCCTCGACACCGTGGTCGGCGCGCAGATCATCGAGCTCTTGAAGCGCTTGCAGGACGATCTGGGCGTCACCTTCGTGTTTATTAGCCACGACCTCTCGACCGTGGCGAGTTTCGCCGATCGGGTCGTGGTGCTCTACGCCGGCCGCGTCGCCGAGCAGGGGCCGACGGCGCAAATCCTTTCGCCGCCCTATCACCCCTATACCTCCCTGCTGCTGCATTCCGTCCCGGAAATGCGGGTTGGCTGGCTGGAGGAGATCCGCGAAACCGAGACCGCACAGCTCGCGGCGGCGTCCGTCGTCGAGATCGGCGCCACTGGCTGCCCATTTCATAAGCGTTGCCCCATGGCGATCCCAGGGACCTGCGATGTGAAAGACCCACCGATCCGGCCTCTGCCGAACGGTCACCGGATCGCCTGCCATCGGGAAGTGGCGGAGCTTTACTGACGCGCGCCCGCCGCGGCGAAGGGCGAAGCACTTGAATCCCCTCTAGGGGTGGGCCTCGGCCATAAGGTCCGGCGTAATGGGTTCGCTGTGCTCTGCTTGCCACGGTCCGTTGGCTGCGCGTCTCCAGGCGGTCCGCCGCCAAGCGCCGCTGGGATCTCTGTCCCACCACCAGTTCCGGCAATAGATATCGCCGATCCACACATAGGCGGCCAAGACGGGCTCGTCGCCGGTCATGAGGGCGTGAAGGCGGTTCGGCGGGGTCATGGAGACTTCGCCCGGACCCACACGAAACGGCGCGCCATCCACCCCGTGAACCAGATCGAGGTTGCCGGAAAGGACGACGTAAATTTCCGCCGCGGTGTGGGTGTGCGGGGGGTAGAGAATCTTAGGCGCGAGCAGGAAAAGCCCGGCGGCACTGCGGTCGCTGGCGAAGACTCCATAAGTACCCGCTGCTTGCGCGGCCAGCATGCCCTCGGCCAGGTTGGGTTCAATTCCGCCGCCGCTGAAGATCTGACTCCAGTCCATGGTCCGGGCCGCGCTTCGGACCAAGGGCGCGAGGGCGAGATCGTCGGGCATCGCCGCGAGGGCCGATTCGAGCTGAGACATCCCGGGATGGTCGAGCGCCGGAAAGGGGCCGCGTTGCACCCGATCGCTTTGCATGGCGGCGAGTTCGGCGGCAAAGGGCGCCAGCGCGGGCTCGCCGTTTGACCGCCGCGCCAGTTCCGACGCCAATCCGTCTAACAGCCCGCGTGCCGCTCTGGCCAATTGGGTTTGGTCGGTCATGGGTCGCTCGTCCGAACGCTGCGCCAGGCGATCCATTTAGCGCAGGTCCTCGCGCCCTTCAATACATCGGGCCCTTCGCGCTCCAACGAGGCAAGGCGAGCTCGGCGGCGCTTGGCCGGGGCTAAAGGCGCGAACACAGCCTGGCGGCATCGAACACGGCCGCGTGCAGGCCGCGCGTGGCCAAGGCATCGCCGATCCGGAACAGCGCGTAGCCATTCTCAGCATCGGGCAGTTCCGCGACCGCCGGCTGCCGGGAAGCCGTCATGAAGGCCTCCGGGTCGAACTCCTCGCCATTCACGGAGCGCTCCACCAAAGCCGCGTAGAGGTCGTCGAAGGGAAGTGTGCCTGCCTCCACCACCACATGATCCACCTTGCGGGTTTGCGTCTCGCCGCTGTACTCGTTCTCAAGCTGTGCCATCAGGCGATTGCCGTCCTTCTCGATCCGCCGAAGCCGTTGATCGGGCGTCAAACGAGCACCGGCGGCATAGAGGTTGCGCAGGTGAATGGCGTGGTTCGTGACGCCGACATCCTCAGCGATGCAGCGGTCAGGGGTCACCAGTTCCACTTCCGCACCCGCCCCCGACAGGAATTCCGCAGCCGAGGGGCCGCTCTGACCGCCGGTATCGTCGAAAATCAGGAAGCTGCCGGAGGGAGCGACGTTCCCCGACAGGACATCCCAGACCGAAATGGCGTGGTCTTCCCCTCCCTCAACCGTTGAAAAGTTCGGCAGCCCACCGGTCGCCAGGATGACCACATCCGGGGCCAGCGCAAGGATATCCTCGGCTTCCGCGAAGCGGTTGAAGCTGAACTCCACCCCGAGCGCCTGGCAGCGGTCGTATAGCCATCGGGCAACGCCGAGCAAGTTTTGCCTCCAAGCCAGGCGCGCACCGAGCAAGATCTGCCCCCCCGGCTCCCCTTGAGCCTCCAGCACCCGGACCCGGTGACCGCGAGCCGCGGCGCGCCAGGCCGCTTCCATGCCGGCCGGCCCCGCCCCTACTATGACCACTGTTAGAGCCGGGCCGGGCGAGGGTTCGACGCTGTGCGGCACGTAAAGCTCCCGTCCCGTGGCCGGATTGTGGGCGCAAAGCGCGTCGCCGCCGCGGTAGATGCGATCGATGCAATAGCCCGCCCCGACGCAAGGGCGGATGGCTTCGTCCTCGCCGGCCAAGTGCTTCTTGACTATGTGCGGGTCGGCAATCTGCGCGCGGGTCATGCCGATCAGATCCACGTGGCCTTCGCTGACGGCGAAGTTGGCGGTGGCCAAGTCCGGCACGCCCTCCGCATGCAGAACCGGCAGGCCGGTGGCGCGCCGGACCTTCCCCGCGAGCTCGATGAAACGGCCGGAGGCGAAGGCCATGGAGGGAACGGTCTCGGCCACGCCGGCCTTGGTCCAATTGGCTCCTCCCGAGACATTCAGACAGTCAACCAGGCCGGACGACGCATGGCGCCTGGCGATTTCCAGTCCCTCGGCCTCGTCGATGCCACCTTCCAGGAACTCGTTTGCGGTGAAGCGAAGGCTAACGATGAAGTCGCCGCCCGTTGCCTTGCGCACCGCCTCCAAAACTTCCATGCCGAAACGAAGCCGGTTCTCGAAAGAGCCGCCGTAGGCGTCGGTCCGGCGGTTCGAAAGGCCGCTCCAGAACTGGCCGATGAGGTGGCCCGACGCGAGCAGTTCGCAGCCGTCCAGCCCGCCTTCCTTGCAGCGACGCGCGGCGGCCGCGTAATCCGCGACCACCCGGCGTATGTCGGCTGTACTCATGGCTTTCGGCATGGACCCGTGCGCGGGCTCCCGGATCGGCGAGGGTGCCACGGCGGGCAGCCAATTGCCGGAGGTGGCGTGGGTGCGGCGCCCGGCGTGGCTCAGCTGGCACATCAGCCCCACGCCATGGGCGTGTATGCGCTCGGCGAAGGATTTGAAGAACGGCACTATGCCGTCGTCGCCAACCTGGATTTGCCCGAAGGACGGCGGCGAATCCGGCGATATGGAGGAGGCGCCGCCGAACATTGTTAGCGACAAGCCGCCCTTGGCCTTTTCCTCGTGGTATCTCTGATAGCGCTCGCCGGGGCGCCCACCCTCCGCATAGGCTGGCGCATGGCTTGTGCTGATGATGCGGTTCTTGAGCCGCAGGTGCCCCAACCGCATGGGCTCGAAGAGGGCTGGGTAGGGTGTTTTCATGGCATCCCTCCGCCATGTAGCCGGGTTTCCGCCTCTTGAGCAGCGCTGCTGGAATCGGGTTCTGCTTTCATGCGCGCGCCTTTAGGGTCGAAAAGGGGTGTCAGGCTGAGCCGCGCCGGTGCCAAAGTGCCAGCGATCGCAAGTTCCACCGTCCCTCCATCCCCGGCCCCCGGGTCCTCCAGAACGGCCTTCTCCATGGTGGCAATCGCCACGGGACGTCCAAGCCGGTATCCGAAGGCCGCCGAGGTGGTCTTGCCTACGATCCGGCCCGCCGACAGGACCGGCTCGTTCCCGATGGGGGTGCTTTCGGCGTCCTCCAGCAGCAGCGAAACGACGCGAACGCCGCCGTTGGCGTCGCGCCTGCGCAGCAAGGCCTCTCGCCCGATGAAGTCTGTCTGCCAGCCGACAGCGAAGTCCATGCCCGCTTCCACCGGCGTGAGATCGGAGTCGAGATCGTGTCCCATTGCCAGAAAGCGCTTTTCAATCCGCATCGCGGTCTGGGCGTAGAGACCCGCCGGCTCGGCACCGGCGTCCCTCAGGGTCCGGTAGAGCTCGCCGGCGCGCTCGGCGGCACAGGTAATTTCCCATCCAGCCTCGCCAACGTAGGACAGGCGCGCGGCGCGCACTTCGATCCCCCCGATATCCAAGGACTCGTGGCGGAAATAACCGATGCCGTTCAACGCCTCGGCACCGATATTCCGAGCCAGTGCCGGGGCCTGTGGACCCATTACGGCAAGTGTCGCCAGTTCCTCGGTCTCGTCGGCGAAGCGAACCCGCTCGCCCGCACGGCGCTGCGCCGTCAGCCAAGCCAGGTCCTTCTTGATCGCCGCCGTGCCCACGTAAAGCCGGTAGCGCTCCTCCTCCAACCGCAGCGCCGTGAGGTCGCTTTCGAAGCCGCCCCTGTCGTTGAGCATGGCCGTATAGATCGCCCGTCCCGGCGCGCGGGACATGTCGTTGGCGCAAACCCGGTCGAGGAAGGTCTCGGCATCCGGCCCTTCAACAAGGATGTTACCGAAGGTGGATTGATCGAAGATCGCGACCGCCTCGTGGGCCTGACGCACCTCGCGCCCGACCTGGTCGAACCATGGCGGCTTGCCGAAGGTAAGCTCCGGCTCGGCGGTCTTTCCGAAGTAGAGAGGCCGCTCGAAGCCGAAGAACTGTCCAAAGTGGGCTTTGGCGGCGCGCCACTCCCTGCCCAAGGGGCTCGCGCGCAGGTTTCGCGCGCTCGACCACTGGCGGCCGGGATAGGCGATCTCGTAGTGCTTACCCAAGACCTCGGGCACGCGGGCGGAGAGCGCTTCGACGGAGGAGAAGCAGTCCGGGAACCGCTTGGGGTCGGCCTCGTGCAAATCGAAGGGAAGCTTGTCCTCGACGATGCGGTGCGCCAGCGCCATGCCGGCACCGCCACCAGTGGCGACCCCGACCGAGTTCATCCCGCAGCCGAGGAACAGTCCCCGGGTTTCCGCCGCCTCACCCAGCAGGAAGGCGCCGTCGGGCGTGAAGCTCTCCGGCCCATTCAGCAGGGTCCGCACCTCGGCCGTTTCGAGGGGTGGCAAACGGTGCAGCGCGTTCACCATCATGGGCTCGAAGTGATCCCAATCCTCCGGCAAGAGCTGGAAGGCGAAGTCTTCGCCCAGACGGTCCGGGTCTATCGGCTTGCCGAGCGGCTCGAAGCAGCCGACCAGCAAGCCCCCGGAATCGTCGCGGATGTAAAGATGGGCGTCATGGTCGGAAAGGGTGGGCATGTTGCCCGAGATGCCTTCGACAGGCTTGGTGAGAAGATAGAAATGCTCGCAGGGCCAGACGGGCAGCGAGACCCCAGCCATGGCGGCGGTCCCCCGGCTCCACAAGCCGGTGCAGAGAGCCACGGCGTCACAGGCAATGCGCCCGCGCGGTGTTTCCACCGCACGCACCCGCCCGCCTTCGGTGACGATGCCGGTCACGCCGGTTCCCTCGAAGATCGCCGCCCCGCGCGCCTTGGCACCCTTGACCAGCGCCGCGCAGAGGTCCGAGGGGCTGACGCGGCCGTCGTCGGGGGACCAGACCGCGCCGAGAATGTCGTCGGCGCGCATTAGTGGCCAGCGGGCTTTCGCCTCCTCCGCGGAGATCGACTGCGCCTCGACGCCATAGGCCCTGGCCAGGTCTGCCTGCCGCTCGATGTGGATCAAGCGGTCGGGGCTAGTGGCGATGGAGAGCGAGCCCTTCTGAATCCAGCCCGCTGCCTGCCCAGTTTCGGCTTCCAGCGCTGAATAGAGCTCGATGGAGTACTTGATGAGGTTTGTCAGGTTTTGACTGGACCGCAAGGCGCGCACTTGAGCCGCTGAATGCCAGGTGGTTCCCGAGGTGAGCTGGTTGCGCTCCAGCAAGACCGCGTCCCCCACGCCCGCACGCGCGAGGTGATAGAGCAGGGAACACCCCATGACGCCACCGCCGATCACCACGACCGAGGCATGAGAAGGAATGGGAGGGAGGCTGTCTGGCATGGGACCCGAACTGCTGCTGGCCTAATGGCCGCGTTGCAAGGACACTGACCTGCCCGGCCTATGAGTGCCGGGGGATAATCTAGACCATTGGCGGCTCGTTGAAAGCGCTGATCGACTTGGGTGGCCCCGGCCCCCTATGCCGGCCGCGTTTCCCGGTGGATCCCGATATCCCGCAGGAGCAAGTCGCGCTCTCCAAGGAGCATCGCTTCGGCCATCTCGGCCGTGCCGCCGCAATCGCGGAACTTGTCGACGATTTCCCGTGCTGTCAGAGGCCGGGTGGGGCCGCCGCGCACCTCGGCAATCGTGCGGCGCCCCTTCCGGCCATCGCTGAGCTGGACCTCCACCGTGTCGGGTGCCTTTGGGCTCATGTCCTCAAGCTCATCGCTGGCCGGTAGGTGTTCGAGGACTACCCGGGAGGTCAAGTCCTGAACGTCGGGGCGGGACAGGGCCTCGGGCCAGAAATCCCTTAGCCCCAGGCGCCCCTTCACCAGCGTGGCGGAGACGCAGTAGGCGGTGCTGAAGCGTGCTTCCGCGGCTGTCCGTGCGCCGGGGAAGCCGGCGACCCGCGCATAGGGTTCGGGCATGAGAACGCGAACGCCGGCAATCCGACCGGCCTCTGGCCTGAGCTCGGCAGCCAGGAGTTCGGCCGCTTCGATGGCACGATGGGTGTAGCCGCATGACGGCCAGGCTTTGCGCAGAACCGGGAAGTCGCGCGTCGCCGCGCCTAGCTCCACCTCGGCCATAACTTTCCCGCCGCGCCGCGAGGCGGTGGTGCCATAGACATCGAAAAAGCCGTTCGGGGCCTCGAAGATGTCCGCCGCCGCCGTCATGCCGGCCCGGGCCAGCAGCGCCGCCCGCAGTCCCGCCTGCGCGGCTTGGCCGGCATGCAGAGCCTTGGCGTCGCTGCCGAACTGTAGCTTCAGCCCGGCCGAGCTGCTCGTCGCGAGCGTCATCGCGCCGCGCATGCCCTCGGCGTCAAGCCCAAGAGCCCGGGCAGAGGCAGCCGCCGCGCCGATCGTCCCCAGGGTGGCGGTGGCGTGCCAACCGATCCGATAGTGTCCGTACCCCAGGGCCTGGCCCAGCCGCACAATGGTTTCGTAGCCGACGGCCCAAGCCTCCAGGACAGCGCCAAGAGAGAGCGGCGTGCTGCTGGAAATGGCCAAGATCGCCCCGAGAATTGCCGCGCTTGGATGGGTCGACCCCGCCGTTTCGCAGTCGTCGAAGTCAAGGGCATGGGCGCGGATGCCGTTTATCAGTGCCGCACCACCAAGCGTCAGGCCAGGACCTCCGCCGACGGGGACGCTTCCGCCCGCTTCGCCGCTCTCCTCGAGCGCCTTTATGGCTGCGCGCGCTTGCGGCTCGGTCCGGCCGCCCAGCATACAGGCAACCGTGTCAACCAAGGCCTGGCGGGCCTGGGCTTCCGTGCCGGGAACCGTCACCAGTGTCTGGGCTGCGCCCCAGGCCGCAAGCCAATTCGCGAAAGTTTGTTCGGGGGGGGCTATTTGAACTTGCGCGCCGCTCATCTCCACTCACCGCGAGTTAGCGGCTCAGCCATCACCTGGAGGGCATTCGCGGGCGATTGAATGGTGGGTTGTTGTCGGTCTCTTTCCATCTCGCAACTTGGCTTCAGGAAAAGTTCAGCGCGATCCTTTCCGGTTCA
>JARFRB010000018.1 GCA_029287455.1 Pelagibius litoralis | reverse complement strand
GGTCTGTATTGGCCTACATCAAATCGACTTGGCCGGCTGAGATACAGAACCAGCAAGCCAAGATTACCGCTGAAAGCCGGTAGATCGCGCTTGGAAAATTCTTTGCCCAGAACTGTTGCAAGTTAGGTGTTGTTTTTCCCTCGCTCGGCGTCCGCTATTGGCACATAGCGGACGGTCGGGCCGCTACCGACTGACGTCCGCTTTCTGACGCTAACCGGACAGAAATTTCCACCACCACGCCGCCGGGCAGACGGGTGCGATCTGGGTTAGGGCTGCCCAGCCACCGCTCCAGAAGACGTGGTCCCCAAATTTGGCAATGAGGTTTAGCGATCAGGATTCTGCGTCTATGGAAGCAGTTTAGGGTGGATAAAAAGGTGGGTATTTCCTATAAAAAATCCCTTTAATCATTGAAAAATAATCATATATTATTAAAAATTGGTGCGGGCGGAGGGACTTGAACCCCCACGACACAAAGGTCACCAGGACCTAAACCTGGCGCGTCTGCCAATTCCGCCACGCCCGCCGGAAATGGGGCCCTCACGGGGCCGCGCTCTATAGCACAGTTGTTTTCGGGCGAACAAGGCGGCGCCCCGCCTCCTTCACCCCTGCCCTCACACCCGCGCCAGCAAGGCGGCGGCGCAGGCGTCCAGGATGGCGTCCCGGTCGATACGGTACTTCGCGTAGAGGTCCGGAAGGTCGCCGGACTGGCCGAAGTGCTCCACGCCCAGGGCCTGGACCTTCTGGCCCCTGACAGCGCCAAGCCAGGCCAGAGAGGCCGGGTGCCCATCCAGAACCGTGACCAATCCAGCGTCCGGCGCCAGGGGGGCCAGCAGGCTCTCGATATGAGAACCGGCCCCAAGCTCCCCGCCCTGGCGGGCGCGCTCGGCGGCACTCCATTCCGCGTTCAGCCGGTCGGCCGAGGTCACGGCGAGCAGCCCCGCCCCCGGAACATCCTCCGCCACCGCTTCCCAGGCGGCCAGGGCTTCCGGGGCGATGGCGCCGCTGTAGACGATGGCCAACTCCGCGCCCGGTGCCGGGGGCTTTAGCCAATAGCCGCCGGTGATGATCTCCGCGCGGCGGCGCGGGTCCGTGGCGCGGGCGGGCTGGGGCAGCGCCCGGGTGGAGAGGCGGAGGTAGACCGAGCCCCCCTTCTCGTCCCTGAGCCAAGGGGTGCCGGGCACCGCATCCCGGCCCAGATGGCCCTCGCCGCGCTGGATGTAGTCAAGCGACCAGGCGAGGATCGCCGCTAGTTCGTCCACGTAAGCCGGCTCGAAGCTGGCCAAGCCGTCCTGGGCCATGCCGATCAGCGGGGTCGAGATGGACTGATGGGCGCCGCCCTCCGGCGCCAAGGTAATGCCCGAGGGTGTCGCCACCACGATGAAGCGCGCATCCTGATAGCAGGCATAGTTGAGGGCATCCAAGCCGCGCTGAATGAAGGGATCGTAAAGGGTACCGATGGGCAGCAGCCGGCAGCCGAAGAGCGAGTGGCTGAGGCCAAGGGCCGCCAGCAGGATGAAGAGATTGTTCTCCGCGATGCCAAGCTCGATGTGCTGCCCCTTGGGCGACATGGCCCAGCGCTGGGCGGAGACCACCTTCTCCTCCCGGAAGACGTCCTCACGCGGATGGCGGTCGAAAATGCCCCGGCGATTGACCCAGCCGCCCAGGTTCGTGGACACGGTCACGTCGGGCGAGGTGGTGACGATGCGCTCGGCCAGAAGGTCGTCGCGCTTGGCCAGCTCCGCCAGGATCCGCCCGAAGCCCTCCTGGGTTGACTGCCGCTCGCCCTCGGGCGTTGGCAGGCTTTCCGGCACGGGTATGAAGGGCGCCTCGAGCCGCCTCGCCTCTGCTGTCTTGAAGGGAACGCTGTCGATGAAGTCCCGCAGCGTCTCCTCCGGCAGGTCGAGCCCGGCAAAGGCCTCCCACTCCGTCCCGGCCGAAACGCCATGACTGTCCTGAAGCGCCGCAAGTTGGTCCGGGTTCATAAGACCGGCGTGATTGTCCTTGTGCCCGGCCAGGGGAAGCCCGAAGCCCTTGATGGTGTAGGCGATGAAGCAGGTCGGGCGGTCGTCGGCCGTGTCCGAGGCCACCGCCTCGAAAGCCTCCAGCACCGCCGCCATGTCGTGGCCGCCCAGATTGGTCATCAGCGCCGCCAGGGCCGCGTCGTCGTGGTCGGCGAGGATGTCCGGCACTCCCGGCACGTCGCCAAGGTCCTTGAGCAGATGCTCGCGCCAGGCCGCACCCCCCTTGAACACCAGGGCGGAGTAGAGGGAGTTCGGGCAGTCGTCGATCCAGCCGCGCAAGGCCTCCCCGCCGGGGCGCTGAAAAACGGCCTCCAGCAGCTTGCCGTACTTCAAGGTGACCACCCGCCAGCCCATGGTATCGAACAGCTTGTCGATCTGACCGAACAGGCGGTCGGTCACCACCGAATCCAGGCTCTGGCGGTTGTAGTCGATCACCCACCAGACATTACGCACTTCGTGCTTCCAGCCTTCCAGCAGCGCCTCGTAGACGTTGCCCTCGTCCAGTTCCGCGTCGCCGACGAGAGCGATCATGCGGCCCGGCTCCCGACCTGAGGGCAGCAGATCCTTTAGCGCCACGTAGTCCTGCACGAGACTGGCGAAGGAAGTCATGGCGACGCCCAGCCCGACCGAACCGGTCGAGATGTCCACGTCGTCGCTGTCCTTGGTGCGGGAGGGATAGGATTGCGCGCCGCCGAAGGCCCTGAAATCCGAAAGCTTCTCCCGCGTCTGATCGCCCAGGAGATACTGAATGGCGTGGAACACCGGACTGGCGTGGGGTTTCACCGCGACCCGGTCCTCCGGGCGCAGAACATCGAAATACAGCGCCGTCATCAAGGTCGCCAGCGACGCGGAGGAGGCCTGGTGGCCGCCCACCTTCAGGCCATCGCGCGACTCGCGAAGATGATTGGCGTTGTGGATCATCCAGCTCGAAAGCCAGAGGACCTTCTTCTCGAGCTCGGCGAGGCAGGCAAGTTTGCTCGCGGGTCCGGCGCGCTTGGCGGAAAGAGAGTCCGAAGACAGCGGGTCCGCCGTCGATGTCATGCACCTGCCTCCTGAAATCCGCGCCTAAGCGGCGCTCGGGAAGCAAAAGCAGCACAAACCGAGCAAAACGGCAAGATGTCGGCTTAAGTCACGCCTCCCCTTCGCGGAAAGGTCAGGCGCTATCAAATGGCCTCGTCCAGCTCTTCGAAGTGGCTCTGGAAGCTATCGAGGTTGAGCGTCCGGCGACTCATCAAGGAGGCATTCGCCGATTTCACCACGAGCAATTCGTAGGAAACGTGAGCGATCCCCATGGAATCCGGCGCGATGGACAGAACCTTGGCGGTCTCGACAAGGCCGTCCTGGCGTTGATGCCGGAAAATCTTGCCCTCCCGGACTTCCGGCCGCATCCGGCTGCCACGCACAAGCGTGCTGAAACTGTCTAGCATGGACACGATGGTTCTCCACACATAGGTCTGAAGAGCCCCCCAGACCAATCATACTTCCACAACTAACGTTTTTACTGTTGTGTCAAAAAAGCGGTATGTATGCCAATAAGTTAAGAGGTGTTTAGTAAATTTTTTCTTAACGCCGCCAGGACCCCGGGAAGGGCTGCGGGAAGGTCTTCCGAAATCATTCCGGGGCCGAGTGCGCCGGCCGAGGCGCCATGCAGCCAAACCGCCGCGCAAACCGCGTCGAAGGCGGGCATGCCCTGCGCCAAGAGCCCGCCAATCATTCCTGCCAGCACGTCGCCGCTTCCGGCGGTGGCAAGCCAAGCTGGCGCATTTCCGTTGATCACGGCGCGCCCGTCAGGGCAGGCAATGACGCTGTCGGCCCCCTTTAGCACCACGACCGCGCCTGACCTTGCGGCCGCTTGCCTTGCCCGGTCGAGCTTGTTGCCGTCGATCTCGCCAAACAACCGTGTGAATTCGCCTTCGTGCGGCGTAAGCACGGCCGGGCCGGATAGGGCATTGAATAGCGCTTCCGGGCTCTCCTTGAAGGCTGTGAGCGCATCGGCATCGAGCACCAGCGCCCGGCCCAGGCCCGCCGCCTCTAGCACGTGCGTGCGCAGGGCCTTCCCCGGACCCGCGCCGGGGCCCATCACGACCGCATTCTTCCTTGGGTCGTCCAGCAAGTCGCGAAACTCGGCCGTAGTCTCGACGGGGTGCACAATGAGGCTGGGCGACGCTAGTTCGTAGACCAACGCCGCGTGCCTAGGCGCGGCGACCGTGACCAGCCCAGCCCCCGCCCGCAGGCCGGCCACGGCCGCAAGGCGCCCAGCGCCCGTCATCTCGGCCCCGCCCAGAACGACCAAATGGCCCGCGCTGTACTTGTGGTCTTCCGGGCCGCGCACCGGCCAAGCCGCCTGCCACAGCGCGGGGCCGTTCTCGGCGCATCGGGGCTGGATCTTGGATAAGACCGCCTCGGGAATACCGATGTCCGCGAGCACGACCTCTCCACAGAGTCCGCGTCCCGGATAGAGCAAGTGCCCCAGCTTCTTGCGGAAGAATGTGACCGACAGTGCTGCTTCCACCACAAGAGGCCCAACCGTCAAGCCGCTGTCGCCCGACAGCCCGCTTGGCACGTCGACGGCGACAATGGGGGCATCTCCCGCATTTGCCGCGGCAACGATTTCGGCGGCCTTGCCCTTGAGCGGGCGGTCTAGCCCGGCACCGAACAGAGCATCGATGACAAGTCCGGCACCTTCCAGGAGGTTTGCGTCAAGGGTCTGCGTCGGGCCGTCCCAGTGGGCAGCGTGAGCGGCCGCGTCGCCACGAAGCGTGTCCTCGGAACCAAGCAAACCCAAGGTCACCGGCCACCCGGCGTCGCGCAGGTGCCGCGCGGCGACGAAGCCGTCCCCGCCGTTGTTCCCGGGCCCGCAAAGCACGGTGACGCCGCAAGCTGGCCAGCGGTCGAGGAGCGCCCGCGCGACGGCGCGCCCGGCGTTTTCCATCAGCGTAATGCCCGCGATTCCAGATTCGATGGCTGCCTGCTCGGCCGCATACAGTTCCGCGACGCCGAGCAGCGCGCGCGACGCCCACCCGCTCTCACGCCTAGCCGGGGACAATCCTGCCTCCCCCGCGCCCGAGAGTTACCGGGGAAGCGTCATGCAAAAGCCTTGCGGTTCGGCTTTCATGAATTCCTGACA
>JARFRB010000105.1 GCA_029287455.1 Pelagibius litoralis | reverse complement strand
GTCTTGAGCTGAAGCAATTTAGCGCGAAACGGATCGGCCGTGGCGGTTTCCGCAACACGGTACCAAAGCCAAGCCCAGCGTTTCTGCCCATTTTCTGATATCAGCCTTTCGCCGCGCAAGCCGGGGACCCGATCGGAAAGGCCTTGCCCTGCTGGCGAGGAGGCGGCGATTTCCCAGCCGGACAGCGACCTGCTGCGATTGACCTCGCTCACCACCTCCGAACCCTGTTTTTGCTCGAGGAAGTGGGCGGCGAAAAAATCGATCGTCACCGCACCGTCAGTATAGGAGGCGCGGATTGCCTTGTCCGCGCCAAGGACCGCCGGGCGCCAGTCTTCGTCCTGAATATCAACTCCTCGCCAAGGGCTTGCAAGGACGGGTGCCGCCATCAAGGACCGCTGCCCAGGTGGCGCGGAGCCGCCGAGAAAAACCAGGGCCGGCAAGATCGCGATGGCGACGATGCCGAAGGCTGCTAAGGGATAACTCAAGGCGGTAACCGGGCTGACCGCTTGGACGGTTGGCGCGGGTATGGACAGGGGATGTCCGACCACCTCGCCCCGCCGCAAGGCAAGCGCCAGCAACAAGAGACAGATCATAACGAGGCCGGTGAACCCCAGCCCATAGCTGAAATGGGAGAACAATGAGCCCGCGTCGATAACACCACCCTCGCCAAGAGCAATGGCAATGGCGGCCCTCAAGGCGTTCGCCACCGGTGGGACTAGCATCGCGACCGCCAAGAATGCGACCCGGCGCGGCCAGGTTCTCAATAGCATCGCGGCAATCAAGACGCTCATCGCCAAACCGACCAATGAAAACCGCAGCCCGGCGCAGGCTTCCGCGATCCGATAATCCCGGACCGGTGTACGGATAAGATAACCTTCCAATACGGCCGTGATATCGAACAGTCCCAGGAACCAAATCGTCAGCTCGGCGGCGATCCGCTGGAGGAACGGCACCAGTGCCGTACCCATGGGAATGGCGAAAACAAGAAAGCCAAGAGGAAAGGCAAGCGTTCGCGTCGCGCGAATGCCCAAAACGGTCAATACGAGCGCCTGGAAAAGCAGCAAGAAGGCCAACTGCTGAACGAGCTGAACCGAAGCGAGCGTTGCCAGAGCGCCGATCAATGACCCAACGAGCGCGAAGGCAAGGCCCCAGAAGCATGGGCGCGGCACCTCGGCGGCGGTGCGCTCTCGCCGCACAACGGCAATCGCAATCGCGATCAGAACGATCACGAAACCGTGCCCGAAACTGGGCGAGTTGAGCCATATCCCCACCATGGCCTCTAAAGGCGCCCAGAACACCCAGACCAGGCCGCAAACGCCTAGAAGCAAACTCGCGAGCGCGCAGCGCCAGGCTTGCTGCCTGCTTAAAGCCTGAGAAGGCGCGCTCTCGCCGGCGCCGATCATCCCAACTCTCTCTCCAGCGATCTCCCTCATCCCAGATTGCGCGCCAAGCGCGGCCCCAGCCAATTGGCGATAGGGAGAGGCAAGCGCTTCCACGCTGAAATCGCCAAACGATACTTCGGATTCAAGGGATTGATCTCGGGAATGCTCGACCGCTTCAGCAAGAGATACTCATAGCTAAGGGGCTCCGGTTCGAACCCCCAGATGGATTTGTACTCGAAGGAGCCGGTTCCCCGCTTGCTGCGGCCGAAGTCGAAGGTCGCCAAACCCGCCTCGCAGGCCCGGCGCATCACCTCCCAATACATGAAGTCGTTGGCGGCGAACTCCCGGCCCGCCGGCCCGCTGCCTCCGTGGTACGGTAAAATCGCGTCGCGGAAGACAAAGCTCAGCACGCTGCTGAGCGCCTGGCCGGAACGCTCCACGGTCGTGATCTGGCATGCCGGGCCAAAGACGCGGCGAAGACATTCGAAGTACGCGCGCGGAAGCACCGGCGTGCCTAAATTCCGGACATTTGTCGCGAAAAGCGGATAGAACCGCTCAATTCCCCCGTCGCTCACACCGCGCAGCCCGCCAGCAACGGCCTTGCGGATCATGGCGCGCCGTTTCCTGGGAACGCTGCGCAAGACAGCGTCGGGATCGGGCGAAAGCTGCCTGCGGAAAAGGGCGTAAAGGCTGTCTTGCCGGGGCCAATCTCGCTTGGACGCCTGGCATAGCCGGTATTCGAGGTAATCGACACCTAACTCAGTCGCCAGGTCGGCCGCCGCCGCGTCCAGCTCCGCGAGACAACCGGGATCCTCGGCCACAGGGCCACCAAGAACGCAAAACGGAGAAGAAACAAGCGCGTTGCCGAACAAGCGGCTGCGCAGGTGGACCAAGGGCAGCACACCAGTGATCTTGCCGTCGCGCTCAACGAACAAGTGATGGCAGCGATGCCCCAGGCTCTCTTCGAAAACTATCCTCCAGCCGGAGAGATGGAAGAAACTGCCATCGGGCCGCGAGGAGACGAATTCGTCCCAGTCGGCCGCACTGTCATCGCCAAGGCGCCTTACCCGAGCTTGCCGCACGGACCGTCCGGGTGCGCCGAGGCAGCCGTTTCGAGAAAAAGGTTGTCCATCCGGTCCCAACGGAAATCCCTCAACAACCGGCGTAAACGGCTTTCCATCCGGTCAAGGTTCGTATAGTGGCGCAAGCGCGCCGCGAGCGGCAAGTCGGGAACCCGTGGCTGACCGGTGTCGACCTCCCAAGGATGGAAGTAAACCACGCTCGGGCCGGCATCCCGACGGTTCGCCTCGCGCAGCGCCCAGCGGGAAATACGATAGGAGGGGGAAAGCCGGAAATAGCCGCCACCGCCACAGGGCAGATTTCGCCCGAAGAGGCGCAAGGTGGCGACCGGAACTTCCAGAATCCCCCCGTCGCCGCGCGGCTTATGGGGCCGTCGGGGCCAGGACGGCAAACCGTAGTGGTCATGGCGTATCGGGTAGACGCTGGAGCTATAGCGGTATCCTTCCTCCGCCAGGATGTCGAAAGCCCAAACCGTGTCCTCGGTCATCGAAAAGCTTGCCGCCCGAAAACCCTTCACCGCGGTGCCCGAGATATCCTCCAGCAAGCTTCTGGTACGGCGGACGTCGTCTCGAAAGGCCTCCGGAGATTGGGTGGACACACGCTCGTGGGCGTAGCCATGGCTGGCGATCTCGTGCCCCTCCGCCGCGATCCGTCGGACGAGCCCAGGATACCGTTCGGCGATCCAGCCTAGAATGAAAAAGGTGCCAGAGGCACCGTTCTCCGCAAGCAGCCGCAGGACCGTCTCGGTCGAGGCCTCGACCCGGCAAGGCCATTTCTCCCACTCCTCCCGGTCTATCCGGCCCGAGAAGGCCGAAACGTGGAAGTAATCCTCCACGTCTACGCTGAAGGCGTTCGCGATTGGCAGGGCTTGCGGCTGGGCGCTCATTGCCCCACGCTTTCGGGCGCTATAATGGGCGGTAAGGACAAGAGCCCCTCCTCACGCATCTCCTGCAGGACGGTGTCGAGCAGTTCCGCATCCAGGTCGCGCCGCTCCTCCACGAAACCGAGGATGAAAAGCCGGTCCATCAGCAAGTTGATTCGCCGCGGGATACCCCCACCCAAGCGGTGCACCGACGCATAAACCTCGTCGGAAACCGTGGGCACGCCCGTCCAGCCCGCTTGCTTGAGCCGATGCTCGACATAGGCCTTGGTCTCGTCTTCCCCGAGCGGGCGCAGGTGGCACATCGCTATGACGCGCTGGGTCAATTGAGCCATCTCAGGATCGGCCATCACCCGACGAAGCTGTGGCTGGCCCACGAGCAGCGTCTGAACCAAGGGCCCATGATCCAGCTTGAAGTTGGACAGCATGCGCAGTTCCTCGATCGAGCGCAGGGGCAAGTTCTGCGCCTCGTCGACCACAATCAGCGGGCGCGCTCCCCCGCGGCTGTGCATCGTCAAAGTCCGCTCGAGTGTGTCTAGCAGCGCACCCTTGCCCTCACCCGGCTCCGCCACGCCAAATCCGCTCGCGACTACTCGCAGCAGGTCGTCCGGCTCCAAATTGCTCGTGCTGATCTGACTTACGATCCGTTCGGACTCTTTCAGTCCGGCCAGCAGGCGGTCCACGACGATTGTCTTGCCAGCCCCCACCTCGCCGGTGACGACCATGAACCCCTCGGCCTGGTGCAAGCCATAGGTCAAATAGGAGAGCGCGCGATTGTGGCCCCGGCTGGCGTAGTAGAAATGCGGATCGGGTGTCAGCCGGAACGGCAGGTCTCGAAGGCCGTAGTATTCAAGATACATGAACGCGCAATCCTTCTCGCCCCATAACTGATTTCACAATGGCATTCATTCAATTATCGGCCGCCTTCGCCGACTGTTTGTTGTAATAGTAATTATAATATTTCCCAAACATGACACTACCGAGCTGAAACTGCGTTTTGTTCAGCACAAAACTAATACTCGGGCAAATACCAACCAGATCCAGCGCCTCCCCGATCGCCGACTTTCCGGTTCGGCCGGCCTCGACCACGAAGATCACCTGACCCATGTGGCGTGCAAGCGCGCTGGGCTCGCCGGTGGCAAGGACCGGAGGGGCATCGAATAGAACGACGGCGTTCGGATTGTCGGCAAGCAGCTTTGAAAGGAACCTTTGGCTCCGGTCGCTCGAAAGAAGCTCCGGGCTAAGTGAGAGCCTCCGGCCCGCTGGAATGATGGCAAGACCCTCGATGTCCGTTTCCAGAAGAACGCTGGACGGATCGACGTCATCGCTGGAAATCGCCTCCATCAAGCCATGCTTGACTTTAAGGCCGAAGAGCCTGGCCACCGCCGAGCGGGCAGCATCCGCGTCGACGAGGATCACGTCGCGGTCCTTCTCCATCGCCAAGCTCATGGCGAGGTTGGCGGAGACAAACGACTTGCCCTCTCCTTCCCGAGTCGAAGTGACCATCGCTAACCGGGCGTTGCTCATCCCGGCCGCGCGCGCGGCCTCGACACGCGCCAAGACCGCGAGCTTAATCACTCTAAATTCCTCGGCGGTTCGATTGGGGCTTTCGGCCGGTGAATAGATGTGGAGGCGGCGCAGCCTCTTCTTGTCCAGAGTGACTTTCCCGGTGGAATGGCGCTCGACCGCTGACCGGTCAGGAGCGTACTCCGGCCGCGGCGCTGGTGGCGGATCGGCTGGCACGTCCGGTTGTGGAGAGGCAGCCGCCCGCGGCGCTGGTGGCGGATCGGCTGGTGAATCCGGTTGAGGAGAGGCAGCGGCCCGTGGCTTCCTCCGAGGAGCTTGCCGTGCCTCGGAGAGCCGGCGCGCGACCCGTTCAACAGTCGTACCGTCCGCCTCGTCCGAGGAAACGGTCAGCGGACCGGACACGGCGTCCCCATCGTCCCCCGATCCATGATCAACCGTCACGTTCCGTCACTCACAAGCGACCTCAAAGCTTCATAACCATCCGACCCGAGCTTGGCGGGGTTGATCCCACCGATTTCTTGGCGGCCGTCGGCGTAGAGCATGAAGCCGAAGCTGAGGAAAAGCAGCAACACGCAACCAGCGAAAGATGACATTCGCGCAAGTTGAAAGCCCTTCTGCGTGTAGGAGTGGACCTTGGAAACACTGCCGAGAACAGCAATGCCAAAGGCGTCGCGCAGGGCGGAAGCCTCGGTGAAAGATGAGTTCGTGAACGACAGCAAAATGGCAAATCCAATGCCAGCGCCGAGTCCGAACACAAAGACCGCCACGATCAACAGAGAGCGAGGCGGCCCGATCGGAAGCGCCGACACCACCGGAGGCTCGATGATCTGGTAGTCGGCGCGCTCTTCCCCCAACTCCCTATCACGCGAAATCCGGGCCTGCTCCCGACGCGAAAGAAGCTCCGAATGCTTGATCTTGAGAACGTCGTAGTCGCGATTCAGCTTGGCGAATTCGACCTCCGTCTCGGGAATGAGAGCCACGAGCGCCTCGTAGCGCTCCAACTGCAGCGTAAGCCTGTTCACTCTGTCTTGGTAGGCGGCCACATCGGCCTCCGCCTGCCCCAGTTCGAGCCGCAACTGTGAATAGCCTCCATCCGCCTCGCCGGCCGAACCGGCACGGATCGGCGAGAGCCCACCAAGCGAGTCGCCCGCCGAGCCTTCATCCGAGGAGGCTTGGTTTCTGCCCTTAAGGACTTCGATTTTCCGCCGCAGGGCGATTACATCCGGGTGCCGCTCGGTGTAGCGCGTTAGAAGCTCGCTGAGCTCTTGTTCGGCCTCGAAAATCCGTGATGAAGTTTCCGACACCGGCGCTTGGTTGAGTCTACGCCGGATCTCATCGCGATTGATACGCGCCCGGCGCAGGCTTCCGGCCGCTTCATCCACCTGCGCGCGCAGCTCCTCCACCCGGAACTGGTAATTATCTTGATTGGGCAGCATGCTGAGCTTTTCTTCCTTGAAGTTCGCCAAGCGCTGCTCAGCGGCACCCAAGGCCTTCTCATATTGCTCGATCTGCCGGTCCAGAAATAACTGCGCGTCCTCGAACTCCTCGCGGTTCTCGCCCAGATTCATCTCGATAAATATGTCCGTGAGAGCTGCGGTGACGTCCCGCGCCCGGACCGGATCACGGTCGGTATAACTAATCGAAATAACGGATAAACCCTGCGATTCCAGCGTGGTGCGGCTCTTGATGCTGTCCAGCAAGTACTGCATCTGGGCGGGCGTCGTCGCCGTTATGTCGAGATCGGTCAAACGGGCAACCTTTTCCAGGTTGCTCCTTGAGGTCAAGGAGCGATTCAGCACCTCGATCTCCGGCTTCACGTTCTCTTCCACCGCCAAGCCCTTTAGCAGCGGGCTAAGGATGCTCTCGGTATCCACGTAGAGCCTTGCCGTGGAGGTGTAAAAATTTGGCTTGGACGTCACAAAGGCCCAGCCGGCTATGCAAATGATCCAGGCGACCAGCAACGCCATCCAACGCTTTCGCCAGACCGCGTTAGCCAATTCAAGAAACTGCGTGTAAAGCTCGTTCACACTTTTGCCTTGTGTATTTTAACGCGCCTCTCGCGAATTCCGCGAGATTGACTCCTGTCGGCAGGCCCCAGTCCGAAACCGCCTAGACCGTAAGAGTGTCTGCTTTAAGGATGATTTTCAATTCAACCCTACGGACATAGTTCAATCAGTCTTGCGAATAGCACCTACCGATGGCCGCTCCGGAAAACAAGCAGCACACAGCCAAAGAAGATGAGCATCAAGCTAACACCAAGTCCGGTAAAAGCGCGCCAGCCATCCAAGGAAATATAGCCCTGCCCAAGAATCAGATCCTGCAAGTAAACGACATTATTCAAAAGAACGCCGAGGAAAACCAATAGGAGACCCAAGACAGCTTTCATCAACCAACTCCGAAATCGCAAAATGAAGCGAGCATTTCTCTGTTTGGAGCATTAGCGTACCGCGAATCCACCCAATACACATAAAGAAAAATGACGCTCGTTATACGAGATTTATAAACGAAATACACACGATTTGCGAAAATTTTCGGCAGGTGCAGTCGCGATGACGGTGCCATCGTTAATCTTCCGGTAACGACTCCATGGTTAAGTATATCTTGTCGTGATCGACCCATGCGGAATGAAGGGCCTGAGCGCTCATGGAGAACCCGAGGGAAGAGGCCGGGATCCTTAAGGTGGGCGCGATTCCCGTAGCGATCGCTGGGATTGAGGTTGGCATGGCCGTGTCGCTCGGCCGGCAATTCGTTTTCTTCACGACTCATCCGGAACTGTCCGGCTTCGACGGCATTCAATTCTCATCCCTGGCGGATCTGCG
>JARFRB010000085.1 GCA_029287455.1 Pelagibius litoralis | reverse complement strand
AGACAACGGCGGCGTGGACCGGGATAATGACGGCTATGGAGCCGTTGTTGGTGCCGCATTCGATTTCAACGGAATTGTTTTCGGCGACGTCTACGTTGGCTACGGAGAGCGCACTTATGACGACTCCTCGCTCGGCGACGCACAAAACCCACTGTTTGGTGGCATTCTAACGTGGAATGTTACCCGCCTGACCACCGTAATCGGCCAGGCGGATTACCGTTTTGACGAAACCACCGAGCAGGATGCCAGCGCGATCAAGCGCAGTACGGCGCAGCTTAACGTCGACCACGAATTGCTGCGCAATGTCATTCTCGGCGCCGAGGCGTCTTATGAGAATGACCGCTGGGAAGGCATCTCCCGCGAGGAAGATACCTACGGCATTGGGATCACCGGCGATTATCTGGTGAACCGGGTGCTCTACCTGGGTGCCTACGCGCGGCATCGCAACCGCGATGGCAGTGGTGGCGCCGAGGATTTCGACGAGAATGTCATCGGCCTGCGGCTTCGCTTGCAGCGTTAGAAGAGCTTTGGTGCCGGTTCGGCCTGCGAGAGCGGGCCGTTCGGCCGCCTGGGCGTCAAGTTTTCGCTCGGCTTAAAATTTCCTTGGCGAGTGCTGCGATCTCCCGCGCGGCTTTCCCGCTCGGCTGGACCTCGCCGACCGCCCGCCCCTCCGAGAGCGCGGAGGCGAAGACGACGCGGTTGCCAATCCTCGTGTCTGCAATGCTGGCCCCAAAGCCCTGAACTTCCGAGAGCATCTCCTCGGTAAGGTTCGCACGCGGCGGCACTCGGTTAAGCACGACCAACACCGGCACCTTTTCGGTCGCCGCCAGTTCCAAGGTGGGCCGGGTTGCCCAGACGTCCATAGGGGAAGGCTGTACCGGCACCACCACAAGATTGGCGCCGCGCACAGCGATCTTCGCCTCGGTTTCCGCGTGCGGCGGGCTGTCTATCACCACCACATCATGGGAGGCGGCCAGCCTCTCGACTTCATTGCGCACCCGCCAGCCCTTGATTTGACTGACCAAGAGCCCCGCGCCCGCGTCGCCGAGCCGGTCTTCGCGCAGCTTGTACCACATGGTCAGCGATTGCTGCGGATCGATATCCACGACCGCGACTTTTTGCTTCGCCGCGGTGAAGGTCACCGCCAGGTGGGCAGCCAAGGTGGTCTTTCCCGCTCCGCCTTTTTGTTGCGCCACCGTGATGATTTTCGCGCTCATCTCCGCCCCCGTTTACCGCCATGGCGAAATCATTTCGCATGTGCACAATAGACCAGTCGGGCTTTCCCTCCCAAGCCGTTTGTTACAGGTTGCGTTATGACCGAGATTCTTTCCGCCACACCTGAGGCAATCGCCCGCGCCGCCGCCATCATCAAGGATGGCCGACTGGTCGCTTTTCCCACGGAAACTGTCTATGGGCTGGGAAGCGATGCCACGAACGACGCGGCGGTCGCGGCGATTTTTGGCGCCAAAGGGCGCCCGAGCTTCAATCCGCTGATCTGCCATCTGCACGATTTCGCCCGGCTTTCTGAGGTTGTTGAGGTCAACGGGCGAGCGGAAGCCCTGGCCCGGGCGTTTTGGCCCGGCCCCTTGACGCTGGTCTTGCCGCGCCGGCCGAAATCCCCGGTTTCGCTGCTCTGCTCGGCGGGCCTGGAAAGCCTGGCGGTGCGTTTGCCCGAGCATCCCGTGGCGCGGGCCTTGTTGTCGGCGGCCGGCGTGCCCATCGCAGCGCCGAGCGCGAACACCTCGGGCCATGTCAGCCCCACGACGGCACAGCATGTCCTGAGCGAGCTGCAGGGCCGCGTCGATCTGATTCTCGACGCCGGGCCCTGCCGGGTCGGCCTGGAATCCACCGTGGTGGATCTGACCGGGGAGGCGGCGGTGCTGCTGCGGCCCGGCGGCCTGGCGGCCGAGGACATCGAGGCGGTGATCGGGCCTCTCCGCACGCCGGATGGGGCGCGGCCCTTTGCCTCCCCCGGGATGCTTGAAAGCCACTACGCACCGCATCTGCCCTTGCGCCTCGCGGTCGCGGCGCCCGGGGGGGACGAAGCCCTGCTTGCATTTGGCCCAAATCCACCCGAGGGCGCGGCCGTGACCATGAATCTGAGCGAGGCTGGCGACCTGACCGAAGCCGCCGCCAATTTCTTCGCTTATCTGCGGGCGCTCGATTTGCCACGGCTTTCCGGAATCGCGGTCACGCCCATCCCGGAACAGGGGCTCGGCCTGGCCATCAACGACCGCCTGCGCCGTGCAGCCGCACCACGCCCACGGCTGGAAGCGGCGGGGGAAAAAGCCTAGATTTGCCTTATGGCCGAAACTCAAACCCTGACCCCGGATTTCGAGCGGCTCGCCGAGGACATCGTGCGGGTGGTCGGTCCGCGTGGGCTGGTGACGGACCCGGAAGCCCTTGAACCGCACCTGGTGGACATGCGCGGGCGCTTCCGGGGCTTAGCGCCTTTTGTGGTCAAACCCGCCGATACGCGCGAAATGGCAGAGGTGGTGCGGCTCTGCAACCAGGCCGCCGCGCCGACCGTGCCGCAGGGCGGGAACACGGGGCTCGTCGGTGGGTCCATCCCCTTCGAGGCGGGCGGGGAGGTGATCGTCAGCACCGCACGCATGAACCGGATTCGGGAGGTCGATGCCGCCAACTTCACGATGACTGTAGAGGCAGGCTGCATCCTGCAATCCATTCAGGCCGCGGCCGCCGAGGCCGACCGGCTGTTCCCCTTGAGCTTGGGTGCCCAAGGCAGTTGCCAGATTGGCGGCAACCTCTCCACCAACGCCGGCGGCGTCCAGGTCTTGCGCTACGGCAACATGCGCGATCTCGTGCTCGGGCTCGAGGTTGTCTTGCCCGATGGTCAGATCTGGAACGGGTTGCGGGGTTTGCGCAAGGACAACACCGGTTATGACCTGAAGCAGTTGTTCATCGGGGCCGAGGGGACGCTGGGCATCATCACCGCTGCCGTCTTGAAGCTCTTCGCGCGCCCGCGCGAGGTGGTCACCGCTTTCGCGGCGGTCGGCGATCCGGCGGCTGCGGTGGAACTGCTTGGGCGTACGCGGGTGGCCTCGGGTGAGGGGGTCACCTCCTTCGAGCTGATCCCTCGAATCGGGCTGGATTTTGCCTGTGCCCACGTGGCGGGCTGTGCCGATCCGCTCTCCCAGCCCTCCGATTGGTATGTGCTAATCGAACTCTACGGCGGCCGGGAAGGCTGCGGCCTGCGCGATGCCCTCGAGGAAATGCTGGGCCAGGCCTACGAGGATGGCGTGGTCGCCGACGCCACCCTGGCCGACAGCGAGGCGCGGTCCGCGGACCTGTGGCGCCTGCGCGAAGGTCTCGTCGAGGGCCAGAAGTTCGAGGGCGGATCCATAAAGCACGACATTTCGGTCCCCGTATCCAGCGTGCCGCGCTTCATCGAGGAGGCAACGAGGCTGGTTGAAGATCTCATACCCGGTGTCCGCCCTGTGCCCTTCGGGCATGTTGGGGACGGGAACATCCACTTCAACCTGTCCCAACCCCCCTCGGCCGACCGGGAAGCGTTCCTTGGCCGCTGGGACGAGGTGAACGGCGCGGTGCATGACCTCGTGAACCGGCTCAACGGATCGATTTCGGCCGAGCATGGCCTCGGGCGGATCAAGGTGAGCGAGAACCGCCGCTTCAAATCTCCGATCGAACTCGAGATGATGCGGCGGGTGAAACAGGCGTTCGATCCGGCGAACCTGATGAATCCCGGGAAGGTTCTCTAAGGCCGGATCTGTCTGAGATCACCATAGGGTCCATACCCTAAGTCTCGGGTGTAAAAGAAGATATTAACCTTTTGCCTTTAAAGTGCCGGGTCGCGTGAAACTGCTGGCGGACGGTGCATGGCGTTCCTCTCTCGGTCGCTCTCGCAAAGCTTATTGCTCGAAATGGGAAAATCTCTTCCCACGGGTGTTTTTTTGGCAGATATTCACGATAAAATAGTATTTGTGAACCCTGAGTTCTTCCGTTTGTGGCGGCTAGAACAGGCGGACTTCGAAACGCGCGACATTGCCGCGATCACCCGTGAGCTCGCTGATCAGCTCGTGCAGCCATGCCAATTCGCGCTCTGGAGCCCGGAAAAGCCCACAATGCGGAGCGAATTGAGGCTGAAGACCGGCTTCGTGCTGGAACAATCCAGCACGCGGTTGTTCGATTCGGAGGGCGCGGCTTTGGGCTGGATGGCCAGTTTCCGCGATATCTCTGAATCCACGCGGATCCGCGAGGGTTTGACAGCTAGCAACGAGCGCTTCGACTTCGCCCTGGCTGGAACGGATGAGGGCATCTGGGATTGGAACCTGGAAACTGACGAAGTGTACTATTCGCCTGCCTGGTTCCGGCTGCTCGGATATCAACCTGATGCCCTGCCGGGACGATTGGAGAGCTGGACGCGCAACATCCATCCGCTCGACCTTCGTGGCCTGCGGCGGGCGGTCAAGGAGCATCTGGACTCCGGCAGCGATGTCTGTCTTCACCGGCACAGGCTGAAAACCGGCGATGGCAGTTGGGTCTGGGTCGAAGCCAAGGGCAAGGTCTTGTGCGGCGAGGACGACCGCCCCTTGCGCATGATTGGCACGCTAGTCAACATCGATCGCCAGAAACAGGCCGAGCAGGCGCTTCAGGAAAGCGAGACCCGGTTCAGGACGCTTCTGGAAGGGTCGATCCAGGGCATCTGTATCCACAGCGATTTTCGCCCTCTCTTCGTCAACGAAGCTTTCGCCCGTATCTACGGCTACGAGAGCATAGCCCAGGCAATGGCGACCGATATGCACGCCCTTCTGCCGGAGGAAGAACGCGAGACGGCGGAGCGGCTGTGGCGCAAGAGTCTCCAGGATCCGCGGCATACGGCGGTCTTCCAGGCCAAGAACGTGACCCGGCAAGGCAACGTTATCTGGGTCGAGGTCATGCTCCGGGCGATCGAATGGAAAGGCCAGCCCGCCCAGCAGCTGACCATCATCGACATCTCCGAGCGCAAGCGCTTCGAGGTCGAATTGCTGGAGAGCAAGTCGGTGCTAGAGCACCAAGCGCTCGAGCTTGCCTCCCTTGCCGAGGATCTAGAGACCGCGCGCCAGGAAGCCGAGCGGCACGGCCGGTCCGCCGAAGCCGCCAACCATGCAAAATCCCAATTCCTTGCCACTATGAGCCACGAATTGAGAACGCCCCTGAACGCAATCCTGGGGTTCTCGGAGATCATTTCGCAGCAAGCCTTCGGCCCCTCCTCGGTACCGCAATACGCTGAGTACGCCAAAGATATCAACAACAGCGGCCAGCATCTGCTGGCCCTCATCAACGATATCCTGGATATCGCGAAGATCGAGGCGGGAAAGCTGGAAATCCGGCCCGAGCGCCTGGGTGTCCGCGACGTCTTGGAGTCCTGTTTTCGCCTCAATCGGGTGCGCGCGGACGAGCGCCGGGTCGAGCTCAATCTCGAAGTGGCCGCCGACGCCGGCTATATCCACGCCGACGAGCGGGCCATCAAGCAGATCGTCTTCAACCTCTTGTCGAACGCCATCAAATTCACGCCCCCTGGCGGCAGAGTCACGTTGTCGGCGGATAGCCTGGAGGACGGCACCACGATGCTCAGCGTTGCCGATACGGGCATCGGTATCCCCGAACACTATCTCGACCGGGTTCTCAAGCCCTTCGAGCAGGTCAACAATAGCTACAACCGCGATGTCGGCGGTACGGGCCTCGGGTTGACCTTGGTGAAGTCCCTCACGAACCTGCATGGGGGAGATATGACCATTAACAGCCGGGAGGGGCAGGGCACGGTGATCACGCTGCACTTCCCAACCCCTAGGGACGCGAGCCTCGTCGCCGTGGGCTAGCCCCCTGACCCCGCAATGAAGACCCGCCGGTTGCACTGGCCGGTGACGGGCCCTAGGTTTCTCGCCGAGACCATTCGACGAGGAAAGCTAGGCCATGACCGACTATCGCGCTCCGCTAGACGATATGCGCTTCGTGATGAAGCAGGTCGCGGGCCTCGATTATATCAACGGCTTGCCGGGATACGAGGACGCCGCGCCGGACCTGGTGGACGCGGTCCTGGAGGAAGCGGGCAAGCTCGCGGGCGAGGTGATCGCGCCCTTGAACCATAGCGGCGACCGCGAAGGCTCTGTCTTCGAGAACGGCGTGGTGCGCACGCCGCGCGGCTTTAGGGAAGCTTATCACGCCTATCAGGAAGGCGGCTGGAACGCGCTACCCTTCGACCCCGATTACGGCGGGCAGGGCTTGCCGTGGCTGGTCGCGAACGCCGTCCAGGAGATGTGGAACGCCGCCAACATGAGTTTCGCGCTCTGCCCCTTGCTCAACCAAGGGGCAGTGGAGCTGCTGCAATCTCATGGCTCGCCCGAGCAGAAGGAAGTCTATCTGGCCAAGATGATTTCCGGCGAATGGACCGGGACCATGAACCTGACCGAACCGCAGGCGGGAACTGATGTGGGGGCGGCGCGAACGCGCGCGGAGCCGAACGGCGACCATTATCTCATCTCCGGCCAGAAGATCTACATCACCTACGGCGAGCACGATTTCGCCGAGAACGTGGTGCACATGGTCCTAGCGCGCACGCCCGATGCGCCGGCCGGAACCCGGGGGATCAGCTTGTTCATCGTGCCAAAGTTCCTGCCGTCGGAGGATGGCGGCCCGGGCCCGCGCAACGATCTGCGCTGCGTCTCCATAGAGCACAAGCTGGGCATCAAGGCCTCGCCCACCTGCGTCATGGCCTACGGGGATTCCGGTGGGGCGATTGGCTATCTCGTCGGCGAGGAAAACCGCGGCATGGAGTACATGTTCACCATGATGAACAACGCCCGGCTTTCGGTCGGCATCCAAGGTGTCGCGATCGCGGAGCGCTCCTATCAGCAGGCACTGGCCTACGCACGCCAGCGGGTTCAGGGCCGGGCGTTCGGCCCGGCCGGCGGCGGGGCGGTGCCGATCATCGAGCACCAAGACGTCAAGCGCATGCTCCTGACCATGAAGGCCTACACCGAAGCCGCGCGCGCCTTGGCTTACTACACCGCTGCGGCCATCGACATCGCGCACGCCGATCCCGACGCCGAGCTGCGCCGGCGCACCGAGACGGAGGTGGTTGACCTTTTGATTCCGGTGGTCAAGGCTTGGTGCACGGACATCGGCTGCGAGGTCGCATCCCTGGGGGTCCAGGTGCATGGGGGCATGGGCTTTATCGAGGAAACCGGGGCCGCTCAGCATTTTCGCGATGCCCGCATCACACCCATCTACGAGGGCACGAACGGCGTCCAGGCTCTGGACCTGATCGGCCGCAAGATTCTTCGGCTGGACGGCGCCCCGGCTCGCGCCTTTTCGGCGCGCGTCCGGGACGACCTGGCGGCGATCCATTCCGCGGAAGGCGAGGCATTTAAGCCTATGGCGGAGAGTTTGATGCACTGCGCCGATACCTTCGACAGAGCGACCGATTGGCTCTTGGATGCCAATCGGGCGGACCCTAGAGAAGCGGCCGCGGGCGCGTCACCCTATCTCAGGCTGCTGGGTACCCTGGCCGGCGGCTGGCTGCTCGCCAAGTCCGCGCTGGCCGCCGCCCGCGCACGGGCGGGCGCGAACGGCTCGGCTGAATTTCTCGACAGGAAGATCGCCACGGCCAGATTCTACATGACGAATCTCCTACCGCTTGCCGAGGCGGCCGCGTCGGCGTCCATTCACGGCTCGCGCGCGGTGGTGGACGTAGAGGAAGCGGCGCTCTAAAGCTTTCGCCGTTTGGGGATCGTCACACGCATGACGCCCTATCCAAGCGCCCTGTTCCGCCGGAGAGGTTGTCAAGGCTCCGGCGTGTCAGCGCAGGCCAAGGCTTGTCACAAGATCGCCATCATTTTCTTGTAGTTACCAAGGTATGCTACTGGAGGCGGATTCGGCCGCATCATGAGCCCAGAGTTGGTCCTGCGCGGGTTGTAGTAGGGGCAGCGGATCGAGAGGAGTGGGCACCCAGCCTTCCGGGGAGACGACCGGTATCGGAACGGTGCTGTCTTTAGCCTAAGCGGGCTTGACACTTTCTGGTTAGCTCGCATGAACCG
>JARFRB010000037.1 GCA_029287455.1 Pelagibius litoralis | reverse complement strand
TTCTGTGCACGGCCTGAAATCCAAAACTGACCTGTCGTTCAAGATTGTTCAGGGCCCAGGTTGCTACGATAGGGTTGCCCTTGTGTCCTGTGTCTGTCGTGACGGTCGCCCATCCGTCCCCAAGGACGTTACCCAGAGCCGTGGCGGCGTTGTTGAAGTCACCGGAAAACCCTCCACCACCGCCCATGACGAATTTCCCGTTCCACTGGTCGGGAAGAAGCAGCTCGAAGCCGGTCTCGGTACCGATTTCACCAACGATACGGCAATGCGCCGCCGGGACCGAAACGGACTCTGCGGTTAGGAACCGTACGTCCGGAACGCTTGGAATGGCGTTCACGTTGCATTCGGCGGCGTCGGATGCTGACGTCAGCATAGTGCCGGCAAGGGTCAGGCTGATCATGGTGGCTATGGCCAGTTTGGTACCCAACTTCGGAACCTCCAGGTGGTCGCTCCGGTGAGAGTGGCATTGTGAAGATCACAAGTGCAAGACGAAGAAAGCTCGACTTGCCCGGCAAAGTATTCGGTCGGGTTGATTGGCAGCCAGGAGCCCGGATAAGTGACTGACGAGACATTTGAGCGCCGCGTTACAGCAAACGGCTGGATTGTCCGAATTACTGACGTTCAGGTGTTCGCGCAGCAGTTCCGTTCAGGGTCATAAGCAGACATTATGCGTACACCATGGGTAAGTCTGCATTCGACCCGGTAGCGGACATATCGTTCCAAGCAATGTCGTGCTCGCGGGGAACCGATTCTGCTCGCTTGAATATATTCAGTTGGCTGCCGGAGCTTCCTCGACCAAGAGGTCCACTCTAACGGCGCAAGATAGCTCTTCTTCGCTGGCGCAATTGAATGTGACCGGTTGTTCGGTAAAGGTGGCATCGAGCCCCCGCAACCACTTTCGCCGAACTGCGATAGAAATCGCGAACGGCTGCTCCTTGAGCGCCGTTTTTTGCTGCGCGAGCTCGAGCTTGGCGAAACGCGCATTGCCTGGCAAAGCGCACGGCGTTATCGAAGATCGCCGGTCCCTTACCTCAACATCCGGTTAGGCACGCTCCAGTGCGATGGATATTCCTTGGCCAACACCCACGCACATTGTCGAGAGGCTGAGCCGTGCCTTTCGCTCGGCCAGCTCCAATGCGGCTGTCCCTGTGATCCGCGCGCCGGACATGCCAAGAGGATGACCGAGCGCGATAGCGCCTCCGTTTGGATTGATAAGCGGTGCCTCCGGATCCAGGCCCAGTTCACGCAAGACCGCGATCGCTTGGGACGCGAAGGCTTCATTCAACTCGATGACGTTGAAATCGCTCGGCTTGAGGCCAAGCCTGGAGCAGAGCTTTTGCGTCGCCGGGACCGGTCCAATTCCCATGATCCGCGGTGGAACCCCAGCGGCCGCGCCGCCGAGCACGCGCGCGACCGGAGTTAGCGCGTGTTTCCGCGCGGTCGCTTCCGTGGCGAGAATGAGCGCCGCTGCTCCGTCATTGACACCGGATGCATTGCCCGCAGTCACCGATCCACCTTCTCGAAAGGGTGTCGGCAAGGACGCGAGTTTCTCTATGGAAGTTTCTCGCGGATGTTCGTCGGTGTCCACGATGAGTGGATCTCCGCGCCGCTGGGGAACGGGCACCGAAACTATTTCCTTCTGCAAGCGCCCTCTCGCTTGAGCCGCCGCGGCGTAGGTTTGGCTCTTCAGGGCAAATGCGTCCTGATCCTGTCGGGTAACCCGAAAATCCACGGCAACGTTTTCCGCGGTCTCCGGCATGGAATCGACGCCGTATTGCTCCTTCATTAGCGGATTGATAAAGCGCCAACCGATTGTCGTGTCTGCGATCGATGCGGAACGAGAGAAGGCGGTCTCCGCCTTTGGCACGACGAAAGGCGCTCGGGACATGCTTTCCACGCCACCGGCTATAGCTAAACCCAATTCACCAGCTCGGATGGCGCGCGCGGCCGTGATGACCGCGTCCATGCCGGAACCGCAAAGACGGTTCAAGGTTGTCCCGGGGATGCTATCAGGATAACCCGCCAACAGCAGGCTCATCCGCGCGACGTTCCTATTGTCCTCACCTGCCTGATTGGCGCAGCCGTAAAGGACTTCGTCGATAGCGCCGATATCCATGCCCGGGTTTCGCTCCGCCAGGGCACGCAAGGGAGCCGCTCCAAGATCGTCTGGCCGCACCGCGGACAGAGAGCCTCCGAACTTACCAATTGGCGTACGGATGTAGTCGCAGATATAGACTTCAGACATTTGCGCTCACCTTCGTATTTACCCTTTGTGAGCCGCCTTACTTCGCGCGTGCAGATAGCACCAGACACTCAGCTCTTCCTCGCTCGACTGCGTGCTAATTGTGCTTTGCTTGCGCACCTCAAACACGACCGTATACCAACAAAAGAGATTTAGGGATAGAGAAGGGACCGAGGAATGAATAAGGACGTATATTACTTTACCGAGGAAAATTCGGTGGAAGCCGTGCTATCCCGGATTGTGGATCCAAAAAACACGCGGCTTGCCGAAGTGATGAGGTCGGTCATCAAACACCTCCACGCTATCGTCAAGGAAGTGGAGCCCACCTATGTGGAATGGGAGGCGGCGATAGAGTTCCTGACAGCGACCGGTAAGATGTGTGACGACCGTCGGCAGGAATTCATTCTGCTATCCGACGTGTTGGGCGTATCGATGCTTGTTGATGCGATCAACACGCGCCGTCCCTCGGGCGCGACGGAAAACACCGTCCTCGGCCCATTCCATGTCTCCGGTGTTCCGAATCGTGAACATGGCGACACGATCTCGCAGGACGGTCTTGGTGAGCCGCTATATGTCTATGGGCGTGTGACCGATCCTTCGGGCAAACCCGTGGCTGGCGCAATCGTGGATACGTGGCAGGCAAGCCATGATGGCTTCTACGATAATCAGAAGCCGGACGAGAAACCCGAGCACAATCTTCGGGGAATCTTTATAACTGATGAGAACGGCGCGTTTTGGTATCGCGCGGTCAAACCCTCCCACTATGGCATTCCAAATGATGGGCCGGTGGGCAAGATGCTGGAAGGGTTGGGTCGGGATAACATGCGGCCCGCCCACATCCACTATATCGTTTCCGCCCCAGGGTACGAGACGATCACCACTCATCTGTTCGACTCCAAATGCCCGTTCCTGGAGAACGATGCGGTCTTCGGTGTGAAGGAAAGCTTGATCACGGAGTTCGAGCAAAACGACGATCCGGAGAAGGCGGCTTCCATCAAGATGGAGAACCCGTTCTGGTCCGTCGAAGCAAACTTTGTCCTGTCACCGCTCTCCTAGCGCAGGCTCGCCAGTCCCCAGGAAACAAGCTACGACGTCAATTATCAAGCTTGTTTTGAACGGAGCTTTGTCACCGGGGCGAAGGTTGCTCTATGGAAAGACGCGAGGGATAAGATGACAAAATGCGGTCATTGCCTGTGCGGAAAGACAGCGTGGGAGTATCAAGGCGAGGTAACCTGGGCCTGCTATTGTCATTGTGATGATTGTCGCCGCAATTGCGCCGCGCCAGTGGTCGCGTGGTTCGGTGTGCCGGTCAGAAACTTCCGGTGGCTAGGCGACGCACCTAAAACCCTCGAGAGTTCCGAAGGCGTGTGGAGGCACTTCTGCGCCACCTGCGGTTCCCCGATGGGATTCGAAGCGGCGCACTACCCGGGCGGGATGCACCTTTACGCGGCTTCCTTGGAGGATCCCACGGATTTCGAACCCACTTTTCATGTGAACTACGGGAGCAACCTTCCCTGGCTTCAGATCAATGATGATCTTCGAAAGTACGAAGGCACCTTGCTACACGCGCCGAAAGACCTTAGCGCCTATAAGGCCGAGTAATCATCGATCCAGGCTGGGAAAGGTGTTTCCCTCTGGTGGCACGGCCGAAATGGAAGCGGGGGGCGGTCGTCGAGAGATGGCTCAATCAAGTGAGGCGAGGAGCGTGCTTGCCGTCACGCAGTCCGTTGTATACATGCCTTCTTCGAAGTACTCCAGCACGGGTGCGAGAATGGCTATGCCCTCCTTGCGCCGGTCTTGGGTTTGCAGCAGCCGAGCAAGAGACATGGCGGCACGTAGCTCCCAGGATCTGGCGCCGTGCCCGGCGGCAATGGAGAGGGCTTCATGGAAGAGTTGCTCCGCGGCGGCGGGGTCCGGGGCAGCACCCAGAAGGGCCAGTTCGCCCTGCAAGCGCAGGCACTCCGGCTCCATGAAGCGATCGCCCGTTCGGCGGCAATGGGCGATGTTGGTGGCGTTCAGCGCGGCGGCCTCTTCGATCCGCCCAAGGCCTTGGAGGCCGCGCGCAATCCAGCTGCGAAACATCGCCGTGCATATCCGGCCGCCACTTGCCGTCCAGAAATCGTTGCCGCGCTTCGCTAGATCATGGCCGCGTTGGAAATCTCCCCGCTGCACGTGGGCTGCCCCGCGCCACTGCATGATGTTCACATGTTCGGAAAACGGCCCCAGCGCCTCCTCGGTCGCGACTGTCGCGGCTTCGTCGCAATGCGCCATAAGCCGATCGGTCATGTTGAGGTAGACCAGGCTCGTCGAACCGGCGGTCAGTGCAAAAACCAGATTGAAGGGGTGCGTGATCTCACGGGCAAGGAATACCGCTTCGTCCAGCCGCTCGAGAGACCGGCGGGGGCGGCCCGCGATCCAATCGGCCAAACTGCCTGCCCAATGCTGCGAGAACACCAGTGGGTCGTGGTTAGTCAAGTCGGTTATGCGCGCGTGCTTGGCCGGATCGTAGACGGCCGTCACCCGATCCGTGTGCTCGAGAGCTTTGGAATACTCGGCTTCCCAGAAGCATTGGCAGCCGGCCGACATATCGAAGACCAACGGCAGATCGGAGGCCGGCTGCTCCCGCGCGACCTTTTCAAGCTCGCCTAGCCATTCATGGGCCCGAGGAAACTCGCTGCGTGTCTGGTAGTGAACCCAAAGGCCCCAGAGGATCGAGCCGAGCGCGTCTTCATCCGCGAAAGTCCGTGCCAATGGAAAGGCGGGCTCAAGCGCTTCGGAAACCGATGGGTGAGCCCAGCCGAAACTGGCCATGCGCGCCGTGCCCAGAGCGACGCGCAGATCGAGTTCTAAGCGCGCGCTTGGTTCCGAGCGCGGAAGCGCTTCGACAGCCTGCAGGCCCAAAGTCAGAGCGCCGATTGCCTCGGGCAAGGCACTGTTCGCCATCGCCCGCTGACCGGCCGAAAGGAAGAGCTCTGCTGAACGCTCATGAATGCCGGCTCCCGAGAAATGCCGCGCGAGCTCCAGGGGATCAGGGTCGTCCGTGCCATCTAAAGCCAATGCAAGTTTCTCATGCAGGCTGCGCTTCGCCGAGGTCAGCAAACTTGCGTAAGCCGCGTCCTGCACGAGCGCGTGCTTGAAGATGTAGCGCTCATCTCCGTCGTTGCCGCTTTGCCGAAAGATCAACTCAGCGGCGACCAGTTGACCGAGTGCGTCATCGAGTTCGGCCTGCTTGATCGGTAAGGCTGCGGCAAGGAGTGAGGCATCGAACGCGCGGCCGATACAGGCGGCGGCCTGAACCACGCGCTTCACGGGGGAAAGCCGATCGAGCCGGGCCATCAGGGAATCTTGCAAGGTCGTCGGGATCGCCAGAGCCGGTAGAGGCCCAGTCAGTTCATAGCGGTCCTCCCGTTCCTCCAGAATCCCGGCTTCCAACACGGTCTTGGTGAGTTCTTCGACGAAGAGCGGAATACCGTCGGTCTGCTCCACAATACGCGCCAAGACCTCCTGGGGGAGCGCCTTTCCGCCAGCAATCCGTTCCGCGATGGCGCGACCGTCGCCGCGCCCGAGACGGTGGAGCGAGTGCAGGGTAACGTGGCCTTGGCCGCCCCACTTCGATTGAAATTCGGGCCGGCAGGTCATCACGATCAGCACGCGCAGGTCCCGCACGCGGGGCACGATGGCGTCAAGCACTTCGAGGGTCGAATGGTCGATCCAATGGATATCCTCGACCACCACCACCAAGGACCCTTGCCGCGCCCTTGCGGCCAAGCGCTTGGCTAGAAGTTCCACGGTGTGCTGCTTGCGCCGCTGGGCGGTCATCTCGACGGGCGGATAACGGTTTGCCGACTGGCCTAGCAGAGCAGCGAACAACGATGCGGCTTCGCTTACCCGCGCGTCTGGGAAGTCGGCGGCGAGATGCCGTTCAAGCTTATCGAGACGGATTTCGGCACTGTCTTCACGGCGGAAACCGGCGCTATCCTCGATTTCCGCGATGATCGGTTGGAAAGCGGAGTTTGTTTCGTGTGGGGAGCACTGGTAGCGCAGCCAGAGGCAATCCTCCACTTCGAGGCGGACAGTGAATTCCCGCACCACCCGGCTCTTTCCGACCCCTGCCTCCCCGGAAAGCAGCACCGCTTGCCCTTCGCCGTCGCGAGCCAAGCGCCAGCGGTCCAGAAGCAGGCCGATGTCGTGGTCGCGGCCAACGAAATCCGTCAGGCCGCTACCGTGAAGCGCTTCGAACCGGCTTACCGAGCGAGCGGCGCCCACCACGCGCCACATCTCCACGGGGTCGGCAAATCCCTTGAGTTGCCGGGCGCCGCGCGGCTCCAGATCGAAGATCGCGCCAACCAGCTTTCGAGTGGCGCCGTGAATCAAGACTTCGCCAGGGTCGGCGACTCCTTGAAGGCGAGCCGCCAGATTAGGGGTTGGACCAGCAATCGCGCCGCGTTCCCGCGCCGTTTCGCCACGCATGTCACCGATCACGACGGGGCCCGTGGCGATCCCGGCGCGCGCCGCCAGGGCTGTGCCGCCAGCCTCGATGCCCGTAACCGCTGAAACAGCGGAAAGCGCCGACAGGATAGCGCGGGAGGCATCGTCTTCCTGGGCATGGGGCCAGCCGAAATAGGCCAGCACACCGTCGCCAAGAAGCTTGGCGACATGGCCGCCGTGGGATGAGATCGCGCCGGTGACTGCGTCGTGGTAGCGGCGGAGGACCTCGCGCAACTCCTCTGGGTCCAGAGTCTGGGAAAGCTCTGTCGAGCCAACCAAATCGCAGAACATCACAGTCAGCTGACGGCGCTCCGCCTCATCATCGAGAATTGGCGATTCTGCCCCATCCTTGGCGGCCTCATCAGTTGTGGCCGGAGTCACTGGAGGCGCCTCGCGCAGAGCCACGAGAAACCGGCGGCGCTGTCCCAGGGACAGACCCAGCTCCTTCAAATCTTCATCCGAAAGATGGGGAAGAACATCCAGATCTACGTCGTTCTTCAAAAAGACACCGGCGAGTTGACCGAGCCCGTTCTCTTCCAGCCATGCGACCAGCTTGCTCATTTCCCGCCATTCAGCGCAGCGTCGATAGTCGGTGTCTCACCAGATGGTACAAGTAGCTCATCCAGATCTCAAAATACGATGACGTGCGTTTATCGGAGCGCGACTCGAAACTTTGCCTAGGCTGGAGGGATCGCGGTCCCCTCCACCCGGGCCGCCGAAATTGCGGCCTTGCGCGGCGCCGCAGATAGGGTATTCGACGTGGCATGAAGGGCGTGGTCTTCGATCTTGATGGCACCTTGATTCATAGCGCGCCGGATTTGCATGCCGCCGCGGCGCGTATGATGGAGGATTTCGGTCGTCCGGCACCCTCCTTGGTGGATGTCACCTCATTCGTCGGGAACGGGATTCCGACGCTGGTCACGCGCGTCCTGGCCCACGACGGCGCCCAGGAAGCGGTGGACCATGACGCGGCACTTGCGCGATTTCGCGCTCATTATCTCGCCAATCCATCGGCTCTGACCGAACCTTATGACGGCGTGCTCCCGATGCTGGAGACCCTGAAGGCGGAAGGCTTCAAGCTTGGGATTTGCACCAACAAATCCTCCGATATGACATTACGCATTGTTTCCGAGCTGGAACTGGCTCCCTACTTCGACGCGATCATCGGGGGCGACACCCTGGCGGTCCGAAAACCGGAGCCCGATCCCCTGCGCTTAACATTCGGCGAGCTGGGCCTGCGGGCGGAGGGGGGGCTCTACGTGGGCGATAGTGAGGTGGACGCGGCAACAGCACGGGCGGCCGGCAGCAGCTTTGCGCTCTATACCGGTGGCTACCGCAAGACTGCCGCCAAAGATCTCACGACCGACTTCGTCTTCGACAGCTTCGATGATTTGACCGCCTACATCCTGGGGCGTTTCCGAAGCGCCTGACGGTGCGGGCTCCGGTCTTCGATATGGATGGGATCTCGGCCGCACAATGGGCAGAGGGATCGCTCGATTGCTGCTTGCAAGGCCAATAGGGCCAGGCCCTATCCCATGTCGCCCTTCTTCAACATGCGCCGGGTGAGTGGCGCCATGGTTAGGCCTTGGACGACGATGGAGAAAATCACCACGACATAGGTGGCGGTGAGCAGGAGGGGCGTGTGCTCGTTTGCGGGGAGCGAGAGAACCAACGCAACGGAGATGCCGCCACGCAGTCCGCCCCAGGTCATCAGCGGGATCACTCCGGGGGTGAAGGCGCGGGTACGGCTGAGCAGGGTCACCGGCAGGGAGACAGCGGCGAAGCGCGCCAGCAGAACCAAGGGAATACAGGCCAAGCCCACCAACAGGAAATTCCGCTCGAAGGTCAGCGCGAAGACCTCCAGGCCGATCAGCAGGAACAGCACGGCGTTGAGGATCTCGTCGATCAGCCGCCAGAATGCATCCACGTGGGAGCGGGTGGTTTCGCTCATCCCGTGGCGCATGCCGCTATGTCCGATGAAGAGCCCCGCCACCACCACGGCGATCGGCCCGCTGATGTGCAGTGCGAGGGCGAGCGCGTAGGAGCCCATTACCAGGGCCAGGGTTAGCAGCACCTCCAGCGCGTAGTCGTCAATCCGTCGCATGGCCTGAAAGACGCTCCAGCCCGCCACAGCGCCCAGGAGGGCACCGCCACCGGCCTCCAGCACGAAAAGCTGGGCCGCATCGCCGGCACCCATAGGCTCGCCGTCTGCCGTTCCGAAGGCAAAAGCCACCACGATCAGGAAGACTACGTAGGCGACGCCGTCGTTGAACAGGCTCTCCCCGGCGATCTTTACCTCCAGGGATTTCGGCACTTTCACCGCCTTCAGCAGACCTAGAACCGCCACCGGATCGGTGGGGGAGATCAGGGCACCAAAGACCAGGGCGATCATGAAAGGCACGGCGGCTAAGTAATGAAACCCGATGGCGACGATGAAAGTGGAGATCAAGACCCCAACGCTCGCCATCAACGCGACCACCCACTTCTGGGCACGCAGGGAGTCAAAATCCACGTGCAGCGCCCCCGCGAAGAGCAGGAAGCCCAGCATCCCCTCCAACAAGGCGTTGGCGAAGTCGATGCCCAGCACTTCGCGGCGTACCAGGTCGTCGATCCCAAAGCCCGGCACCACGAGGTCGATCCCCATCAGGGTGAGTGAGGTCGCCAGGGCAATTACCACCATGCCGATCGCCGCAGGCATCTTCAGCACAAAGTAGTTCACCACTCCGAAGAGGGCGGCAAGGCAAACCAGGGCGGCAGCCAGGTCAAGAGGAGTCATAGGCGCTGTCCGTTCACGGTCGCTGGCGGCATTACGCCCGTAAGCTACAGGATTCGCGGTGGCGATGTTACGGCCGATTCTCGTTTTCCGCGACCCTGCGGCCTTGCGCCGCCTATCCGGGAGCGCCACGGACTGCTATGAGCCAAGCATGAATGTTGCCGCCCGAGCCCTGGCCTTTGCCGCCGTCATGCAGCTATCGCATCCCGCCGCTGCGGAGACGCCGGCCGAGGAGCCACCCTCGGCGGAACAGGCGGGTGAGGAGGAGCCAACCCCCGAGCGCTCGCGTGAGGAAGAGCCCCTGTGGGAAATCGGCCTGGTGGGCGGTGGCGGCTGGCTGCCGGACTATCCGGCCTCCGATCAGAACCATATCAATGGGATCGTGCTGCCCTACGCGATCTATCGCGGCGACTTCTTCAGGATCGGCGACGGGGAGGGGCCACGGGGCCTCTTCGTCGACAATCCTTGGCTGGAGCTCAACGTGGGCGTGGACGCGGCCTTTCCAGTGGATTCCGACGATAACGACGCGCGCGAGGGGATGGACGATCTCGACTATCTGCTCGAGGCCGGACCCAAGCTCATCGTCAAGCTACTGCCGAGCGACCCTTTGAACGAGGTCGATCTTTCCGTGGCGCTGCGCGGTGTGTTTTCCACCGACTTCAGCAATCTGCGCTATCAAGGTTTGACGCTGAACCCGGGGATCGCCTATCGGCGCAACGAGGTCTTCGGCACGGACCTGGAAGCCATTGCATCCCTCACCGGGATCTTCGGCTTCGACGGCTACAACGACTACTTCTATGAGGTGGGCGAGCAGGATGTGCGCGATGACCGGCCCCGGTTTCGCGCCAACCAAGGCTACGTGGGCAGCGAGATCACCCTGGGCTTGTCGTGGGGTGTCACGGAGCGCGTCCGGGTCTTTGGCGGCACGCAGATCGGCATCTGGAGTGGATCCGCCAACGAGGACAGCCCGCTCTTCCGCGACGAAACGACCTTGGCCGTTGGAGGCGGATTGCGGTGGACGTTTTTAGCCAGTGAAGAACGAGTTGCCCGGAAATTCTAAACTAAAATCTTAAGTGTAGAAGTTGAGATGCGTTACGCCACAGCTCGTGGGCCAGGCGGATTGTCTGGCCCTACCGGGGTATTGCGGTGGGAGGCGACGGGAAAACCGATTGTTTGCCTGCGGCCACCGGGCGAGATGGGGATAAATCTCGTGAATCTTTCACGTCTGCCTATACTGTCGCGCTCCAACGCGGCTTGATCTTGGAGCGGCCGCCCCGATTTAGAGGACCTTCATGCCGGAAACGCTTTTCGAATTGCTTTCGCACCACCCTGACGATGCGCCGGCTCTTGGCGGCTTGGACCGGCCCTGGATGAGCCATGGAGCGCTGCGAAACTTGGCGGAAGCGACGCGGGCGCGGCTCAACGCTTTTGGGATTGGTTCGGGCGACCGTGTGGCCATTGTCTTGCCCAATGGCCCGGAGATGGCGGCGGCCTTCGCGGCAATTGGCTGCACGGCGGTCACCTGTCCCTTGAACCCGGCTTACCGGGAAGAGGAGTACGACTTCTATCTTGGCGACCTCTCGGCCAAGGCCTTGGTGGTGGAAGCCGGTTACGACGGCCCGGCCCTGGCTTCGGCGCAAAAGCTTGGTGTCGGTGTCATCCGGTTGCGAGGCGACAGGGCCAAACCGGCCGGCTGGTTCGAGCTTGACGGCGACGAATCGCTCGCGGAAGCGCGGGAGACGGGCTATGCGGGGCCCGACGACATCGCGCTGATCCTGCACACTTCCGGGACCACCTCGCGGCCGAAGATCGTGCCATTACTGCATCGGAACCTGTCGGCCTCGGCCGGGAACATCGGCGCCACTTTGCGGTTGGGGCCGGAGGACCGTTGCCTCAACATCATGCCGCTGTTTCACATCCATGGGCTGATCGCGGCGGTGACCAGTTCTCTGGCGGCCGGCGGGTCCATTTGGTGCGCACCAGGGTTCAACGCCTTGCAGTTTTTCGGCTGGCTGGATCTCGCCAAGCCCACCTGGTTCACTGCGGTCCCGACTATGCATCAGGCGATTTTGTCCCGGGCGGAGCGGAACCAGGAGGTCCTCGCCCGCTCGGGCTTGCGGTTTATCCGCTCTTCCTCCGCCTCCTTGCCGCCTCAGGTGATGACGGCGCTGGAAGAAACCATCGGCGCGCCGGTAATCGAGAGTTATGGGATGACCGAGGCCTGCCACCAGATGACCTCGAACCCTTTGCCGCCGCTGCCGCGTCACGCGGGGTCCGTGGGGGTTGAGGCTGGGCCCTTGGTGCGCATCGCTTCGGAAAGCGAAGGGCGGATCCTCGACGCAGGCGCCACCGGCGAGGTGGTGATCTCCGGGCCCAACGTGACACCGGGCTACGAAGCCAATCCGGCCGCCAATGACTCGGCGTTCTTCGAGGCGGAGGGCCGGCGGTGGTTTCGTACTGGCGACCAAGGGGCAATTGACGCGGAGGGCTACCTGCGCCTCACCGGCCGCTTGAAGGAGATCATCAATCGCGGCGGCGAGAAGGTGAGCCCGCTGGAGGTGGACGAGGTCTTGATGGACCATCCGGCCGTGCAGCAGGTCGTCACCTTCGCAATCCCTCATGACAAGCTGGGCGAAGAAGTGGCTGCCGCGGTGGTGCCGCGCGAAGGCCAAAGCATCGACGAGGGCGGCCTGCGGGATTTCGCTGCCGCCCGGCTTGCCGGCTTCAAGGTGCCGCGCAAGGTTGTGATCCTGGACGAAATCCCAAAGGGCGCCACGGGTAAGCTGCAGCGAATCGGCTTGGCGGAGAAGCTTGGATTGGTGCCATGAAGCTCTGCGTCTACGGGGCGGGGGCCATCGGCGGCTACATGGGGGCCAAGCTTGCCAAGGGGGGCGCCGAGGTTGGGCTGGTGGCGCGGGGACCGCACCTGGCCGCCATGCGCGAGCGCGGCTTGACCCTGATCGAGGAGGGGCAGCGCGAGACTGTGTCCGTGACGGCGGTTGAGGATCCGGCTGAACTCGGCGTGCAGGACTATGTGGTCATCACCTTGAAGGCACACTCGGTGCCGGGCGTGGTGGACCGCATGCGGCCCTTGCTTGGCCCTGAGACAGCGGTGGTCTTCGGTGTCAATGGTGTGCCTTGGTGGTACTTTTATAATCTTGCCGGACCCTACGAGAACCATCGCCTCCAGAGCGTGGACCCGGGAAATGTGCAGTGGGAGGGGATCGGCCCGGAGCGGGCCGTCGGCTGTGTGGTCTACCCGGCGGCCGAGGTTCCGGAGCCGGGTGTGGTCTCCCATCTGGAAGGCAACCGCTTTTCCCTTGGCGAGCCCTCCGGCGAGAAGACCGAACGGATTGAGTGCCTGTCCAAGGCTCTGACGGCGGTGGGGCTGAAGGCACCGGTTCGGCCGAAGATCCGGGATGAAATCTGGGTCAAGCTTTGGGGTAACCTCTCTTTCAACCCGATCAGCGCCTTGACCGGCGCGACCCTGGACGTCATCTGCACGGACCCGGGCACCCGCTCCGTGGCCCGGGCCATGATGGTGGAGGCCCAGGAGATCGCCGAGCGCCTAGGTGCCAAGTTTCCCATAGATGTCGACCGCCGCATCGCGGGAGGCGCCGCGGTCGGTGCCCACAAGACCTCCATGCTGCAGGACTTGGAGCGCGGCCGTCCGATAGAGATCGACGCCCTGGTGACTGCGGTTCAAGAGATGGGCAGGCTGGTCGGGGTGGCCACGCCCGCAATCGATCAGGTTCTCGCCCTCGTAATGCAGCGCGCGCGGGTGGCGGGCTGCTATCCGGGCTAGGCCCGTCCGCGAAGGGGCGCCATTTCAACCGTCCGCGCCGGGTGAAGGGATGATCAGGAGCACGACGCCGTCCCAATCCTCCAAGACCCCATCCGGCCCCCGGGCGCGGGCGGACTTCGACGGCCGCCTGTTGGCCGAAGCGGTGCGTTTGGCTGAGCAGGCCGAAGGCAAGCCTTTTGAGGATCCGGCCGCCGAAGCCTCGGCTCGTGCCGCGTCGGGCGATTTCGAGCAAAGAATTGTGCAGCGCGCGCGAGCCCTCGAGGTATCGAAGCCACTCCTGGAAACCTTATCTCAGTTTCAGTCTTCCTTGCGCGGCTGTCTGGCCGTGGCACTCGCCCTTGCGTTTGCCGCGGGTGCCGCGACCGGGCACGCCGCACTCTCCGCCGAGGCTGGAGAGGCGGTCAATTTTCATTGGACCGTGCTGGCGCTTCTGGGCGTAGCTAGCCTCACGCTTTGCCTTTGGATACTGCTGACGCTTCTGGCGCCGAGAGCGCCGACCATGGTTTCGCTTGGCGGTCTGACCGCCTGGGCCGCTCGGCGCCTGGCCGGCGCTTTTTCGCGCGGGACGCTGCGTGGCGCGATGATGAAAAGTGCCGCAAACGCGATGCTGCGCGGGGGGATCGCGCGCTGGACGGTCGGCGCAATGACCCACGGGCTCTGGCTGTCATTCCTGCTTGGGGCCTTGGCCATGACGTTGCTGATCCTCAGCACGCGGCAAGTGGTGTTTGCCTGGCAAACAACGATCCTTTCGGAGGCTGCTTACCTTCCCATCACGCGCGCCTTGGCGGTGTTACCGGAGCTGCTCGGCTTCACCACGCCGACGTCAGGTGAGATCCTGGACAGCCGCTGGACCGGGGCGGGGAGCGTGACCTCGGCGGCCTCGAACGCTTGGGCGGGTCTGCTGGTGGGCTGCATCGTCGCCTATGGCATCTTGCCCCGGCTCTGTGCCCTAGCGTTTTGCCTTTTTGCGCACGGCCGGGCGAAGGCCAGGTTCCGGCTCGATCCAAGCGCGCCCGGATACCTGCGCCTGCGTGAAAAGCTGATGCCCTCAGCAGAACGGGAAGGTGTCGTCGACCCCGATAGGGAGGGTCCGGAAGGCGAGCTCCCGCCGCCGCCGGTCCCGTCAATTGACCGGACGCGTTCGATCGCAATCCTCGGCTCCGAGATCGACGCCGCCGCCGGTTGGCCCCCGTCCTTTGCTCAAACAGCGGTAGAGGACATCGGCCTGGTGGATAGCCGTCAGGACCGTGAGCGGGCCCTTGAGGCGCTTCGTGGCTTGCGCCCTGGTTTGGTGCTGATCGCCGTCTCCGCTTTGACGACGCCGGACCGAGGCGTTGCTGCTTTCGTCACCCGTGTGGCAGAGGCTTCGGATGCGCCGATGGCCTTGCTGCTGACCGAGGCCGGGCGCTTGCGAGCACGGTATGGGGCTGAAGGGTCGGCGGAGCGCTTCGAGGATTGGCGGCGGCTCGCGGCCCGATGTGGCATCCCGCCGTCCTGGGTTGCGGAGTTCGACCTGGGTGACGCCGATCAGGCGGCGCTCGACGACATATTGGGCAGGTCTGGGCCATGACCCTGGAGGTGCTCAAGGTAGCCGTGGTCGGCCATACCAATACTGGCAAGACCTCCTTGCTGCGCACCCTGACGCGCGACGTGGCCTTTGGCGAAGTTTCCAACCGGCCGGCCACAACCCGCGATGTCGAGGCCGTCATGCTGATGGTCGATGGCGAGCCCGCAATCGAGCTTTTCGACACGCCGGGGCTTGAGGATTCCAGTGGTCTGCTGGAGCGCCTGGATGAGCTGCGGCAGCGCCAGGGGGTGGATTGGACTGATGCGATCGGTCTTTTCCTCGAGTCTGAAAAGGAACAGGTGGGCTTTGGGCAGGAAGCAAAAGTTCTACGGCGGGTCATCGATTGCGATGTCGCGCTCTATGTCATCGACGCCCGCGACCGGATCCACGGCAAGCATAAGGACGAATTGGAGATTCTGGGGCGCTGTGCCCGGCCGATCCTGCCGGTATTGAATTTCGTGGCGGCACCGGACGCGGACCCGGAGGCGTGGCGTGCGCATCTGGCGCGGGTCAACATGCATGCGGTCGTTGCCTTCGATACGGTTATCCTGGACGAGACGAGCGAGAGCCGCCTCTACAACAAGATGGCGACCTTGCTCGATGGTTTCGCCCCGACTTTGGGGGCTGTTCTGGCGGACGTCACCCGGCGCCAGGAGGACTTGAAGCACGCCTCGGCGGAGCTGATTGCGGACTTGGTGATCGATGTGGCCGCCTATCGCATGGTTGTTCCGGCGCGCGAGTCTGCGGAGCTGGAGACGGCGCTGGAGGACTTGCGGGAAGCCGTGCGCGGCGCCGAGCAAACCTGCGTTGACCGCCTGATCGATCTCTACCGGTTTCGCCCAGGTGACTACTTGTCCGAAACCTTGCCAATAGAGGAAGGGCGCTGGGGCCGCGACCTCTTTGATCCTAGCGCGCTCGCGGATTTTGGGATCACCACGGGTGGCGCCGCGGCTAGTGGCGCGCTCGCGGGCCTTGCTATCGATGTTGTGGTCGGTGGCATGACGCTGGGTGCGGCCGCTTTGACCGGCGCAGCGATCGGGGCCCTGACCGGTGCTATTGGCAGCCGGGGCCGGCAGGTGCTCGACCTACTGCGCGGCTACAGCGAGCTGAGAGCGAATACGGCCACTCTCGAACTGCTAACGCGGCGCGAACTAGCGCTTTGCCGGGCCTTGCAGCGCCGGGGCCATGCCAGTCAGGAGCGGTTGCGCCTTGCCGACCGGGATGCCCAGGAAGATCTCGCGGGCGTCATCGATGAGGTGAAGAAAGCCGTCGGAACCGCGCGGCTGCATCCGGAATGGTCGCGGCTGGAGCGGGGAGGCCTTGGCGCCATGGACAGCGACCGGCAGGAGCTCAGGCGAAACCTCGCCAAGGCCTTGCGCGGCGCGCTGGGGGCATGACGTTTCCGGTGAGCGCCAACATCTTAGGCTAACTCACTCAGGCAAAGGCAATCTGCGTCTTCATGGCCTTCAGGCGCTGAGACGCCGTTTCGAAGGCCTCAAGGGCCCGCGACAAAGGGAAGGTGTGGGTGATGACCGGCTTCACATCGATCAGGCCTTGGCCCATCAACTGAACGGACCAGCGGAATTCCTCATGAAACCGGAAGGAACCGCGCAGGTCGAGTTCCTTGGTCACAATGGCCGAGAGCGGCAACACGTCGTCGCCGCCGAGGCCCAGTTGGACCACCACCCCGCGCGGCCGAACCGCGAGGATCGCGTCGGCCAAGGCGGCCGGCGCGCCGCTTGCCTCCAGCAGCACGTCGAAGCTGCCTTTCTCCGCTCGCCAGGGCGCAAGCGCTTCAGGATTCTCAGCGACGTTGAGCGCTTGCTCCGCACCCGCGAGTTCCGCGTGGCGAAGGGGCAGTTCGGCGATGTCGGTGGCGACAATCTCTCGCGCACCTGCCCGGCGGGCCGCCATGATGGTCAATACGCCGATGGGTCCGCAGCCGGTGACCAACACGCGCTTGCCGATCATTTCGCCGGCCCGGCGAATGACATGCAGTGCGACGGAGAGCGGCTCCGCCATGGCTGTTTCGGCGGGAGTCAAGCCATCTGGCGCTCTTACGCATTGGCTCGCTTGAACTACCAGCGTTTCTGCGAAGGCCCCTTGGATGTGCGGCATCGGCATTGCCGAGCCATAAAACCGCATGTTGAGGCAATGGTTCGGCAGCCCGTCGAGACAGTAGCGGCAGGCGCCGCAAGGCCGGCTTGGGCTGATCGCCACGAGGTCCCCTTCGCTCAACCCCTCTACGTTAGCGCCTAATGATTCCACAATTCCAGAGACTTCGTGCCCTAAGATCATAGGGTGCTTTAGCCGAACGGCGCCAAATCCACCGTGATTGTAGTAGTGCAGATCCGATCCACAGATGCCGCCACGGGCAACCCTGACCTTGACCTCGCCGGGGCCGGGCTCGCCGTCGGCGAGATCCTCGACGCGCAGGTCCTTGGCCGCGTGAATCACGATTGCTTGCATGGTGCTAACTCCGTTGTGGCGCCCCGCCAAGGCTGCTCGCGATGGCAATTCCCAGGCGGCGTCCCTATGGTGAATGGCGGCAGGATAGCACAGGGGACAGCCCGCATGGATACGGATCGCTTGTTTCGCTTGGACGGGCAAACGGCCCTGATCACCGGCTCTTCGCGCGGGATTGGGTTCGCCCTGGCGCGGGGGCTCGCGGGGGCCGGCGCGAGTATCGTCCTGAACGGACGCGGGCTGGACTGTCTTGGCGAAGCCGCGGCGGAACTGCGGGAGGAGGGGGGCAAGGTCGAAGAATTGGCCTTCGACGTCACCGATCACGCAGCGGCGCGTGAGGCTGTGGACCGCTACGAGTCCGAAATTGGGCCGATCGACGTGCTTGTGAACAATGCCGGCATGCAGCATCGGGCGCCACTGGAAGACTTTCCGGCCGAGGCCTTCGAGCGGCTCATGAGCACGAACCTGGCCAGCGTTTTCCATGTGGGTCAGGCGGTGGCGCGACACATGATCGGGCGTGGGCGGGGAAAGATCGTCAACATTTGCTCTGTGCAATCCGCGTTGGCGCGCCCCGGCATTGCGCCCTACACGGCCTCTAAAGGCGCCGTCGCGAACCTTACCAAGGGGATGGCAACCGATTGGGCGCGCCACGGATTGCAGGTCAACGGCCTGGCCCCCGGCTATTTCAAGACCGAGCTAAACGCCGCGCTGGTCGCAGATGCCGCATTCTCCGACTGGCTGGCTAGGCGGACGCCGGCCGGCCGCTGGGGTGATGTGGAGGAACTGGTGGCGGCCTGCCTTTTCCTGGCCGGGCCAGGCTCGAGCTTTGTGAACGGCCACATCCTTTACGTGGACGGCGGGATCACGGCGAGCCTTTAAGCCTTGGGCCCTTGGCTACTCCACGGTCAAGGGATCGATTGTATCCATCAGCGGGTGCGCCTTATGAATCTCATGTTGGCGCTCCAACTCCGCCATGCGGGAGACGAAGGCGAGGTTGTTCTTGGCGCGGTATTGCTCCAGGTCCATACGGGCAATGCGCATGGCACTGTGGGAGTCGCCCTTCATAGCCAAGGCCACGGCCAGGTTTTGGCGCACGCGTGCCGGGGCAAGGGGCGAGCTCGCGAGTTCGCCGAGCAGATAGATGCCCTTGTCGTAATCGCCGGAAAGCGCGAGGGCGAAAGCCTGATTGCTGCGGATCTCGATATCATCCGGCGCGAGCAAAAGTGCTTCGGCGAAAGCCTGTTGCGCCAAGGCGTATTGACCAAGGATCTGATGGGCGACGCCCATGCCGTTCCAAGCAGCCGGTTGATCGGAGGCGCGTTCGATCGCCATCGCGAAGTAATCCAAGGCCTCGCCGGGCTCACGCAGGCCAAGGGAGGCGCGCCCCGCCAGGGTGTAGCCGCGTCCATCCTCAGCCGCGAGGGCGATCGCATGTCTGGCGGTCCGCCAGGCTTCACGATACTCACCTATATTCTGAAGACTTTCCGCTAAACCCAGCAAAGGACGCAGATCATCAGGGTGTTTTTCCACCAGGGAGCGGTACAAGGACACGGCTACCGCGCCGTTTCCGTTGCCGCGCAGAGTCTCCGCCAGGCGCATACCGTTTTCCAAGCTGCCGTTGACATCAACCCGGCGCTGCGAGCTGTTGGCGGCCTTGACCTCGGTGCTTGGCGCGGAAGCGGTTTCGGCGCCGCCGCCGCAAGACGGCTGGCTAAATCCCGAATCCCGGTCCATGTCCAGTTGATCGTAGCAGGTCGTCGCGGCGAGCTGGCCGCTTGGTGCCTCCTCGAAACCGCCGGCGCAAGCGGTTAGGAAAACCGTGGCGCCCAGGCAACATACCTTGAGAAGGGATTTGGAGTTGCGCATCCTGCGTATCGGGTTCGGCATGGTGAAAGCTCCAGCTGCTTTCCCAAACCTACCTCGATCATGCGCGTTAATGGCTAAACAGAAGACTAATTAATGTCCTAAAAAGTTCTATGAGTTTTGATCGTCCCGTTAACGCTTTGTTATCGAATGGTGCCTGTGGAAAGGCATATTTGCAAAAATTAACTGTAAATTAACCATGCCGAGAACGGCGGATTTACAAGTATTTTTCGACGATCTCCGCCATGCGATCGGGGCCGAGCACCGGGGGCAACAGTGTCAAGACCTCCCCATCAGGGGCCAGCAGGTAGATGAAGCTGCCGTGGGCGTAGATCGGCCGCCCCTTTATATCGCGGGAAACCTGGCTGGCTTCGACCTGGAAGGCTTGGCGGGCCGCCTCTACCGCTTCAGGCGAGCCGGTAAGGCCAATCATGCGCGGATGCAAGGCCTGGGTGGCCTCTTTCAGCACGGCGGGCGTATCGTTAGCCGGGTCCACGGTGATGAAGACCGGCCTCACGATAGTCCCGTCTTCCTCGAGAAGATCGACTGTCTCGGCCATGCGGGGCAGGGCGACATCGCAGATGGCTTTGCAGGAGGCGTAGCCGAAAAAGAGGAGCTGGTGCTGCCCCTCCGGGTCCGTCTCACCCCGCGTCTGACCGTCATGATCGACGAGATCGAACGGCCCGCCGACCTTGAAGGGCAGGGGCCCGGGAAGGGCTGCCGGCATGCTTGCTTTCGTTTTGGCCGCCTCGCCGCCGCCATGAAGATGTTTATCGTGGGCGCCGGCCGCCGCGAGGGGCAGGGCGGCTAAAGTTAGGCCCAAGAGCAGGCGGCCGAGCCGGGTCATTGCCACTCCTTGATGAAGGCTTCGTCGGCTTCCTTCCCAAGGCCGAAGTAGCCGTTATCCTCGATCTGGCTCAGGATGCGCGGGTCCTTGCGGAACCACGGGCCTTCGGCCTTTGCGGCCTCGGGGTTTTCGGCGTTCCAGACCGTGGTCCAGCGGTTGGTCTTTTGCCACTCCCCCTCGCCCGCGGGGCGGATGAGCTGTACCTGGTAAAGCTTAGCGGGAATGTCCTCGCCAACCATCAGGCCGTCCACCTCCACGTCCTGGCCGCAGAAGGGGGCGAGGTCGGTGGCGGCACCGGTGAAGATTGGCTGGCCGTTCTTGGTGGGCAGCACCAGCACCCCGTCGCTGCGCAGCAAGCCCAACTGCCGGCGTCCATCGCCGCAGTTGGCGGGGCAGTTGCCGGTGAGCTCGCAAAGGATATCCACCACCTTGGCCTCGAAGCGGGCTGGCTCTTCTCCTCGCAGGCCCCAACTCTTGGCCTGGCTGCCTTCGGAGAAATCCTGCGCGCCGGCGGGCGAAGCAGGCAACAGGTGCAGGGCGAAGAGGGCGAAAATCGCGATTGGTAGCTTTTTCATGGCACCCTCCCTCTAATTCAGCTCGGGAATGGCGAAGGGTGGAACCGGGCCGTAATCCTCGTGATTGAGGTTGGTGATCCCCTCGTTGGCCACCACCTTCTCAACCACGATGTAGTTAATTCCGTCGCGCTGGTAGAGCAGGCCGTCGGCGACCAGCCGTTCCGACTGAACGTCCAGCAGGGTGTCGCCGCCGTTCGTCTCGTCGTCGCCTTCCAGCTTCAAAACCATGTAGACCGTGCCGTCGTCCGCCAGCAGGCCGACCGGGATGCCGCCCGCGGCGCACCACAGGGCGCAGGTGTGATGGGCCGTGCCCACCACCGCGTCGGCGCCACCCATAACGCCGGAGAAATAGCACCAGGTATCGATAGCCTCCCCGGTCACCTGGATGCGCTCCGGCGCCGCCAAGGCGGCACCGCTGGTGGCAAGCAGGCCGGCCAGGGCCAAGCCTCCCAGCGATTTCCTCATCTTTGGCTCTCCTCGGTTCTCTTGGTTCCGTGTTTGCCAGGGTATGTTTGCTGGCACGGGCGGCCAGGGCCAAATGAACCTTCCGTGAAGAGCCTGTTAGCAACGGTATGGGAGGGATGGGCCGGCGCCGTTAGTGGACCGCCAGGCCCTCCGCCCGGGCGTCGGGAATGGTGTAGTCCAGCAACATGCGGTCGATGGCGGAATTGGTCACCCCCACCAGTTCCCAGAACAGGTCGTCGCCCGCCTGATCAGAGAACCACCAGCGCTTATCGCGATTGGCCTCGAACCCGATGGCGAAGCCCAGGACGAGGGCGTAGAACTCCAGGCGTTCCTTGCGGGTCATCTTGTCCTTGGTGGCCTCCTGGACCAATTTGGCCGCGGCGTTTACCGCCATCTCCTCGATTTCGTCCGCGCGGCGGTCGATCATGCTAAGCGCTCCGTATGAAAAAGGTGTGCAGGGAGGTGTAAATGCCTTCCCCTACCTTCGCCTTACGCGGCGGAGTGCTGTGGCGTGCCTATCATTTCTGGGAAATTCTTGGGAGCCTGCCTCTCGCGGGGGAAGCGGGGGCTCACTCTTCCAAAAAGACGTTGCCCGCGCTTTTCAGGCGCTCCATCAAGAGCGACCATTCCGCGTCGGTGTAGCCCTCGCCTTGCGGGGCTTCGTTCTGGGTGTCCTGGGCCAAGGACTCCGGCCCCAGTGCCGTGTTCATTTGCGCGGCTGAGTCCTGGGAGGACGAGGAGGAGGTTACGCAGCCCCCAAGCACCAATGCCAAGGACATCGCCGCCACACCGAAAACCAAACCCCGTACCATCGCCACCAGCCCTCCCCAAAGACTTCCACCAAGAGCGCCAAGCCGCCAGCGCCCCTACATCCCATAGCCCCCTTATTCCACAGATTCGCCCCAATGTCGCGGGGACTTCGGGAGGAGGGGTGGGAGCACGAAAACAGCTTATGCAGGTCAATTGATAAAGTGAGAAGTTGGTAGGTTGGAGCGGAATGGCAAGGCATTGACCCCACCAACCCACCACCCTTAAAGTACGATTGTCCGACAAACGATCTAAATCGCTTATGGTATTGAGAAATTTCACGCATGCCCTCGAGTTCGGGGCAGGATAAACCGCCGCGTTTTGGCAAGTTGGCGGTGGCGCCGGCTTACCGCGTGGTCTTCGAGACCATCGAGCGGGAGATCCTTGCTGGGCGCTTGGCGCCGGGGACTCGACTGCCCTCGGAGACGGCGCTGGCGGAGCAGTTCGGGGTGAACCGTTCGACGGCGCGCGAGGGCTTGCGGCTTTTGGAGCAGACCGGGCTGGTAGATCGCCGGGCAGGGCGGCGGCTGCACGCGGCGGTGCCCCGAACGACGATCTGGCGGCGCGGGCCGGCCGGGCGCTGTGCCTCGGGCAGGTAACCATGGGCGAGCTTTGGCGGCTTCTCATGACCTTGGAACCCGCGGCCGCTTCACTCACCGCAGAGTCCGCTGCCGAGGGGGCCATCGATGGCGCACAAATCGCCGCCTTGGAGGACAACCTTGCCCGCACCCGCGATGCCGTGGAGCGGGGCAGCGGGGTCGCGGAACTCGACAAGGAATTCCACGGCATCATTGCTAAGGCCACCGGCAACCGGGCCTTGATGCTGGCCCGCGAACCGGCTGTTGGCTTGCTGTTCCCGGCGGTGGAGACTCTGATGCCACGCCTGCCGCAAGCAGGCTTGCGCCTGATCGCAGCGCACACCCGCATTTTGGAGGCCTTGAAGGCCGGCAACGCGCCCGAGGCCGAGACCTGGATGCGCAAGCACATCGCCGACTTCAAGCGCGGCTACGATCTTCTGCAATTGGACCTGGACGCTCCCGTCCGGCCGGACGGCGCGCTATAGTGGCCCGATTCTTGGTTTTGGCCGACAAGGTGGGACCCCGCGCGCATGACCGGTGAGACAGCGCTGAGCGACGATTTGGGCTTCGCCCCCGGCGACCTGGAGCGCTACCTGAAAGGCCGCCTGCCGGGCTTCGAGGGGCTCGAGCGGGTGGAGCGTTTCTCGGGTGGCCAGTCGAACCCGACCTTCCGGATTTTTGGCGGGCGCGGCTCCTTCGTGCTGCGCAAGAAGCCCGGCGGGGAGATCCTGCCCTCCGCCCACGCGGTAGAGCGGGAATTCAAAGTGATTTCCGCCCTTGCCGAGACCGAGGTGCCGGTGCCGAAGGCCTACCTGCTCTGCGAGGATCCGGGGGTGATCGGCACGCCCTTCTACGTGATGGAGCATGTCGAGGGGCGGGTTTTTCATGACACTGCCATGCCGGGGCTAACGCCGGAAGAGCGGGCGGCGGCCTATGACAGCATGAACGATGTTATGGCCAAGCTGCACATGGTGGACTGGCGGGCTGTTGGGCTGGAGGGCTTTGGCCGCGCCGGGGGATACTTCGAGCGCCAGACCAAGCGCTGGCTGAAGCAACTGGATCTGGCTTCCACCCGCGACGTCTCTTGCCACCGGCGGGTGGGAGAGTGGTTGATGGCCCATTTGCCCGCCGAGGACGAAACGGCGGTCTGTCACGGGGACCTGCGCCTGGGCAACCTTTTGTTTGCGCCGGAGGAGCCGCGCGCGGTGGCCCTGCTGGACTGGGAGTTGTCGACCCTGGGCCATCCGCTGGCGGACGTGGCGTTCAACTGCATCGCCTATCATTCCACGCCGGATGAGTATGGCGGCCTGCTGGGGCTGGACATCGCGGCCCTGGGCATTCCAGGCGAGGAGTCGTACCTACAGGCGTACTACGCGCGCACGGGCCGGAAGGA
>JARFRB010000002.1 GCA_029287455.1 Pelagibius litoralis | reverse complement strand
GCGCCATTTCGTAGCGCTGGACCGTGGCTGCCTTGGTCGATAGCTGAAGAACGGGCCCAAAGACCCGCTTGTCGTAGAGCACCCGGTCCTTGCGCCCCACTCCATCGAAGTTGAAGAAGCCATCGTCCACCCGGATGTCGGAGAGGTTGTTGCCGTCGGTGAAACGCAGGCCACCCACGATATCAGCGACGCCCGAGTACATGATGGGCCCCGCGACGAGACTGAGATCGTATTCGGCCGTGTTGTCCGACGCGGTCGAGCCCTTGCCGAGAGATAGCCGCCCATAAGAATCGTTTCGGGCGAAGACCTCCACCACGCGCTCGTCGAAGGTGTCCCCGGCGTCTTCGTTGTCTTGGCTGACATTCGAGGAGTTGTTGGGGCTGATCCCTAGCTCGATTTTCGTGCCCAGGGTCGTGGCGTCATCAAGATTCGCCGTGCCGACCAGCCGGAAGCGGGAATTCGACACGTCGTTGTCGACGAAGTAGGCCTTCGTGGTATCGCCGTCGTTGGCGACGTTGACCGCCCGGTTGATCTGGCCGGAGATCGCGAGCTTGACGCCCGAGTTGCCCGAGCTGACCAGGGGTTGGCTGGCGGCGACGCTTTCCTTGACTTCATCGGCCGTTGTCTGGGCTTCATCGGCCCGGGCCTTGGTTTCGGCTTGATCCTGCTTCAGCAGCTCCAGCTCCTGCTTCAGAAGCTCGAGCTGCTGTTCCAGGGCCTTGATGCGCGCGTCGGCGTCGCTTTGCGCCCAGGCATTCGGCGCCGCCATGACCATAGCGGCGACCGTGAAGGACGCGACCGCCAAACTGAGATGCCTCATCTTCCCCTCCCCATCTGCGCGCCTCGAAGGCGCTTCGAATCCGCCGCCGCCACTTCCCCGGCTCCCGATCCGACCCGGGAGCGCGCGGGTGGCGCTATTGCCTCGGAATGGGCACTCTATGCTTGCTGTGCTACCTGGCTTTCCTCCGCGACATCGTCTGTCTCGCTCTCGCCGATCACCGGGATCGAAGCCTGCAGGCTCTCGATCTGACTCAATAATTCCTGGTACCTCGGCGATTTCCGGGTTTCGTAGTTCAAGTTCTTGAAGAGGCCCGAGACGCGGGTGAAATAATCCCGGGCCGCGGCCTTATCCTCGAAGGCGTAGCGCCGGTCCGTCACCCCGCGCATAAGCTCGAAGAGTTCCTTCTGGCGGTCCAGCGGCACCGATACGTCCACGGCGTCGAAGGCGTCTTGCTGCAAATAGATCGTGTCGACGAAGCTCGCCTTGAGATAAAGCAGGAAGTCGTCGAGGGTGACCCCCTCCTCGCCGGTGACCTGCATCATCTGCAGCACCGCGTCGCCCTCGCGCAAAAGGTCTAGCTTCTCCTGCACCCAGTCCATCCATTCCGGGCCCAAATTGTCGCGGTACCATTCGCCAAGCTGATCGAGATAGCGCGACCAGGAGAGCAGAGGGTCCACGGCCGGATAGAAACGCTTGTAGGCGCGGTCCGCGGACAAGCCTAGGAAGGTCTTGACCGTCGCAAGTGTGGACTGCGTGACCGGCTCCTCGAAGTTGCCGCCGGCCGGCGAAACCGTGCCGATCATAGTGAAAGGGCCCACCGAGCCATCGTTGGTGCGCACGACGCCGGCGCGCTCGTAAACGCCCTTGATCGAGGAATCGAGGTAGGCGGGAAAGGCTTCCTCGCCGGGAATCTCCTCTAGGCGCCCGGAGGTTTCGCGCATCGCCTGCGCCCAGCGCGAGGTGGAGTCCGCGATCAGCAAGACGTCGAGACCCATCTGCCGGTAGTATTCGCCCAGTGTGATCCCGGTGTAGATCGAGGCTTCGCGGGCCGCCACCGGCATGGACGAGGTGTTGCAGATGATGATTGTGCGATCCATCAGCGAGCCCTCGCCGCGCGGATCCTTCAGCTTTGGAAACTCCTGGATCGTTTCCACCACCTCGCCGGCGCGCTCACCGCAGGCCACCACGACGACCACGTCCACGTTGGAGTAGCGCGAGATCAGGTTCTGCAGCACGGTCTTGCCGGCCCCGAACGGTCCGGGGATGCAGGCCATCCCGCCCCGCGCAATGGGGAAGAAGGTGTCGATTAAGCGCAAGGTGGTGATCATCGGCTCCTTGGGATAGAGCCGCTCGGAGGAGCGTTGCCGGAACAGGCGCGCGGGGATGGCACGGCGGACCGGCCATTCCTGGCGTAGCGAGATCATGCGGCGCCCGCCGGTGTCTTCCGTCAGCTCTGCGACCGGCTCGGCGACGGTGAAAACACCTTCCTGGATCCAGGTCACAACGGCCTCGCCCGCCAGATCGAAGGGAACCATGATCTTGTGGGTGACCCGGCCCTCCTCAACCGTGCCCAGCACGTCGCCCGCCTTAACCTTAGCCTTCGCTCCAACGCTCGGGCGGAAGGACCACTTGGCGGATTCATCCAGGGCCGGAAGCTCGACCCCGCGCGGAAGGAACACGCCATAGCCCTGCGCCAAGCCTTCCAGGGGATTTTGCAGTCCATCGTAGACCCGCCCCAGCAACCCGGGCCCAAGGGATACCGATAGCATGCTGCCCGATTGCTCGACCGGGTCGCCCACGCCGATGCCGCCGGTGCTCTCGTAGACCTGCGCGTCGGCACGCTTGCCGCGCACGCGCAAGATCTCCGCCTTCAGGCGAGGCGTGCGCCCATCGGGCTCCGGGCGGCCAGGCAGGATGTAGATCACCTCGTTCTTGACCAGCTTTCCGCTCGCCTTGGTACCGTCCTCCCGGGTTTCGTCCAGCGCTTCGATGCGCACAATATCGTCCTCGACCGCAACGATCTTGGCGGTGGGCGTCTTCGGAGTCTCGGCAGCGCGGGCCTTGGTCGCCGTCGCGCGGCGTTTCGCGGGAGCCTTCCCTTGGGTTTTGTCCCCCCCTTGGCCCTTGCCAGCATTGGATTTCTCAGCCATTCGCCGCCTCCCCGAACAGATCGCCGGCCTGGCTCATCCCGGCCTCTACCAAGCCTACGAAGCGCTCCTTGGCGGTCGCTTCGTTATAGGCGGTCCAGCGTTCGACCACGTTCCAGCGCAGCACATAGACAACGACCGCCTCGAAGTCGAAGGTGTGCCCCTCGCCGGCCCGTCCGAGGTCGCGCCAGACTTCCTCAAGGATCAAGCGCTCGAACCCGTAGGCATCGTCTTCCTTGATCAGCCGGTCCGCTTCCCGTGCCCAAGGAAAAACCCGTGCCAAACCGAAAGCAGAGTCGCCCCAGTTATGGGCAATATGATTTGTCCAGCGCCCGAAGCCCCAAATCTCGCCCGACCGTGGCGCGGGCAACCCGCGCCGCCGCCGGCGCAAGGCCGCGACCATTGTCCTAAGCTCCAAGCGCTGGCGCAGGATCTCTTTCAAAAAGGGACTGTCCAAGCGCGCCATAGTCTGCTTTGCGCGCCGCACCACCTCGGCATCGCTGCCCAGCTTCTGAACCAATTCCCAGCTCAACAGGTCCTCGACAAGTCCAAGCGCCTCAGCATCTTCCGGCGCCAGCACCTTGAGCCGCGCATTCAGCCGGAGCCGCGACAAAGGCGTTTGCTTCGTGCGCGTCAAGGCACCGTGGTGGGGCAGACTGGAAAGCAACATGACATAGGCATCCGGACCCGACATCAGCGCACGATCCCTTCCAGCAACGCCCTGAACCGGGGTTGCAAGTGCGAGAGAATCACTGCCGCCACCGCGGCATCGGTCAGTGTGACTTCCACATCACCGCCATGGGCGATCACCTTGATTCCCTGACCCTCCTCATGAGCGCCCAAGGCGATTCCCTGTCCAATCATCTTCCCGGTCTCGGAAAGCACGAACTTCGTAAGCGCCCCTTCCTGAAGCTCTTCGGGGTCGCGGCGCAACTCCTCCAGCGGCACGATATCCCTGGGCAATAGAACCTCCACAGCGTCCTCGTCCCGCAAGCCCGCGTCGGTTCGCGCCCGGCCACAGACTTCCAAGATCATCTGCCGCAGCATCTCCTTGCTATCCATTTCGGCCGCCACGAGGCGGCGTACGCTATCGCTGAAGGCCTCCATGAGTTGGCCCTTCATCTGCAGCACGGTATCGCGCGCGGCCACCCACATGGCCTCTTCCGCGGCGGCTTTCAGGCTGTCCGCCTCCTTGCGCGCCTTATCCACCTTGGCCTTGGTGTCCTTTTCAGCCTTCTTGAGGATCTTGTCCGCTTCTTGCTGGGCTTCCTTGACGATTTCCTCGGCCCTGGTTCGTCCGGCGGCGACCCCTTGTTCGCGCAGAGAGTCGATCAAGGCCTGCACGCGCGGCGAGACGGCGGCACCGGTATCCTTGTCTGCCATGGCTAGCGACTCCTGTCGGTCATTGGGGCGCGCCGCCGCTGATCACCAGCGCGAAGACGAAGACGAAAACGGCGAAGCCCTCGACGATCGCCGCCGGCGCGAGGGAAACGCCGAAGACCTCCGGCTTTTCCTTCGAGGCATTGATCGCCGACGCGCAGCAGCGCCCCTGCATCAGGCCCGCGTAAAGCAGGGCAATTCCCGCGAAGACGCCAATGCCGAACAAGGCGCCCGCGTTTTCAGCCGTCACCTCCCGGTTCAGCGTGAACATCACGACGATGCCGTAGATGATGTTCGATGACGGCATGACGGAAACGCCCAGATAGCGGCCATAGCCGCCGTCCGTATCCAGCATTGCGCCAATGGCCGACTGCCCGGCCAGCGTACAGCCTATAACGCTGCCAATGGCCGACAGCGCCATCACGCCGTAGATCCCTGTCCAACCCAATGCGATGACCAACTCGTTCACGACGCAATCTCCTTCTTCGCGAAGGCCTTGAAGGGATAGCCTTCCTCGGACAGGCCCCAGTTGTAGAATTCGATGAAGTTCAGCCTTAGCCCATGGATCACCCCACTGACGACCGCCAGGCCAAGGTTGAGGGTGTGGCCAAGGATCAGGATCAAAATAGCGAACAGAAGACCGATCCCCGGCACGGCCTGCTGCACGGCCTGAGCCATGTCGTTGAAGGTCAAGGCCAAGGAGGCGCTCGCCAGGCCCAGGGCGAAGAGCCTGAGGTAACTCAGGATATCGCCGAACGCCTTCATCACGCCGGTCAGCGCCTTGCCGCCTTCCAGCACCCGCTTAAGGATGGACATGATGTCGTGGCCCCGCGTCGTGCCGGAGAACAAGAAGACCGCCACAAGGCCGCCGATCATCCCGACAGCGCCCAAGGTTTCCAGAAAGCCCGAGCCCCCGGTTCCGAGCCAAAAGAACAAGCCGCCGAAGACCACTGCGATCCAGCCCAGCTTGGCGTAGGCGATGGGCCGCCCCCATTCGCGCCAGGCCAGCATGCCGTTCGCCAGCGCCACATGGCACACGCCGATGGCAATGGAGATCTTCATCATGGTCTCGGAGTCCTTGATGTCGAAGATCTTGAGTGCGCCAAGGAAACTGTCCGGCGCCGGGGAAACGCCGAAGTAGCTGCCCACCAGAACACCCCAGACGACCGAGGTTCCAGCGAGCGACAGGCCGATCGCACGGAAGCGCCGGCCCCCATCGCTCGCGCCCAGCTTGCGCCAAAACGCAAGAACGCCAAGCAGCAGGACGCAGGCGTAGCCCGCGTCGCCCAGGATCATCGCGAAGAACAGCGAGAAGGAGAAGAAAAGCACCACCGAAGGGTCCCAATCACGCGGGCTCGGCGTTTGGTAGAACATCGCGAGATCTTGGCCAGCCGCCAAGTTGGGGCGGTTCTTCAATAGGGTGGGCGGAAGCTCGTCGGGTCCCGGCTCCTCCTCCAGCAGCCCCAGCTTGCGCTCCTCAGCCAGCGCTTCCAGCGCCTCCAAGCGGTCGGTGGGGACCCAGCCTTGCAGCGCGAAGATCTCCTCGACCTCGTAAGTGTGCCGCGCCGCATCCCGAAGGCTTGCGCGATCCTCGGCTCGGGCGAGATTCTGGGACAGCAAAAAGGCATGGTGGGTAAGCTCGCCACGCCGCGCTTCCGCCGCTTCGATGGCGATCTCGGTATCCTCCAGCTCCGTATGAAGCTGGCTCAGGGGCTTTGCGCCGGCATGGGTTCGCGGCACCGGCAGAAGGTCGGGCTCCGGCTCGTCCTGCGACAATACGACTGCGTAGCTGTCCTTATTCGTCCGTAGGACCGTCTGCCAAGGCAGCTTCAGGGCATCAAGCGCGGCCCCATGCTTATGGGGGACCTTATAGAACCATAGCTTGAAGCCGGCGAGATCGTCCTCGTGGGGAAACACGAACTCCCCCCAAGGCGAAAGGTCTTGAATGCGCTTTTCCAGAAAATCCCGGCGATCCGTGAGATCGCGCAGTTCTTGTTGGTTGGCCTCGACCTGGGCGACTAGAACATCGACGTCGAAATTGGGGTCTTGCTTGATCTGGCGGCGCGGGTTCGGTGCCTCGACGAGATACCGCAGTGCCTTGCGGGCCTTCTCCCCGCCCGGAGGGCCGCTGCGCTCTTCCTCGATCGTCGCTTCGCGCAGGGGCACCAGGTGCAGGCATCCAAGGCGTTGCAGCTCTTCAAGCAAGGCCGACTTGTCCGTGACGTGGCCAAAGAGCGTGATCTTGCGAAGCGGGACGATGCTCATGCCGCCGCCGCCGCCGCTTGCTTGCCTTTCGAAATCTTGGACGCGACCACGGCCGCGCGCTCCATGTCGGACAGGTAGATTTGGATGTAGCGGATGTTCTTCTTGGCGCGCGGGATCAGGACCTTTTCGAACAGGTTCACACGCTGGGTGACCTTCCGGACCGCGGCGTCCAGCACCGCCACCCTGCGCTCGGCGATCTGGCGGTGCACCCGCAACTCCATCGCCTCGCGGATAAGATCGACCACCCGGTCGACCCAGTGCGGCTTCACCAGGGCCCCATAGTCGGCGATCGAGACGTTGAGCTTGTCGAGCTTGGGCAGATGCACGCCCATGACATTCTCGTCCGAGATCTCAACGCTGTCGAAAGCCACCAGGCCGGTCAGCTCGATCCCGTCGTTGGCGAGCATCGGCACCAGCTTGCCCACCGCCGTGTCCAACTCTGCGATGCGCTCGGACGCCGTCTTCAGCTCAGCCGCCGCGCGGGCGCGCTGAGCCATCAATTGCCGGCGCTTGAGGTCGAGCGAGGGCAGGAAGCGCACATAGGTGTCGAGGTCTTGTTTCTGCTTGGCCAGCGAGGCCTTGTTGAGAGCTAATCTCGCCATGATCCGATCACACGCCGCTTTCCGCCGTTTGGGGATAGTACTTCTCGACGAGCTCCTGCTTCATAAGCAGTTCTTCGGGCTTGAAGCACTCGGCAAGGGTCTCCCAACAGAGATCCAGCGCCGATTCCAACGGCATCGAAACGTCGAGCTCCATGAAGCGCCGCCGGAAAAGCCCGCCGAACTTCAAGAGCTTCTCGTCGTGGTCGGAGAGTTCGAAGGCCATGGCCTTCTTTTGCTCCGCGTCCCGGGCGCCGGAATAGAACCGGATCATGGTGTTCATGATCTGGCCGTGATCCTCGCGCGTGCTCTTGCCGATCACGTGCTGCTTCAGACGCGACAGCGAGCCGAAGGGGTCGAGCACGCCGTTGTGCAGGTAGAACTGCCCTTCTGTGATGTAGCCCGTGTTGTCCGGCACCGGGTGAGTGACGTCGTCGCCGGGCATGGTGGTCGCGGTCAGGATCGTGACCGAGCCGCCACCGGCGAAGTCGCAGGCTTTCTCGTAGCGCCGTGCGAGCTGTGAATACAGGTCGCCCATGTAGCCCCGGTTCGACGGCACCCGCTCCATGGCAATACCGACCTCCTTCAAGGCGTCGGCGAAGGCGGTCATGTCGGTCAGCAAGACCAGCACGCGCTTTTTCTCCTCCACCGCGAAGCGCTCAGCCACGGCGAGCGCCATGTCCGGCACCAGAAGCCGCTCGACGATGGGGTCCGAGGCGAGGTTCACGAACATCAAGGTGCGCGAGAACACGCCCGCGTCCTCGAAGGCCTGTCGGAAGGCGAAGTAGTCGTCGAAGATCAAGCCTAGCCCGCCGAAGATCACCACGTCCGCATCGGCCTGAATGCCGATGCGCGCCAGGAAGCGGTTGTAGGGCTCGCCGGCTACCGAGAAGATCGGAATCTTCTGGCTTTCCACAAGGCAGTTGAAGACATCGATCATCGGCACGTCCGTGCGGATCATCTTGGACGCCAGAACCCGCCGCGCCGGGTTCACCGAAGGGCCACCGATGGCGATCTTGGGATCGAGGTCGAGTTCCGGGCCGCCGTCCATGGGAGCGCCCGTGCCGTCGAAGATGCGGCCCAGCACGTTGCTGGAATAGACCACCTGCGCCGGATGGCCGAGGAAGGTGACCGAGGCGTTCGTCGAGAGCCCCTTGGTGCCGGAGAAGACCTGCAAGGACACGGTCGATCCATCGACCCGGATGATTTGCGCGAGCGAGGTGGCGCCGTTTTCGTCCTGCACCACCGCCAAGTCGCCGAAGCGGCCCGCCGGCTCGTTTGCGCCCGAGGACTCCGGCGCTTCGACCTTCAAGAGATCGCCAACGATCTCGAGAACTTTCTTGTAGCGGAGTATGGCGTTGGACGGCATGGGCGACGAGCTCCGTTACAAGCCAAGCCGGGAAACGTGGACGAAAGCCAGGCAACACGAACAATTGACACGCGGCGAACGTGGCGTCAGCCGATAATATTCTTAACCAAAAGCGTCTCACGCAGATTGACGCAGATCAACAGGATCAAGGAGAGAACAGGACGCGCTCGAATCGTGTAGTCTTGTGGATAACCCTACGTAGAAGCCGTTCGCGCTAAAGGCGAACCCAGAGACTTTCCCGGAAAGATATCATCGCGCCATGGTCCAGATCGTCTTCGAGCAATTCGTCACTCTCTGGGTCGTTATCGACCCGATCGGCACAATTCCGGTCTTCGTGGCGGTGACGGCGGCGTTCACCACGGCGAAGCGCGCGCGGATCGCCTTGCAGGCAGCGGCGGTCTCCGCCGGGGTGCTGATGTTCTTCTTGGTCCTGGGCCAGTTCCTGATCGATGCCTTGGGAATTAGCTTGCTGGCCTTCCAGATCGCGGGCGGCCTTGTGCTTTTCCTCTTCGCACTCACGATGATCTTCGGGGAGTCCAAGCCGGGGGCGGAGACCGAGGGGGCGGAGGACGCGGCGACCCAAGGCTCGGTTGCCGTCTTTCCACTCGCGGTGCCCTCCCTCGCGTCGCCGGGCGCCATGCTCACGGTGGTGCTCCTGACCGACAACAATCGCTTCAGCGTGCCGGAGCAAGCGGTCACCGCCGCCGTGATGCTTTCGGTGATCCTCGCCGCCTACCTGCTGATGCTGGCGGCCTCGCCCATCCTCAAGGTGATCGGGACCAGCGGGGCCGCCATCGTCAGCCGGGTCATGGGCATGATCCTGGCCGCAGTCGCCGTCGATACGGTGATCAACGCGATCATCTTGCTGATTAAATCGTACAAGGTGTAACGAGCCCGCTTGTGGTTGTCGTAAGATTTCCACTGGTGGGAAATGATCTCGCGGGTCTTGCCAAGGCCGCAAGGAACGCACACCATGAGATGGCAGTTTATCGCGGTGGCACCATCCCGCGCGCGCCAGTGTTCCGCGCGGCCGATCTCAAAGGAGAGCCAGCATGCTAACGCGTTTCCGTGGAGCCCAAACACTACTTGCCGCCGCCACGGTCGCGGCTTTGCTTGCCCCGCCGGCCCGCGCGGTCGCGGCGGAGGGGAGCATCACCATCGCGTCCTATGGCGGCGCCTACGCGCGCAGCCAGGTGGTGGCCTTCGTGGATCCTTTCCGCGAGGAAACACGGCAATGGGTGGAGATGGTGAGCCACCGCGGCGACCTGGAGGAACTGCGCGATCAGGTGCTCTCCGGCAATGTCACTTGGGACGTGGTGGACATGACGGCGACCGACGCCATCCGGGCCTGCAACGAGGGCTTGCTGCAGCGGCTCGAAGGCCTGCCGCTCGCACCCTCCACGTCCGGCCAGCCCGCGGCCGAGGATTTTCTTGCGGGTAGCCTGCTGCCCTGCGGCGTGGGCCAGAACATCTGGGCGACCGTGATCGCTTACGAAGCTTCGGCCTACGAAGGGCTTACAGCACCCAGCACCCTGGGGGATTTCTTCGATCTCGAAAGATTTCCCGGCTCCCGGGGCTTGCAGAAGTCCGCGCAGGTCAATCTCGAATGGGCCTTGCTGGCCGATGGCGCGGCGCCGGGGGAGATCTACACCTTGCTGGAAAGCGACGCGGGGCTTGAGCGGGCGCTCGCGGTCTTGGAGCGAATCCGCCCTGCGATCGTCTGGTGGACGCGCGGCGAAGAGGCCCTGGACCTGCTGCAACAGCGGCGCGTGGCGATGTCCTCGGCCTGGAGCGGGCGGGTCTTCTTTAGGAACCGCGTGCGCGGCGGCTCGATCCGGGCGATCTGGGAGGGCAACGTTTGGGAGCGCGAGTTCTGGGCGGTTCCCCGTGGCGCGCCGAACGCGGAAACCGCCAAGCGCTTCATCGCCTTCGCGACGGAGCCCGAGCGCCAGGCGGTGCAGGCGAACCAGATCGCCTACAGCCCGGCGCGCGCCTCGGCGGACCCCTTGGTCGATGAAGCGGTTCGCCCCTTCCTGCCGACCACGCCGGAGAATGCGGCGCTCGGCGTGGCCAGCGACGCGGACTGGTGGGCGCGAAACGGGGCGCGGCTGGAGCAGGCCTTCCAGGACTGGGCGGACGGCCCCAGTAAGCGCGTGCGCAATAGCACCCAGCATTGATTGGCCCCTTCCGGTCGAGGCCTTCCTATTCGGTGAGTGCGATTAGCGGGTCCGCGTGTATGATTGCCACTTCAGAGCCCAGCCGCCCGGTAGTGGCAGACCCGAAGGCTTAGTTTGATGATAGCGCGTCTTTTGCATGCCGCGACGCGCTCCCGAGTCGTGGCCCCCGCCCTTTTCGCCGTGATGCTCGCCGCGGCCGCTTTCGCTCAAGACAAATCATACCTTGAGCAGCTGGAAGACTGGAGCAACCGCGACGCGGAAATCGCCCTGGAGGTGAGCCAGGGCACCATGAACATGGAGCAGGCGGACGCGGCGCGCGTGGAGCTTGCCAAGCGAATCAGCGACGCCCGTGCGCTGGCCACGCGGCTGCGGACCCTCGACAATCCCATTGAAGCCCAACTGCAAGCCTTGGGGCCGCCCCCGGAAGAGGGTTTCTCGGAAAGCGAGCAGGTCGCCGCGCAGCGCGAACGGCTGAAAGACGAGCTGGCGCGCTTGCAAGGCTTGGCCACCCAAGCGGACGCGGCCGCCGCGCGCGCGGCGGCCGTGGACGACCAGGTTTCCGACTATCGCCTTCGAATCGTGACCGCGCGCCTGCAGGACAGGGGACCTTCGGTGCTCTCCGTCGAGACCTGGCGCCGAGCCGCGGAAGGCGTCAGCCGCGTGCTGAAAGACGATAAGAGCGACCCAACCGTAACGGGACCCGAACCCGCCGAACGCTTCTCCCTGTTCACCATTCTTCAGTCCCTAGGCGGGCTGTTCGTCGCGGCGGGCCTGATCTTCCTGGGGCACGCCTGGGCGGGACGCGCGCTTGAAAACTGCCAAAATCCGGAGAACTCTCAACTTGCTCGTATCGGCTATGGCGCCTCGGCGATCTTCATCCGGCTCGGGTCGGTCTTCCTGGCGCTTGGCCTCGTCTATCTGGCCATTCGCGCCAGTGGTGCGTGGGGCGCAGCTCACCTGGGCGCCTTGGAACGAGTGCTTTGGATCGGCGTCTTCGCCAGCTTTATCTATGGCATCGCCGGCGTGCTCTTTGGCCCGAACAGGGGGGACTTCGGGCTGCCGCCCGTGGACGACAAGAAAGCGCGCGCGGCGAACCGTTATCTGATCTGGTTGGCAGTGGCCATGGCGCTTGACGCGACCATGCTCGGATGGGGCACCTTCCAGCCTACCGAAACCGAGACCTTGGTCGTCGCCAACGGTATCTCCCTGACAGTGATCGCCGCCCTGTTTCTGCGCCTGCTCTTCGCCTACACAAAGCTTCGTGTAGCGTCGGAGGCGCCGCCCTCGGCCGGGGCGGAAGGCACCGCTCAGGAGGCGGAAGCTGGAACCGTCCCCACCGGCAGCGACGCCAGCAGCGTTTCCATCATCCAGCGCTACGCGGTCTATGCCTTCATGGTGGTGGCGATCGCGGCGCCCCTGCTCGCATATGCGGGCTATTTCGCGCTCTCGCGCTATTTGCTGATTCACGCGATCTTCACCGCCACTCTGCTCGCGGGTATCTCCGCGATCTATCGTCTGGCCGACGCGGCGCTCGAGGCCTATGCCGCGCGGCTGCAGGAACTGACGAGCAGCAAGATCGGCAGCCTGGGCATCCTCAACCTGGCCTTGGCAGCGCTCTTGCTTTTCTTTGGCGCCGTCGCGCTGGCCTTCGTCTGGGGAGCCTCCTTCGCCGACGTCGGGACGGTCATGGCCCGTTTCGGCGGCGGCATAGAGATCGGCGACATCAGGGTTTCGCCAGCCGGCATCCTGCGCTTCCTAATTGTGCTGGCCGCGATCTTCGTGGCCACGCGGGTGGTGCAAGCCTTCCTGCGCGGATCGGTGCTGCGCAAGACGCAATTGGACGCGAGCGCCCGCGACGCCATCGTGACCGGAACCGGCTACGCGGGTATCACCCTGGGCGCGGTTATCGCCGCCTCGGTCTCGGGGCTCGACTTGTCCAATCTCGCCATCCTGGCCGGCGCGCTGTCGGTGGGCATTGGCTTCGGCCTGCAGACCGTCGTCAGCAACTTCGTTTCCGGCATCATCCTGATGGTCGAGCGGCCGATCCGGATCGGCGATTGGATCGCGGTGAGTGGTCAGCAAGGCTATGTGAAACGCATCAGCGTGCGCTCGACCGAGATCGAGACCTTCGACCGGGCGAGCTACATCATGCCCAACGCGGACCTGATCGCGAACCCGGTCCTGAACTGGACCCTGAAGAACCCAATTGGGCGGGTGATCTGCCCCGTTGGCGTCTCCTACGATTCCGACGTGAAGCAGGTGATGGAGATATTGAGGGGTATCGCCACTTCGCACCCCCTGGTGCTGAAACGGCCGGCACCCTCAATCCTGCTGGTCGAGTTCGGCGACAGCTATTTCAGTTTCGAAATCCGTGCTTTCCTGCGCGACGTCAATTACGTGCTCTCCGTGAAGAGCGATCTCAACATGAAGATCGTGGAGCGCTTCGCCGAGGAGGGGATCGAGATTCCGTTCCCGCAGCGCGATCTTCACCTGCGGTCGCTGCCACCAAAGGTCACGGAGGAGAACGTCGCCGAGATCGCCGAAAACCCCGAGGCCGTTCCGAAACCCAAGGAACGCGAATAGCGCGCCCAAGGATCACCGGGGCTGCAGGGTTTCCAGATCGAAAACCGCGCGTTCCTGGGCATCCAGCTGTCCGACCAAACCCAATTCCCAAGCCAGATAGGCGCGCATAGCCTCGTGGTTTCCCGCATGGCGGTCGTGCACGAAGAGAAGCCGGTCAATGGCCTCGGCATCGCTTGGCCCTTCGCTCTCCACCACGCGCAGTCCGGCCGCCGCCCAGCTTGCCTCATCCACTGGCATATAGCGGATCTCCGCGCAGCCGAGTTCCTCCAGATCCACCGCCGCAAGTGCGGCCTTCAGTGGATCCTCCGCGATCAGGACCAAGGGCCGGGCCGGGTCCGGGGCCAATTGCCCAAGGCGCGGGCGGATCGCCCAAATCGCGCCTTCGATGTGCCCGCGCCGGTAATCCTGGCTGTGGCGGAAATCGAGGATCTGCGCGCCCGCGGCCAGTAGGCCGGGCAGGTCCTCCGGCGCCAGGACCGCGAGCCCGGGAACCTCCAGGGGCGGCCCCCGGAACAGCCCATGAGGCGCCTCGCGGGTCCACTCGCACCTTTCGCAATCGGGGTCCAGGATAGTCACATCGTGGCCCATGGCCCGCAGCCAAAGCGCCGCCATGGCCGCGCGTGAGCCGGTGTCGTCGACCAGCGCGATCCGGGCGCCGCGCACCGCGATCCAACCGTCGCTCGCCTGAACCAACTGCCCGCCGGGCGCGTGACTGGCCAAGGGATGATGACCAGCCGCGTAGTCCTCCGCGCCGCGCACATCGAAGCAGTAGAAGGTTCGCTCCAAGTCGCGCGCCCAAGCATCAAGGGTCATCTCGTCGACAACCGGCAGGCCGTAGCGGCGGATCGCCTCCCGGCCCCGGGCGCGGGACGCGGCGATTTCCGCCTCGGACAGTGCCTCCGGGTAGGATCTTTCAGCCCCTCTCTCAAGGGCCAGGCCAGCAAGTTCCCAGCCTTGAGTGCCGTTCTCCAAGGCGTAGACCGGGTTCGGCAGGCCCAGGGCGATCAGGGACTGCGCGCCGATAATGCTTCTTGTCCGCCCCGCGCAGCTGACCAACACGGGCGTCTCCGGGTCGTCCACCAGCGCAGGGATCCGATGCCCCAGCTCCGCGTTCGGGCAGCAGCGGGCGCCCGGAACCGTCATCCTTCGGAACTCCTCCAGCGGGCGCCCGTCGAGATGCAGGAGAGCCTTGCCGCTTTCGCGCATTTCGCTGAGCTGGATAGCCGTCAGATGGGGCGTCGCGCAGGCCTCCTCGACCAGTTCGCCGAGGGTCTTGCTCGGAACGTTGACACCTTGATAGAGCGTGAAGCCGGCCCCGGCCCAACCAGCGGCACCCCCACGCGCTTTATGCAGGCGGGGGTAACCAAGTGACTTCAAGCGGCGCGCGGCCAGTTCGGCAACGCCATCCGCATCGTCCAGCAGAACGATCCGAACGTCGCGCCGGGGCAGCAGGCGTCGAACCTCCAGCTCCAGCCGGCTGTAAGGCAGCGGCACCGCAAGGAAAGGATGGCCCTCGCCATACTGCCCGTGCTCGCGCAAATCCAGGAAGGCGATCTCCTCCGGAGCGCTGAGCCACGCTTTTACCTGATGGGCATCCACTTCGAAGTCGTCTTGTGGCTCTTGCATCGTCATGGACTGCTCCCCACGCGCCCCGGACTATCCCCTTGATCCCGTCGCGCGGCAAGACGCCAGCGCGGATTTACGAACCCCCGGCCTTCACCTTACACTCCCCGTTCTAGAAAGGACCCAGAAGATGACCGAAGCCATCACGCGATTTACCGAGGCTTGCAAGGCCACCTTGGCCGCCGACCCAGGCAGTGGAGGACGGCGGCGCATCGCCGCGCTCCTGGAAGAGGCGATCGCCGATCCCGCCTTCGTCGCGGCCTGCTTCAAATCCGAAGAGACTGGCCGGCGAGAGCTTTACAGGGACCCCGAGCTTGGCTTTTGCCTGCTCGCCTACGACATGGACGCACCCAGGATCTCGCCGCCTCACGATCACGGCGTGTCCTGGGCGGTCTACGGTCAGGTATCCGCGCATACTGAGATGACCGAGTACGAGCGCCTGGGGGATAGGCAAGGACCCGGCGCCGCCGAACTGCGCAAGCTGCGAACCTACCGGCTCGACCCCGGGAATGCCGGCCTCTACGACGTCGGCTGCATTCACGCGATAGACTATCCGGCCGGCGCCCGCTTTCTGCGGGTCACCGGCCAGGATTTGGAAAGCGTGCCGCGCCTGAAGTTTGATCTGGAGACCTCCGAAGCCACGGAGATCTCCAGCACCACGGTTCCCGGCTAGCGCGGCTCGTCCATCAGGCCTTTGACGATGGCGTAGCACGCCAGAAGCAGGATTATGGTGAAGGGGAAACCCGTCGAAACCGCCATGGCCTGCAAGGATCCAAGACCGCCGCCGAGCAGCAGCGCGATGGCCACCATGCCCTCGAAGGAGCACCAGAACACGCGCTGCGGCATGGGAGCGTTCACCTTGCCGCCAGCGGTGATGGTGTCGATCACCAGGGACCCGGAGTCCGAGGAAGTCACAAAGAACACGATGACCAGAACGATGCCGATAAACGAGGCGATCGAGGTCAACGGCAACTGCGAGAGCATCTGGAAGAGCTTCAGTTCCAGCGGGGCATCGGCGACCGCCTGATAGCCCTCGTTGACGATCTGGCTGATGGCGGTGCCGCCAAAGGCGGTCATCCAGAGCACGCAGACCAGCGAGGGGATCAACAGCACGCAAATGACGAACTCGCGCACCGTCCGGCCCCGCGACACCCGCGCGATGAACATGCCGACAAAGGGCGACCACGAAATCCACCAAGCCCAATAGAAGGACGTCCAGCCCTGGCTGAAGTTCGCGTCCTCGCGTCCGAAGGGATTGGACAAAGCCGGCAGGTACTCGACGTAAGACGCCAGGTTCGCGAAGAACCCGCTGACGATCTCCATTGTCGGACCGACGATAATCACGAACAGCAGCAGCAAGGCGGCTAGCACCATGTTGATTTCCGACAGGCGCTTCACGCCCGCGTCCATGCCAGCGACGACGGAGGCCAGGGCAACCGCAGTGATGGCCACGATCAAAATTACCTTGGAGGTGTCGCTGACCGTCCATCCGAAGAGGAAATCCAGGCCGGCATTGGCTTGCTCGGCGCCATAGCCCAGCGAAGTCGCGAGCCCGAAAAGTGTCGCGAAAACCGCTAGCGTATCGATGATATGACCAGTCCAGCCCCAGATGCGCTCACCGAAAATCGGGTAGAAGATGGAGCGGATGGTGAGCGGCAAGCCCTTGTTGTAGGAGAAGAGGGCCAGCGACAAGGCCACGATGGCGTAAATCGCCCAGGGATGCAGTCCCCAATGGAAGATCGTCGCGGCCATGCCAATTGCCGTTGCCGTCGCAGTGTCGCCAGCAGCCGCGCCCAAAGGCGCCCAGTCCGTCCGCGCTCCGTCCTCGCCCACCGAGGTGCCGCCGAACGCGCTGCTGTAGTGGGAGATCGGCTCGCTCACGCCGTAGAACATCAGGCCGATGCCCATGCCCGCCGCGAAGAGCATGGCAAACCAGGCAGGATAGCTGTAATCCGGCGTGGCGTCCTTGCCCCCCAGCCTCACGCTACCCAAGGGCGTAACGATCAGCGCGAAACAGAGAATGACGAAAATGTTGGCGGAGAGGAGGAAGAACCAATCGAAAGTCGAGGTCAGCCATGACCGCAGGTCGCTGAAGATTGGTCCCACGCTGTCTTGGAAGGCGAGCGTGAAGAACACGAAGGCGATGACCGTGAGCCCGGATATGACGAAGACCGGATTATGGATATCGAGTCCGAAAGGGCCGATCTTGGTCGCTATGTTGTCCTGGCCGATGGTGTAGTCGGTCTCGATGATATCCGATGCGCCTTCCGGAGAGGGCAACCCGGTGGAACTGGTCGCTTCATCAGTCATCTGTCTTACCTTGTGTATTCAAGTGGAACCGAGGGCATTCAACCAAAGACTTCGCCCGGCCCGCGCCAAGCGATGCCGGCCTAACGAACGACGAAGACGGAGATCTTGGCGTGCTGAGCTAGATAGCCGGCTTTGGATGCGAAAATATGCTCGGGAAAGCCTGGAATATGGGAGGCCATCACGACCAGGTCGCAGCCAAGCTCCTCGATTGCCTTCTCCAGCACCTTATCGAGATCCACCGTGGGATCGTGGCTGGTGTAGGCCTTGGCGCTTGCCACGACCCCTTGTGCTGCCGCTTGTTCCTCGGCGAAGGCTTCAAGCTTCCGCGCGAATTCTGCCGGCGTGTGTGCGACCGGCCCCGGCGTGGTCGCGGTGATGCCCACGTAGCAGATTGGCGCGCCATTCGCCTTCGCCAGATCCGCAGCGGTCTTCAGCGCCTTGCCGAGCCGTTCGCGGTGCTCCAAATCCACGGGCACCATGATCTTCGCGTACATCGACATTTTCCCCGACTTGATTAGGAGGGCCCACCCCTCGACGCGTCGAGTGTTTCAAAAAACTGTCACGTTGTACAGCAATCAGTCAAAATAATCAGCGTCAACAAGGCTGTCCTTATGCTCTAAATACCGGGATAAGGCTCAGTATTATTTAAATACTTGGGTATGTATTCGTGCCCGGCACCCTGTCCCGACCGCGGGCGGCCGGCCGCGCCACGGACGTCCCTCCCTTGCCCGGCGGGCGAGAAGCGCGTACACACCCGACCTTGCTAACTTCGCATGCGCCTTGCGCGGCGATTGATGCTTCAACGCGTGACACTCGAGGGGACTGGAAGATATGGCTCGGAACAAGATCGCGCTGGTCGGCGCGGGCAATATCGGAGGCACGCTGGCGCTGCTCGCCGGCCTTAAGGAACTGGGCGACGTCGTGCTCTTCGACATTGTCGATGGCATTCCACAGGGCAAGGCGCTTGACATTTCCCAAGCCGGGCCGATCGAGGGCTTCGACGTCAAGCTCGCCGGCGCCAGCGCTTATCGCGCCATTCGCGGCGCCGACGTGGTGATCGTCACCGCCGGCGTGGCCCGCAAGCCCGGCATGAGCCGCGACGACCTGCTGTCCATCAACATGAAGGTCATGCAGGCTGTGGGCGATGGCATCAAGAAGAACTGCCCCAAGGCCTTTGTGATCTGCATCACCAATCCGCTGGATGCCATGGTCTGGGTGCTGCGCGAGGCCTGCGGCCTGCCGCACAGGATGGTGGTGGGCATGGCCGGCGTGCTGGACAGTGCCCGCTTCCGCCACTTCCTGGCCGAGGAGATGGGCGTGTCGGTGCAGGACGTCTCGTCTTTCGTGCTGGGCGGCCACGGCGACACCATGGTGCCGATGGTGCGCTACTCGACCGTCGCCGGAATTCCGCTGCCCGACCTCATCAAGATGGGCTGGATCGAAAAGAAGCGGCTCGACGAGATCGTCCAGCGCACCCGCGACGGCGGGGCGGAGATCGTGGGGCTGCTGAAGACCGGCTCGGCCTTCTACGCGCCGGCCGCCTCGGCCATCGCCATGGCGGAGAGCTACCTGAAGGACAAGAAGCGCGTCCTGCCCTGCGCGGCCTATCTCAACGGCCCCTACGGCGTGAAGGACCTCTACGTCGGCGTCCCGGCGGTAATCGGCGCGGGTGGCATCGAGCGCGTGGTGGAGCTGAGCTTGAGCCGGACGGAGCAAAAGATGTTCGACCACTCCGTGGGCTCTGTGCGAGGCCTGGTAACCGCGTGCAAGAAGCTCGCCGCCGAAGCCAAGACCCCCGCCAAGGCCAAGGCGCCGGCTAAAGCCGCGGCGAAGCCGAAACCGGCCACCAAGGCAAAGGCGCCCGCCGCCGCCCGCAAGGCCCGCAAGCCGCGCGCGAAGGCGTAAACGGCGCGCGGCCGGGAGTGCCTGCCCAGCCCCCCGTGGTTGTGCGGGCGCTCGTGGTTGCGCGGGCACCCGTGGTTGCACTGCAGCGACAGGGTGTTAAAGTGACGGCGCGGGCGGGAATTCGGGCTGTCTTCCCACCTGGGCCAAGAAATCAACGCGAGTCCGAATTCGGATCCACAATCAAGTCGAGCCGGCATGAATATTCACGAATATCAGGCCAAGAGCCTGTTGGCTAAGTTCGGCGTGGCCGTCCCCAACGGGGGTGTGGCCTATACGCCAGAGGAAGCCGTCAAGGTGGCCGGCGAGCTCGCCGGCCCAGTCTTCGTCGTCAAGTCGCAGATTCACGCTGGCGGCCGTGGCGCCGGCCGCTTCAAGGACAGCGATGAGGACAAGGGCGGCGTTCGCATCTGCAAGACCGCCGAGGAGGTGGCCGAGGCCGCCGGGAAGATGCTCGGGCACATCCTGGTAACGAAACAGACCGGGCCATCGGGCAAGGAGGTCAAGCGCCTCTATGTGGAAGAAGGCTGCGACATCGCGCGCGAGCTTTATCTCTCCATGCTGGTCGACCGGGGCAGCGGGCGCATCACCGTCGTCGCCTCGACCGAGGGCGGCATGGAGATCGAGGAGGTCGCGGCCAACCAGCCGGAACGGATAGTCAAGGAAATCATCGACCCGGCCATCGGCCTGATGCCTTTCCAAGCCCGCAAGGTCGCCTTCGCGCTCGGCCTCGAGGGCAAGCAGGTGAGCGCCGCCGTGAAATTCCTCGGCGCCATGTACAAAGCCTTCACGGAACTCGATGCCTCCTTGGTCGAGATCAATCCCTTGGTGATCACCGGGGATGGCGCCGTGCTCGCGCTGGACGCCAAGATGAACTTCGACGACAACGCGCTGTTCCGCCACAAGGATTTGGCCGAGCTGCGCGACGAGGACGAGGAAGACCCCATGGAGCTGGAGGCCGGGCGGCACGAGCTCAACTACATCAAGCTCGACGGGTCCATCGGCTGCATGGTCAACGGCGCCGGCCTGGCCATGGCCACCATGGACATCATCAAGCTTTACGGCGGCGAGCCGGCCAACTTCCTGGACGTTGGCGGGGGTGCCACCAAGGAGCGGGTGACGGCGGCGTTCAAGATCATCCTCTCCGACCCCAACGTGGAGGGGATCCTGGTCAATATCTTCGGCGGGATCATGCGCTGCGACGTGATCGCCGAAGGCGTGGTTGCCGCAGCGCGTGAGGTGTCATTGCACGTGCCGCTGGTCGTGCGCCTGGAAGGCACCAACGTCGAGCTGGGAAAGAAGATCCTGTCCGAATCCGGACTTCCCATCGTGTCCGCCGACAACCTGGCTGACGCGGCTGAGAAAATCGTGAAATCCGTGAAGGAGGCCGCTTAGATGTCGGTCCTGGTCGATAGCAACACCAAGGTCATTTGCCAGGGTTTCACCGGCGCGCAGGGCACCTTTCATAGCGAGCAAGCCATCGCCTACGGCACTCAGATGGTCGGCGGCGTAACGCCCGGCAAGGGCGGCACAAAGCACCTGGACCTCCCAGTCTTCGATACGGTGGCCCAGGCCGTGGATGCGACGGGGGCCACGGCCAGCGTGATCTACGTGCCGCCGCCCTTCGCCGCGGATGCTATCCTGGAAGCCATCGAGGCGGGGATCGGCCTGGTGGTTTGCATCACCGAGGGCATCCCGGTTCAGGACATGATCAAGGTGAAGCGGGTGCTCGCGAATTCCAGCACCCGCCTGATCGGACCGAACTGCCCCGGTATCATCACCCCGGACGAGTGCAAGATCGGGATTATGCCAGGGCACATCCATCGCCGCGGCAAGATCGGGATCGTTTCGCGCTCGGGCACGCTCCCCTACGAGGCCGTGGCGCAGACCACCGCCGCTGGGCTCGGTCAGAGCACCTGCATCGGTATCGGCGGCGACCCGGTCAACGGTCTGAACTTCGTCGACTGCCTGAGCCTCTTCCTTGAGGACGGCGAGACCGAGGGCATCATCATGATCGGCGAGATCGGCGGCGATGCCGAGGCACAAGGGGCAGAGTTCCTCAGTCAGTCCTCGATCAAGAAGCCGACCGTGGGCTTTATCGCCGGCCGCACGGCCCCGCCTGGCCGGCGCATGGGCCACGCCGGCGCTGTGATTTCCGGGGGCAAGGACACCGCCGACCATAAGATCGCGGCCTTGAAGGCAGCGGGCATCTTCGTCGCCGACTCGCCGGCCAGCTTGGGCAGCACCATGTTGAAGGCGATGGAGGGCTGATGTGCCGTCAAGCGCTTGTGACAGGACGCAAGGGCCGTTAGTGCGCTATATAGTGGTTTTCGGAATAATGCCCGGCAACGAAAGGCGGCGCGGGCTGATCGCATAAAAACCGCGCCGAAGTGACATGGCCATGCTGGAACCCGGTACCGACGCGGTGCATCTAGGACCCAACGCGGGGGTCCTCGCCGAACTCTACGCGCAGTATCTCGGCAATCCCGCCGGGCTCGACCCGAGTTGGCGCGGATTTTTCGACGCCTTGGCTCCGGACGCACGGGCGGTCCTGGACGAAACGGTCGACCGCGCGGGAGGCACCGGTCCGGCTCCTTCGCCCTCCCCCCGGACGGGCGGCAACGGAAGCGTGGACATCAACGATCCGGCCGTGCGCTCCGCCACACTGGACTCGATCCGCGCCTTGATGATGATCCGGGCCTACCGGGTGCGCGGGCACCTCGAGGCCAAGCTTGACCCGCTTGGCTTGGCGCCCATCGAACCCCATCCGGAGCTTGACCCGAAGTCCTATGGCTTCTCGGAGAAGGAGTTCGACCGCCCGATCTTCATCGACAATGTCTTGGGGATGCAGGTCGCCTCCTTGCGGGAGATCGTGGCGGCGGTGCGCCGGATCTATTGCGGTTCCATCGGCGTCGAGTTCATGCACATTCAGGATCCGGAGCAAAAGCGCTGGATTCAGCAGCGGATCGAGAACGCCGAGTTCAACCGCACCACCTTCACGGTGCCCGGCAAGCGCGCGATTCTCGAGCGCCTGACGGCGGCCGAGACCTTCGAGAAGTTCCTGGATAAAAAATACACCGGCACCAAGCGCTTTGGCCTGGACGGCGGGGAATCGATGATCCCGGCGCTTGAGCAGATCCTCAAGCGCGGCGGCCAGTTGGGCCTGGAGGAAGTGGTGATCGGCATGCCCCACCGCGGGCGCCTCAACGTGCTGGCGAACTTCATGGGCAAGCCCTTCCAGGCGATCTTCCAGGAGTTCCAGGGCGGTGCCGCCAATCCGGAGGACGTCGGCGGCTCTGGCGACGTGAAATACCACCTGGGCACCTCGACCGACCGGGAGTTCGACGGCAACACGGTCCACCTCTCGCTTACCGCCAATCCGTCCCACCTGGAAGCGGTCAATCCGGTGGTGGTCGGCAAGGTACGCGCAAAGCAGGTACAGCGCGGCGACACGGACCGCACCCGGGTGATGGCCTTGCTGATGCATGGCGACGCGGCTTTCGCCGGTCAGGGGCTGGTGCCCGAGACCCTGGACCTCTCGGAGCTCAAGGGCTACCGGATCGGCGGGACGATCCATTTCATTGTGAACAATCAGATCGGCTTCACCACGAACCCGGTGCATGCCCGCTCCGGCCCCTATTGCTCCGAGGTCGCGAAGATCATTCAAGCGCCGATCTTCCACGTGAACGGCGACGACCCGGAGGCCGTGGTGCACGTCGCGCGGATCGCCACCGAGTTCCGGCAGACGTTCAAGAAGGACGTCATCATCGACATGTTCTGTTACCGCCGGCACGGCCACAACGAAGGCGACGAGCCGGCCTTCACCCAGCCCTTGATGTACACGACCATCCGAAGCCATCCCACCACGCGGGAGATCTAGGGCCAGCAGCTTGTGGCCGAGGGGGTCCTCGGCGAGGGCGAGGTGCAAGCTCAGCTTGGGGAATGGAACGAACGCCTGGAGCGCGATTTCGAGATTTCCAAAGGCTACAAGCCCAACAAGGCCGATTGGCTGGAGGGTGCTTGGTCGGGCATGGGCATCGCCAAGGGCT
>JARFRB010000012.1 GCA_029287455.1 Pelagibius litoralis | reverse complement strand
TCATGCCGGTCCTTGATGCGCAGCATTTCCGGGCCGTAGTCGTTGTAGCGCCCGGATTTCAGCCAAAGATCGGAGGACTGGATGGTGGGCATCAGGACTTCCTGACAGCCGGCCCGATCCTGTTCCTCGCGCACGATCTGTTCGATGTTCTTCAGCACGCGAAAGCCGAGCGGCAGCCAGGAATAGATCCCGGCGGAAGCTTGCCGGACCATGCCCGCGCGCAGCATTAGCCGGTGCGAGACAATCTCTGCATCACGCGGGTCCTCGCGCAACGTGGGCATGAAAAAGGCGGAACGGCGCATCGGGGCCTCTAAATCCTCGGGATCTTCACCCTCACGGGCGTGGATCGCGCGAGACTAGGAAAACCCCGCGTCAATGTCCATTGCGGCCAACGCCGTTCAAGAATCGTAGCCAGAGGCCGCTCGGGGCGGTAAACTCGCCGCAAGCAGCCGGGGGGCTGCATTCCCGGCAAAGCCGGACAGGGACCGGGGGCCTTTCGAGACCTTAATCATAGCTAAGGTTGGCGCTTTCCCGAAGCGAACGGGGAGCCGATGCAGCAAATCTTGCGGGCGTTCGGCACATCATATGGGGGCAAAATGCTAGATCGTTTTTTCAAACTCGCCGAGAACGGGACCACGGTAAAGACCGAGGTTCTCGCCGGCCTCACCACCTTCTTGACGATGGCCTACATCACCTTCGTCAACCCCGCGATCCTGTCCGACGCAGGCATGGACTTTGGCGCGGTCTTCGTTGCCACCTGTCTAGCGGCCGCCATCGGCACGCTGATCATGGGGCTTTACGCCAACTACCCGATTGCACTGGCACCGGGGATGGGGCTAAACGCCTATTTCACTTACGGCGTGGTGCTGGGAATGGGCTACACCTGGCAGGTGGCGCTCGGCGCGGTTTTCCTGTCCGGCCTTATCTTCATAGTTATCAGCGTCCTGCCGGTTCGCGAATGGATCATCAACGCTATCCCGCGTGGAATGAAATTGGCCATTTCCGCCGGTATCGGCCTGTTCCTGGGCATCATCGCGCTCAAGAACGCCGGCCTCGTGGTCGATCATCCGGCGACCCTGGTGACCTTGGGCGATATGACCTCCTGGCCCGTTCTGCTGACGCTTTTTGGCTTCATCGTCATGGTGGCGCTGGACTTCCGGCGCATCCCTGGGGCCGTGATCATCGGAATCCTCGTCACGACCGCGCTGGGGCTGGCCTTGGGCATTTCCGAGTTCAAGGGCATCGTCTCCGCGCCCCCATCCATGGCGCCGACTTTCCTGCAGCTCGATCTCGCCGGCGCGTTCCAGGTGGGATTGATCGCGATCGTTTTCGCCTTCCTCTTCGTTGATCTCTTCGACACGGCGGGGACCTTGGTCGGTGTGTCGCACCGGGCGGGGCTGCTTGACTCGGAAGGCAAGCTTCCGCGGCTGGGCCGGGCCTTGCTGGCGGATTCCACCGCGACCACGGCCGGCGCTGTGCTGGGGACCTCGACCACCACGAGCTATATCGAGAGCGCGTCCGGCATCAAGGCCGGAGGCAAGACCGGCCTAACGGCGGTGGTTGTGGCGGCCCTGTTCCTGCTCTGCCTGTTCTTCTCGCCCTTGGCACAGACCGTGCCCAGCTACGCGACGGCGCCCGCCTTGCTGTTTGTTGCTTGCCTAATGGCCCGCGGCTTGGCGGAACTGGATTGGGAGGATGCCACGGAGTACGCCCCGGGCGTGGTCACCGCGCTCAGCATGCCCCTCACCTTCTCGATCGCTCACGGCATTGGGCTCGGGTTCATCACCTACGCCGTGATCAAGATATTGAGCGGCAAGTTCAGTGAGTGCCCTCCGGCCGTCTTGGTCATAGCGGCATTGTTCGCGATCAAATTCGCCGTCCTCTGATAACAGTAGGCCAAGGTTAAGAAAGCCGGTCGCGGGCCTAAGAATTTTCGTGACGACTGGGCGGCTTTGAAGTATTAAGCAAAGGCTTGAGTGCAAAAAGCCGGAAACCGGCACGGCCCAAGTTTACGGAGGAATGCCGCAAGGCAGCCAGGGCGGGCGAGCCGCCCCAAGAAGAATCGAAAATGAATGTTAGGGCGGTCGGGAGTGATCCCGGACCGCCCTTAACGTTTCGCCGGCCCCTTACCAGCCCTGGACCATTTCCCGGAAAGAGAAAATGTCGCTTTCGATCATCACGTAGGCGATACCCCAAAGGGCCGCCGAGATTGCCGTTGTGGCGAGAAACTTCCGCGCGAGCAAGGGCTTCTCCGGCGCCCCAGGGTCGTGCCCTTCTTCCGGCTCCTCGACCCGCCGCACGCCCCAGGGCAGCACCGCGAAGAGCACCACCCACCAGATGATTAGAAAGACGACGACGCCCGTGAACCAGTTCATGCGGTGGTCCCGTTAGACCTGCTCGAGTTCCACCAGCGTGCCCAGAAAGTCTTTCGGGTGAAGAAAGAGAACGGGCTTTCCGTGCGCCCCGATCTTGGGCTCGCCATCTCCCAGCACCCTTGCGCCCTCGCTTTTCAAGCGATCGCGCGCGGCTAGGATATCTTCCACCTCATAGCAAACGTGATGGATACCGCCACTGGGGTTCTTCTCCAGGAAGTTCGCAATGGGTGACCCCTCGCCCAAAGGATGCAGCAACTCGATCTTCGTGTTGGGAAGCTCGATGAAGGCCACGGTCACGCCGTGGTCCGGTTGCGCGAGCGGGTCGGACACCTTCGCACCCAAGGTTTCCCGGTAACACGCGCTCGCCGCTTCCAAATCGGGCACGGCGATCGCGACATGGTTCAATTTTCCGATCATCTTATAGTCCTCGGCTCTTGATCCTTCGCCGCTTCTCCTTCAAGGCCGCCGGGGAGTGGCGGCCTCAATTCAAGCGGATGACTTGGACATCCACCACGGCCTTGCGCCCCAACTCTCGTTGCAGGCACCGCCGCACGGCGAGGCGCACGCCCTCGCCAAGACGGGTATCAATCTGCCGGTCATGCCGGCTTAGCTTGTGCAGCTCTCCTTCGATCGCGGATTCCACCGCTTCTTGAACTTCGGGCTCGTCCTCGTGATCATAAAGGCCCTCGGCGGAAATTCGCGGTTCGGCGAGAAGATGCCCGTCGCGGTCCACAACCAAGGCCACCACGGCCGATCCACTGGTCACCATCCGCCGCCGGTGACGCAGCACGGGGCTTTCGACGGGTCGCAGAACATCGCCGTCGAGGGCCAGGCGGCCACTGTGAACCTGATCTATGATCTCCGCCTTACCCGGCGCGAGTCGCACCATGGCGCCGTTCTCCGCCACCACGGCTTCCGGAACCTGGCAGGCGCTTGCCAACTTGGCATGGGCGGCCAAATGCCGCGCTTCCCCATGCACAGGCACCGCCACACGCGGTCGCACCCATTGATACATCTGCGTCAGTTCGTCCCGACAGGGATGGCCGGAGACGTGGATGACGGGATCGCCCACATCGCTCAAGACCTCGATCCCCTTTCGGGCGAGAAGGTTATAGAGGGCGAAGATCGATTTCTCGTTTCCGGGGATCACGCGGGACGAGAAGATGACGCTATCCCCCTCGCCGAGCTCTACGTCCGGGTGATCGCCGTTGGCGATGCGCCACAAGGCGGCGCGCGGCTCGCCCTGACTGCCAGTGCAAAGCAGAAGAATTTCCTCGCGCGGCAAGAAGCCGATATCGCGCACGTCCACGAGAGGCGGCAGGTCTTCAAGATAACCGGTCTCCCGCGCGGCGGCGTGGATGCGATGCATGGAGCGCCCGACCAGGGCCACGCGGCGGCCATGCGCCTCGGCCACACGCATGACCGTTTCGAGGCGCGCGACGTTGCTGGCAAAGCACCCCACGGCCACACAGCCCTTGCGCCCCGCCAAGACCTTGTCGAGACCGTCGCGGACGTCCAATTCGGAGCCGGAGTGCCCTGGCACCATCGCGTTGGTGGAGTCGCAGATCATTGCGAGCACGCCCTCTCCGGCGATCTCCCTCAGGCGCTTTTGGTCGAAGTCGTCGCCGACCAGGGGGTCGTCGTCCAGCTTCCAATCCCCCGTATGCAGCACCGTTCCGCAGGGGGTACGCAGCACCACCGCGTTCGGCTCGGGGATGGAATGCGTCAAGGTCACCAGCTCGACCTCGAAG